>DAIOVO010000051.1:0-13968 GCA_036758965.1 Chthoniobacterales bacterium
CTCCGACACCTACCCCGATGGGCACTCCGGGCAAGTATGGCTCGCCCTCGACTATTACTTCGCCCGATCCTTATGTTATCTACGGCAGCACGGTGATCTCGACCGACCCGAGCATCACCACCCTCAACCAAATAGACTACGGTAAGATATATCGCGATTCTACTCAGGACGGCCCCTTCGCCACCTGGGCGTTTGGATCGCAATCAAGCTTCGATACCTTTGCTGGGATCAGCTACGAACCCGGCACCTTTAGTAATATCGCCGTCTTCAAGTTCCAGAATCTCGAGCTGGTCAACGATCCTCAAATCTCAACCGCAAATGGCGGCGTGACTCGATTGGGCCTGATCGGCGTCAATGGTATTACCTCCGGCGGCGATAGCAGTGTCTTCACCTTTAGCGGACTGGACTTCGTCTTCCTTGCTACTCAGGACGGAGCGATCAATCTGGGTTCTGACATCTCCTTCTCCCAGATGAACCATCTCCTGCTCTATGCGCGCGGCGCCAATGGTAACATAACTCTCGGCTCGGACGTGAGCGTGGCTACCTTGAATCTCGATGCGGAAGGCACGGTGCAGGTCAACTCGACTGTCCAGGTAGGTAACTTCGATGTCACCGTAGGTTCCAATTACCTAACGGGAACTGGAAGTATCGATGCCGGAAACATTTTCATCCAATCCCAGGGCGATATTAACTTTGACTTGAGTAAGTTCTCCAATTCCGGCGCGGGGCCGGGCATCGGCTCGGTCGGCCTGATCGCGTCTAACACTCTGAACGTCACTCCGAATAGCGGGGCGTTGCAATGGGACACCTTCAGCGCGACAGCTGACACCATTAACCTTAGCGGTGGCTCGGAGATATTCGACTTTTCAAATTCGAGCAACACCTACTTCCAGGCGGGAAGTGGCGGCATTAACGCCCAGGCCATCGAGTTCCTCGGTCCGAACCTGACCTTGGATTCTCAGGGAGACATCACCGTCGGTAGCGTCAAATTGCCTCTGCAGGGCGATTTTCCTGCTTTGTCCGGCCGCATCTTAGCGCAAGGCGCACTTACAACAACCATCGGGGACTTGGAATCGCTGAGTTTGTCGGCCACGATCATTTCCGCCGCGGGACGCATCTACGCTGGCGACCTTTTCGCCGTCACTGATATTACCGCGAATAATGATATCACCGCAGTGGGCGGCTCAATCAATGCCCTTGGAAACATCACTTCTACCAACGGCAGTCTGAATTTACAGCAAGGTCCTCCGGGCATTTTCGGTAATCCGGATGGTTTCGGGAACATCACCGCCGGGGGAAATATATTCGCCGCCCAGGGAATTTTCACGCCCGGCGACCCCGCGGTAGTCAGCGCTGGCGGCTCCATCACCGCGCACGGAGTTATCACTGGCACATTAGTCGCCGGCACCGACATCACCATTGATAACACCGACAACTCCTACAGCTTTGGGATCATCGCCAATAACGTTTCCGCCGCGGGCACGCTCTTTGCCGACAATCTTCCGACCATCCAATCTAATAATGCATCGGCCGGCGGCAATGATGATGGGTTCACGCCAGTCGATTTCACGATGACGGTCGGCGCCATCGTCAGCACCGGCGCGCGTCGTCCAATTCTCTTCTCGGATGGGACGGACGCTGACCCGAATTTTGCCGATTCGAGCCCGGGTAACGGCGGCAGGATCACGCTCAACATCACAAATGGTAATCTGGCTATCGGTGGAACAGCCGATCTCGATTACATCGCGGCGAACGGCGGCAACTATAACGCAGGCGGGCCATACAACGGTGGCAATGGTGGCCAGGTCAATATCGCGGTCGCGGGCAACGTGACCATTAATAACCCCGATAACGACGGCCCAGCTATCACGACCTATACAGGGATTGTGTCTGACCGAACTTCCGAAAGCGCCGGTAATGGAGGGACAGTTAACATTACTGCCGGCGGCTCGATCTCGGTGGACAGCGCCGTTCAAGTTTCATCCGACGATCTGCGCGACGATAGCTCGGCAATTCCAGGTCGCGAAAGCGCCAGTGGCGGCTCGATCACTCTGCAAAGCAACCTCACCAACGGCACCGGCATCACCGTAGCCTCCACCGGCCAACTCCTCTCCCTCATCCCGCTCAGCGCCTCAGATTTCGGAGGCTCGATTACGCTCTCAACCATGGGCGCCGACATCGTCGTGAATGGCACGGTGCGCGCGGATTTTGGCACAATTACGATCGACCAGAATGATCCCGCGGGAATGATTCCCACGATCACGCTGGATGGCGGCACTCTGCAGGGAGCCACGTTTAATATTAATGGTAGCGGCGACCTCGATATTGGCGCCAACAACCCCACCGCCATTAATATTTTCAACGGTAATTGGAACGTGACGAACAATATTAACCTCAATGTTGAGAACACGAGCTTCGCCTATTCCTTCTCGCTCAATGCCACTGCCGGCAACGCCATTAACTTTATTGGTGGAACTGCCGGTTCTCCGTTCACGCTTTCCCTCCCGCTCTCAGGTAGCACGACCTTCACGGCCGGTTCCGGCGGGATCAACGCGCAATATATCGATTTCTTTACTACCTCCGACTCGCAGCCGAATTTCATCTCAGGCGGTGATATCACCGCGCATTCCATCTCCAACAATGGTTCTGCCTCCGGCACCATCGCCGCCAATGGCGGCTCGCTTAATATTACTGGCACCAACAACACCTTCTATAGTTTACTAAGTGGCGACGTTAGGGCGCTTACCAGCATTTCTGTCGGTGGCAATGTCATCGTTAGTAGGTTGACTGCCGGAACTACGATTGAAGTCACGGGTCGGTTGTCGGCCTTCGATACTATTTCGGCGGGAGGGAACATTACCGCCGATACGATCGCGGCTCCGAATATTATTACACCCGGCGTCCTGACCGCGAGTGGCGGCGGCATTAAACCATTTATTGTTAGCACGGCGCCTGGGTTTCCGCAGGGAGCGGGTTTGCTCCAAACTTACACGGTCGACTCGATCGTTTCCCCAAGTGGAATTGATTTTAGCGGCAACCAATTCGGCGGTATTGCCGGCTTAACTTCCGGAGGCATACTCACGATTAACGCTAACACGCTTAGCTTCGAGCCAGGCAGCGGCATAGGAATCGTTAACTTCAATGGCGCGGATGCCGGCGCGACCGATTTCGGCGGAAGTGTCTTCGCGACTACTGGCGGGGATGGCGGAATGTTTACTGTCAACGCGACCAACGATGTCCTCGTCACTTCGGACTCTCCGATCACCGCCACCACCGGAACCATTGATCCGAACCTTTCGGACAACACTTCCTCAGGAGCCGGCGGCACGGTTGAACTTAATTCAGCAAACGGAAGCGTCTCGGTGGATTCCACCATTCAGGTCTCTTCTGCCGAGCCAACCTCAACGATCGCTCCATTTCGTTCGAGCGCGAGCGGCGGGAACATTATCCTAAGTAGTGGGAAGATGACGGGCTCCGCAATTAGTGTAAGCAATTCAGCTCAGCTACTCTCGCTCCTTGATACCAGTGCTCCCGGACCGGGCGGAACGATCACCCTTCTCGCCACCGGCGACAACAGCAGCATAGACGTGAGCGGAACAATCGAGGCGGACGGCGGCACAATCGATATCAACCACCAAGGCGATGCCGGCACGGTTAATCTCCTGAATGCGAACCTTTACGCCGACGTTATCAAAGCCGGCGCCTACGGGACTAACGGGACGCTGAACATCGGCGGTGGTTCGCTTAACGCGAACACGATGTTGAGTCTTTACGCCGGCGGCAGCAATGGCTCCATCAATTTCACGGCGGATGTTATTCTGAACAGTCAGAGTGCCGCTACTATCGCTGCGCATACGGTGACAATTTTCGACGACGTGACGGTTACGATTGGCGGGCACCAGGCCAACGTATTTGCTGATGTCGCAAATTATACCGGCTCTGGCGGCAACGGGAGTACTACAGGCACGTTTGGTGGTTTGGGTGCGACGACCCAGCCATACACAAATACCTTTAGCCCTGTCCACCAACCGCACAGTTTAGTTGCCTCGCCATCTTCGCCCACCGGCGATACTAGCGGCACTACGCAGACCACTAGCAACACCGCCAGCACGAGCGTTCCAGCCGCGCATGCGGCCCCGGCTCCGAAGGCCGGAACGACGCTCGCCGGCTCCGTTGCCATTCACCAGAGTCCATCTTTGCGGGCGCGCGGCGCAGTAATTCCTGTTTCCAACACCTCACAGCTCAACGATCTGCTGGACAAGGCGGTCCCATCGGCTGGTGGGAAGGTCATCGTTTCCCCAGGTGCGAAAAACGACAATCGGCGGGTGCCGTCAATTGAAGTCCTGCGGAAGGCGGCGCTTGATCGCCGCAACGGTCCCGCCGCTCCGAACGCAGTCTCACCCAAAGCTGCGCTGCGCTAACTTATTCACTACGCGCTGGCCCCACGCCCGATACGCGTCACGTCTCGGCGGCCCACAGTTTGCTTGACTGATCTCGTCCTTCTAAGCAAAAGGACGCTGTAGTGGCCGTCGTCCCGGGCGGCGAAATTGTGTGATGCCTCGGAAATTGTCCAAGATGGTTGCTGCTTTACTTGCCACCCTGGCAGGTTTTCTATTGCCGGTAAGCCTTATCGCCCAGAGCCAGCTCGATCGCGCACAACTCGCTCGCCCTTATAACGACCAGGCGGACGCGAACGGAGTAGTCGATGGGCGCGCGCTTTCCACTCCGAACGATCCTGATATGGGCGATCAAAAAGTGCTCGGGCACGCAACAACTGATCAACCCTGGAACATCAGTGCATCCATTCCTTTCTACTATACGTCCAACGCCGCCCTTGTCCGCAGCAACGCCAGCAACGATTTTATCTTCGCGCCCAAAGTGAGCTTGTCCTATCAGCCGCGCCTTGCCGGTGAGCTCTTTCTTACTCTCAACGCCGACGAGCAGAATTTCGTTTACGCCCGGCACGACGATTTGAACTTTGCCAGTTTCGATGGTCAGGCGGGTTTGAGCTATTATCTGCCCCAGGTAAACAATCTCGTCCTGCGCGCGCTTTACGATTATGAGTTTCTCACTGATGCAATGGAGCGCGAAAGCGGCACCTTCTCCAGCCACGGGGTGACTTTTAATATCGAACTTCCACTGGCGCTCGGCCAAAACCAACGTTTCGCGATTGGTCTGGATAGCCGAATCGGTTTGGCTACTCATCCGGATCGTTCGCAGCGCAACGAGCTGAATCCTTATCTTGATTATAGTCTGGCGCTTTCGCGTTCCGTCACGCTTGAGGCTTACGCTGATTTTTGGCTGCGTCGCTATCAAAACGACGGTAGCCGGCGCGAGGGTGGGGGATCGGCCGCGCTTGGGGCCAGTTACCATTTCAGCAACTGGCTAACGGGAAGTGTGCTCGGTTCCTTTGCCGCCAATCGATCGAACGAAAGCTTCTACAACTACAACGTCGCGAATCTTGGTGGAACCGTTACCTTTGCGATTAAATTCTAACTAATCATGAAACGAACTACTCTTGCTCTGCTTTCGATTGCAGCCGCGACCACCTTACTTTTCGCTGCCGCTAAACAAGCTCGCGTCACTCAGGTGGTGCACGATGTAAAACTACTCGCGAAGAAAGCCGCGCCGCGCCCAGCGGCGTTGAATGACAGTGTTACCGACGACACCGGGGTGCGAACAGGCGGCGAATCGCGCGCCGAACTTACCTTCCCCGATCTCACCATCACGCGCGTAGGGGCGAACAGCATTTTCAGTTTCGACCAGGGCGGTCGCAACATCGACGTAGAGAATGGCGCCATCCTGTTGCGAGTCCCGAAGGATTCTGGCGGCGCGCGCATTCACAGCGCGGCGGTGACGGTAGGCATCACCGGCACGACCGTTCTTTTCGAATACAACCGCTATAGCAAATTGATCGTGCTCGAAGGTAGCTGCCGGCTATGGCTAAACGGCAATCGCGCCGAAGCAGTGACAGTGCATGGCGGCCAGATGTTGATCGTGAAGCCGGGGGCGAAACAACTTCCCAGCCCGGTGAACATCGATCTCGCCGGAGTCGTGCACACAGCGCTGCTGATCACGAAGTTTCCGCCATTACCAAGCCTCGATTTGATTCAGGCTGTGATCGATAGTCAGAAAAATTCCGCTCAGCCCCTGCTCAATGCCAATCGCGACCTCACCGGGATGAGCGCGCGCGATGTCAATGCTTCCACCCGGCCAAGCGCGACCCCGCGTCGCCGGCCGCAGAATCGCTTGAAACCGTAGCCCCGCCGCTCCACCGAAGTGCGACCACTATAAGACTAGTGTGGTGCATCCGCCATTTGCATGGAGCGCACGCGCCTCGCGTGCTGACGACTCCGAAAGCTTTCGCGAGTCGCGAACTTTTCTTCTTCACTCACGCGGAACGGGCGGAAAAGTTCGTTTTGGCGACGTGCCAAAAGTCCGAGCCGGACTGGCATAGCACGCGAGGCGCGTGCGCTCCCGGAATAATGCCGACCCCGTAAGAGACCAACCCGTTTCTCTTCTTTCCTCTCAGCAGACTAGCGACTCTATTTTCTGGGAATCGTTAGGGTCTGGCCGGCGCTTAACTTCTTTGGATCATTGATCGTCTCCCGGTTCGCATCCAGAATCTGTTTCCAGCGGGTGGAATTTTTGTAAAACTTGCGTGAGATCGACGCGAGGGTATCACCGCGTTGCACGACATAGGTTTGTCCGCCAGCCTTTTCCGTTTTCGATGGTTTTCCCGTTTCGCTGGTAACGACGCGAGTACGTCCGCGCGCTTCATCCAATTCGCGATGCAGGGTCAGGTTCTCGTTCCGCAATCGCGTCGCTTCCGCCCGCGAGATAACCGCATCGCCGGAAACGCTCGTTAGCAGCGCTACCTCATCGCGTTTAATGAAGCTTTTCACTTCCGCGGCGTGCGTTCCGGCGGGCGCAATTTCCAAATAGCGCCGGAAATGATGAATCGCACTGAGCGCATTTCCCATTTTGTCATCGTAGAGCAACGCCAATTGGTAGTGAACATCCGCGTCGCTCGGCCGGTCTTCCAAGGCCGATTCGTACAAACTGATCGCGCGCTGGAAATCTCCCGCTGCTATTTTGCTTTGGGCGTCCTTTAATTGCTGGGTATGACGCGGCGTGATCATGCGATCGCAACCGCCGAGACTTAGCGCCAGTGCCAACGCGCAAAAAATCTTCTGTCGCGCCACGCTCAATATTTTGGCAACGCGGAATCGACCTCGGCCCGCCAGGCGTCGATCCCGCCTTCGAGATTGAGCAACTTGTCGAAACCTTGTTCTCGAAGAAACTCGATCGCGTGCGCGCTGCGAACGCCGCTCTTGCAGATAAATACGGCGGTGCGATCGCGCGGAATTTCATCAAACTCCGATGCGATTTGTCCCAGCGGAATGAGCTGCGAGTTGGCGATGCGCGCAATCTCAAATTCAAACGGCTCGCGCACGTCGATCAACGCCACCGACGATTTTGTTTCCAGCATCGCCTGCAATTCTTTCGGCGAAACCGAAGGAACTGTTTCGCCGTCCACTTTTCCGCCGCCGGGCCCGCGCCGCAAAATTGCTCGTAATCAATCGGCGCAACAACGCTCGGTGTTTCACCGCAAACCGGGCATTGCGGGTCGCGGCGCACACGAAATTCCCGGAAACGCACCGTAAGCGCATCGAAGTGAAGCAAACGCCCGAGGAGATTTTCCCCCGCGCCCAAAATGAGTTTGATTGCTTCCAGCGCCTGGATCGTGCCGATAATTCCTGGCACAACCCCGAGCACGCCCGCTTCGGCGCAACTCGGGATCGCGCCCGGCGGCGGTGGTTCAGGAAAAAGACAGCGATAACACGGGCCGCCAAGGTGCGGCGCGAACAGAGAAGCCTGTCCTTCAAATTGGTGGATCGAACCGTAAACGTTCGGCTTTTTTTCCCAAACGCAGACGTCGTTCGACAAATAGCGTGTTGGCAAATTATCCGACCCATCGAGGACGATGTCATAGTTGCGAACCAGCTCGCGCGCGTTCTCCGCTCGCAATCGCTGCGAATGCGTTTCGATCGCGATCGTGGGATTGATCTCGCGCAGTCGCTCGCTCGCGGACTCGATTTTCTTGCGCCCAACGTCCTCCGTTCCGTGCAAGAGCTGGCGATGTAAATTCGAGAGATCGACGACGTCGTCATCGACAATTCCGAGCGTGCCAATGCCCGCGGCCGCGAGATAAAGCGCAGCGGGCGATCCAAGACCGCCTGCACCGATGCAAAGAATGCGGGCCGACTTTAACTTGTGCTGACCCTCCTGCCCTACTTCGCGCAAAATGATTTGCCGCGAGTAACGCTGGAGCTCGTCCTTTGTCATACCAGAATCATTCTCCCACCAAATCCCATTTGATTCCGATAATTCGATTGCCCGCGAAACGTTTGAGCGACTTGGGAAATTGAAGATAAATCGTGCTATTCGCCTTATAAAAACCAACCTCGCCAAAGTCCGCGCCCGCACCTTTCCGAATCGTCATGATCTGATTTTTTTCCAGCAGCTTTTGTAACTTCTCGTCCTTGGGCGGCTTTTGCCAGAGCGTGTAGCTCGATGGCCGCCCGCATGTCTCGACCACTTCGGAAAATCGTGTCGTCTTAACCTTGAGAAGTTTCATCGCCTCGGAGATTCGGAAAAAAAACCGCCAGAGAACTACGGCAGGGAAGGTCAAACTACCGTTGCTGCATTCCTGCCCTGGCGGGATTCGTAAGCCTTCAATCCATAGTCCCTGACGGAGCGGAAATATCGAAGTGTTCGCCTTTGATGCAAGTGAAGTGGCGTGTCGCGTTGACAGGGGCTGGCGGTTTTGATTCCATCGCGCCATGAAAATTCTGGCGGCGTTATCCCTCCTCACGCTTTTGGCTTCCTGTACCACGCTGGCGAATCGGCGCGATCTCTACAGCCCGCAGCCCTCTCCGGAATATACGCGACCGGCACGCGCTACGACGACGACCACCACGACAACGACTCAGACCGAAGAACCCGCCCCGGCGGTGCGCTGAAAAATTAGCCGAACGGCAGGTTAGCTTTAATCCGCGCCACATCGGTTTCGTGGACACGTCCCATCTTCGCCAGTTGCCGTTTTTTCTTTGCGTTCTTGGCCGACATTAAATGCCGGCGCGACGCGTGTGAACGCAGCACTTTACCGGAGGCGGTAATTTTGAATCGTTTCGCAACGGCCTTGCGCGTTTTGCTGCGAGCAATCGACTTCGGCATAAGGCGAGGAATGTAGCGCGAGCAGCCAACCTGACAACTACAGTTTAGGCGTCCCCGGTAGCGTCCGTCCGTCCCCGGCCGCAGAACTGTTTATTTCGTCGCCGGGCCAAAGAATCGAGCGGGCTGGAATACGGTTGAAATAGATGCGTGCAGCCGGTCGCGATATCTGGCGCTCTGCCGCCGAGGACGGACGGCGGTTACAATGCCGGTTCACCGGGAGGGCGGAAACCGAATCGAGTGCTCGGCCTTGGACTAGGAATGACGAGACCTCGAAACAAATTTGCTGCGCGCGTTTTCATTCTCGCAACATTGCAGTGATGGCTGAAGAAAAATTGCCGCGCGTTGTGATCGTCGGCGCCGGCTTCGGTGGACTCGCCGCCGCCAAGAAGCTCGCCTGCGAAAAAGTGCAGCTCACCCTTATCGACCGCACCAATTATCATCTCTTTCAGCCGCTGCTTTATCAGGTCGCCACCGCCGCGCTTTCTCCGGCCGATATTGCCGCGCCCGTGCGCGCAATTCTTCATAAATGCAAAAATGTGGAAGTGACTTTGGCCGAGGTGCAGTCGATCGACGTTGCCAAACGGACTGTTTCCGCCGGCGAACTGCAAATTCCTTACGATTATCTCATTGTCGCAACCGGTTCGCGCCATTCCTATTTCGGTCATCCGGAATACGAGCAGCTTGCGCCGGGGCTGAAGAGCCTGGAAGACGCAATCGAAATTCGCCGGCGCACTTTGATGGCGTTCGAGTACGCAGAAAAAATTTCTGATCCTGCCGCCCGCGCGGCGGCCATGACTTTCTGCGTCATTGGCGGCGGACCGACCGGTGTGGAGATGGCTGGAGCGATTGCCGAAATTTCCCGGCATACCCTGGCGCGAGATTTTCGGCATATCGATCCTTCGAGTGCGCGCGTGATTTTGATTGAAGGCGAGCCGCGCGTGCTGGCTTCGTTCCCGGAGGACTTGCGCATTAGCGCGACTCGCCAGCTCGAAAAGCTGGGAGTAGAAATTCACACCGGGGTGCATGCGACCGATTTGACCGAAGAGGGTTTGAAGATCGGTGAACAATTCATTCCCTGCCGGGTCAAAGTCTGGGCGGCGGGAAACACCGCTTCCTTCGTCGGCAAATCGCTCGGTGTTCCGCTCGATCGCGCCGGGCGAGTGATGGTGCAGGACGACCTAACGATTCCTGGGCATTCGGAAGTGCAGGTTATCGGCGACCTCGCCAATCTCGCCGGCAAAGATGGCAAGCCGTTGCCCGGCGTTTCACCAGTGGCGATGCAACAGGGCCGGCACGCCGCCCGAAACATTCTGGCCATGATCGACGGTCGAAAGCCACAGCGCTTCTGGTATTTCGATAAAGGCACCATGGCCACGATCGGCCGCAACAAAGCAGTGGCGGATTTGCACGGGCTCCATCTAAGCGGGCTACCGGCATGGCTCGTCTGGCTTTTTGTTCACATTCTGTTTCTGGTCGGCTTTCGCAATCGTTTCGTCGTCTTCCTGCAATGGGCCTGGTCTTATCTCTCTTTCTCCAAAGGCGCACGCTTGATCACACGAAATTTCCAAGCCGAAAAAAGACCGCCTGCCTGAAAACGATGAACGATCGAAGTTGTTCAATCGTCTGATGTTTAAGGGCTCCAGGTCTGGTTAGGGAAGATAAAGATCGATTTTGCTCTCTCCGCGCCTCGGCGAACTCTGCGGTAAATAATTTCTAAAAGATGCGCGCGCGACACCTCCCGCCTAACTACCGTATCGCGGTCATCGGCGCGGGCGCAATCGGAAGTTATTACGGCGGCTGGCTCGCCTACCGCGGGCGCGACGTGCATTTCCTCATTCGCAGCGGCTACGATGAAATCACAGGGCGTGGCATTCGCATCCGCGGCCGCGACCGCAAGGCAGGCTTTCATCTCGCGAAAGTTCGGGCGCACCGGACAACGGAATCAATTGGCCCGTGCGATCTCGTGCTCATCGCGCTCAAAACTACAAACAACGACGCGCTGCTCGATCTGGTTCCTCCGCTACTCCACGAAAAGACTGCGCTGCTGACGTTGCAAAATGGTTTGGGCAACGAGGAATTTCTCGCCCAGCATTTCGGCGCCGGGCGCGTCATGGGTGCCCTTTGCTTCATTTGCCTGAACCGGACCGCGCCCGGAGTGATCGATCAATTCGACCGCGGTTACCTCCGGCTTGGGGAGCTCGGCGGTTTCCCGAAAGCGCGTACATACAATCTTGTGCACGAATTCAAACGCTGCGGCATTGTTTGCAGCGCAGTCAAAAATCTCGCGCGCGAGCGCTGGCGGAAACTGGTGTGGAACATTCCGTTCAACGGTCTGACTATCGTTTCGGGCGGAGTCACCACGGTGGAAATTCTGGCTAACGATTCGTGGCGACTGGAAGCCCTCGCGTTGATGAAGGAAGTAATCGCGGCTGCGAATGCGCTGGGTCATCGGTTGCCAGCCGCGATCGCAAGCCAACAGATAAAGCGAACGGAAACGATGGGCGAATATAAACCTTCCACTTTGCTCGATTTCCAGGCGGGGCGTCCGTTCGAGTTGGAAGCGATCTGGGGCGAGCCGTTGCGCCGGGGAAAGACTGCGGGCGCGCAATTACCGCGCTTGGCCGATCTTTATGAGCAACTTAGGGCCATGAAAAAATGAGCCTCATCACGGCGCGCAACGTGCAACGAACCATCCCCATTTCCCTGCCGGGTTTACAGCGCTTTGCCGAGATTGCGTTTCGGCTTGTGCGGAAAAATCGCCGGCGCAGCACATCACGGCCCGATACGATTTCAGTGGTTATCGTAAGCGATCGCACCATGGCGCGATTGCATCGCCAATTTTCAAATATCCTGGGGACAACGGATGTGCTCACTTTTCACCACGGCGAAATTATCATCAGCGCGGAAACCGCGCGGCGACAGGCACGTCAATTTAAAACCACCACCGGCCGGGAGTTGCGACTCTATTTGCTGCACGGGCTTCTTCACCTGGCCGGATTTGAAGATGACGCCGCGGGCCCGCGCTCCCGTATGACGGCGATGCAAACGCGTCTCTTCCAGCTTGCTTTTCGTTTGGAAAAACGCACTCGGTTTGAAGGAAAAGAGCAGCGGTGTTAATTTTGCAAATGACGCAACCGCGTCTTCATCCTCCGGCAAGCAGTCTCTGCCCACCTGGGTTCCATTTCTCGTTAGCCGACGGCGCCAGCACGGTGGAGCTGCCGACGATTGAGAAAGAGTCCGAGACGAAGGTGGTCGTGCATAACGATCCGGTGAACCTGATGTCCTATGTGACGATGGTGTTTCAGCGCGTTTTTGGTTACAAGCGCGAGCGGGCGGAAAAGCACATGCTGGAGGTGCACCAGCAGGGGCGCTCGATTCTCTGGAGCGGGGTGCGGGAGCGGGCCGAGTTTTACGTCCAGCAATTGCATTCTTATCTCTTGTTAGCAACGATCGAAAAGATTTCGTGATGGAAATTGTGCGCGAGGCGGATGCACTGGAGATTCGCGAGCTCGATCCTTTCTTGGCCGAGCTTTTGCGGCAAATTCCCGAAAGCGCGCAAACCACCGATTCGCCCGCGGCCGAAGCGCGAATTTTTAGCCAGCCCGGTGCGGCCGAAGCGGAAAAGGAATTTTGCGCGGAATGGAAACTCTATGTGGAACCGGGGATGCGCGGTCTTTTTCTAAGTTCCACCGAAACGGTGCGCCAGGATCTGGCCGCCCTGCAATGCGAGCCGGCCACGGCCTGCACGCTGCGCATCCCCCTGGCGCATGCGGACGCCTGGCTCAATGCGTTGAATCAGGCCCGGCTCGCGCTCACTGCCAGCAACGGCTTTACCGAGCACGAATTGGGCGACCAGTATCACTCGCCACTCGGCAACCGGCGCGATCTCAGTTTGTTCCAGGTAAATTTCTACGGTTTCCTCCAGGAATTTATCCTGCGTGAAGTCAATCCCCCGTGATCGGAACATCGGTCTGTGGCCTGTGTGCCCAGCGAGTTTGCCGCTCGCTGGGATGTGCGTCAGCGTTTTCGCGATTATCTCGCCAACAAACTTTCAGGAGCGCTGCCGGTTGCGCACCATTTCCATCAAACGATTCTTGATTTGATTGGAAGATTTGGCCGGCTGCAAACTCAAGGCGAACGCTTCGCTCAAGGAATAGCATTCCGCGATGTAATCTTCCGCGCGCTGTCCAAACTTCCGACGTGCTACTTCGAATTCCGCTGCTTCGTCCGCTTCGAGCGCGCCGATCACAAACAGGCGCGCTTCATTTTGAAATTCATCAAAGTTCATCGCGTATTTCCTTGAGGCCGTCGTAAATCTTCTTCAGCCCCAATTCCAGGCGGGTCTTCACCGTGCCTAACGGTGTATTCGTATTTGCGGCGATTTCGCGCTGACTCATCCCACGAAAAAATGCCAGTTCGATCGCCTGCTGTTGCGCCGGGGGCAGGGTCATAATGACACGGCGAATCAAAACTCGGGTATCGCCGATGGTAATTTCTTCCTGGGTAGAATTATGAATCCAGGCATCCGGCTGCTGTTCTGTTTCCTTTTGTAAACGCTCTTCTGCTCGGGCATAAGCCTGCTTCTTACGTAATCCATCTATCGCACGACGGCGTGCCAGCGTCACCATCCAGCCAAGCGGCTTACCCTTTAAAGCGGAGAAATTTTTCGCCTGGTTCCAAATCTCCATGAATATCTCTTGCAGCAAATCTTCTGCCTCCGCCTCGTTA
>DAIOVO010000051.1:13978-21561 GCA_036758965.1 Chthoniobacterales bacterium
CGCGCAGAATGAGCGCCTTCAAAATTCCGTTGTAGCGATCGTAAAGCTTGGAAAGCGCCTCCGGCTCTTCGGCTTGAATCCCCTCCATCAACTCGAGATCAGTCGGCGCGCCCGGCTCGACTTGCGGCGCGCTCGCGGGCATCCGGCCATTGCTGTCCGGTTCGTCGTCGCTCCCTGGGACTTTGCTGCGCGGCGGTCGAGTCATAAGCGGGCATTGTGGGTCGGATTCGCGCACGCGTCCAATCCGAACGCAGCCCGGCATCCCTCGCAGGTTATCACTCTTCTGCCGTCGCTAACCGAGGAGCGAGAATGGTTCCACTAGCGATATGCGCGTAATTCGCGGTCAGTTTTCCCAATTCAGACAAAGACGGCAATCCAGGAAGTAAAATACCATGAGCCGTTGTGTTTCGAACGCGGCAATTGCGGCGTTGCGTCGCGCGAAAGCTCGCGCGAACAGTTCCAAGCTATGTCCGATCCGCTTTGGTTCAAAGACGCCATTATCTATGAGTTGCACGTGAAGACTTTTCACGATGGCAACGCCGATGGCATTGGCGACTTTCGTGGACTGATCGAGAAGCTTGATTATTTGCAGGAACTGGGCGTGACCGCGCTTTGGCTGCTGCCATTTTATCCTTCGCCGCTAAAGGACGATGGCTACGACATCGCCAATTATTTCGACGTTAATCCGAACTACGGAACGCTGGAAGATTTTCGCGCTTTTCTTGCCGCCGCCCACGAGCGCGGCTTGCGCATCATCACCGAACTCGTCATCAATCACACTTCTGATCAGAACCCGTGGTTCCAAAAATCGCGTCGCGCGATTGCGGCTTCTGTAGCCGCGATTGCCGGCCGCGGCTCGGGGGCGGCCAGCGACAGCGGCGTCGCGCCGTCTGCCGTGGCCAACGACCGCAGCTACAACGACAAACGCGATCGCGAGAAGGAGCAAATTATCTACAAGGACTTCTATGTCTGGAGCGATTCGCCGGAAAAATACAAAGACGCGCGCATCATCTTTAAGGATTTCGAGACGTCGAACTGGAGCTGGGACCCGCTGGCCAAATCGTATTACTGGCACCGATTTTATTCACACCAGCCGGATTTGAATTTTGAAAATCCGGCGGTGCACGAAATGGTCGAGACGATCTGCGATTTTTGGCTGGAGATGGGGGTCGATGGCGTGCGGCTCGATGCCGTTCCTTATCTCTACGAGCGCGAAGGGACGAACTGCGAAAATTTACCCGAGACCCACGCCTACTTGAAAAAATTACGCGCGCACGTCGATGCGAAATTCTCCGATCGCATGTTGCTGGCGGAAGCGAACCAGTGGCCGGAAGATGCGGTTGCCTATTTCGGCAACGGCGACGAGTCGCACATGAATTTCCATTTCCCGCTCATGCCGCGGATGTTTATGGCGCTCCAGATGGAGGACCGTTTTCCGATCATCGACATCATGGAGCAGACACCGGCCATCCCGGAAAATTGCCAGTGGGCGATGTTCCTGCGCAATCACGATGAGCTGACTCTCGAGATGGTGACGGATGAGGAACGCGATTACATGTGGCGTGTTTACGCGAACGATCCGACCGCGCGCATCAACCTCGGCATCCGTCGTCGTCTCGCGCCGCTACTCATAAACAGCCGGCGCAAAATCGAGCTGCTTAATATTTTGCTTTTCTCAATGCCGGGGACGCCGGTGCTCTACTACGGCGATGAGATCGGGATGGGCGACAATTTTTACTTGGGCGATCGCAACGGCTGCCGCACGCCGATGCAGTGGAGCGCCGACCGCAACGCCGGTTTCTCGAGAGCGAATCCGCAACAACTCTATCTGCCGATCACGATCGATCCCGAGTATCACTACGAAGCGATCAACGTCGAGAACCAGCAGAAGAATCTTTCGTCGCTCTTGTGGTGGACGCGGCGCGTCATCGCCATGCGCAAGAATTATCGCGCTTTCTCCCGCGGCTCGCTGGAATTTTTGCTGCCGGACAATTCCAAAGTGCTGGCGTTTCTTCGCCGCACCGAAGACGAAACGATTCTGGTTATCGTTAACCTTTCGCGTTTCGCGCAATTCGCGCAGCTCGATCTCGGGAAATTTTCCGGGAGCGTACCGCTGGAAGTTTTCAGCCGCAACCGGTTCCCGACCGTGCGCAAGGCGGCCTATCCGATCATGCTCGGACCGCATGCGCATTTTTGGTTCGTGTTCGAATCGGCGAGTGCGTCGCGCAGAACAAAACGCGCCAAACTTCCGCGGATCACATCGGCGGCCGACCAACTGCTGAATGGTAATGGGCGCGCCGAGCTGGAGCGGAAAATTCTGCCCGAGTACATCTCGCATTGTCGCTGGTTCGGTTCCAAGGCGCGCACCATGCGCTCACTGCGCATCGCGGAAGAGGCGGCGATTTCTAGCGCGCCGGATTTCCCGCGCCATTTGCTTTTGGAAACTAGTTACACCGAAGGCGCTTCCGAAATTTATGCGCTGCCGCTTCATGTGGCGCGGGACGAAAAGGGGCGCGCCATACCGCGCGCGGGAATTATCGCCGAATTTTCCAGCGGCAACGCCATCCTGGCCGATGCCATTTATGACGCGGAATATCGCGCGGCGATTTATCGGCTCATTCGCGGCCAGGAAAAAATCCGCGCGCGCAGCGGTGAAATCGTCGGCGTGGCGACGCCGGAATTCGCCGCGGCGGAGGATTTGAGCGCCAGCTCCACTGTCCTGAGCGCGGAACAGAGCAATTCCTCTATTCTCTACGGCAGCCAGTATTTCTTGAAGATTTTCCGTAAACTGGAGGAGGGAATTAATCCTGATGTCGAGATCACGCGGTTCCTGACTGAGCGCGCGAAATTTCCCAATGTGCCTGCCTTTGCCGGCGCGCTCGAATATCGCGCGGGAAAGAAAACGGCCGTGCTCGCGCTTATCCAGGCGGCGATTGCGAATGAAGGCGACGCCTGGAAACACACGCTCGATGCGGTCGGAAATTTCTACGAGCGCGTGCTCGCGCAAAAAGCGGAGCTGGGCGAAAACGTGTCGGCAGTTTTGCTGGAAGAGTTAATCGGTGGCGTTTATCCCGACAAAGCGCGGTTGCTCGGCCAGCGCACAGGCGAATTGCATCGCGCGCTGGCGGGGGAGCGGGACGATCCGGCATTTGCGCCCGAGCCGTTCAGCGCCCTGGCCCAACGCAGCGTGGTGCAATCGATGCGCGCTTCCACTCGCCGCGCGCTGGAGTTGTTGCGCAGGAAAATTGACGATTTGCCGGAATCATTTCGCGCCGAAGCAGCAGATGTTCTCGCGGCCGAGGCGAAAATTCTCGCGCAGGAGCGGCGTCTTCTCGAGCAAAAGTCGGCCGCGCACAAGATTCGCATTCACGGCGATTTTCATCTTGGCCAGGCGCTTTACACCGGACGCGATTTTATCTTTTTGGATTTCGAAGGCGAACCCGCCCGGCCGTTGAGCGAACGAAAATTGAAACGCTCCGCTTTGCGCGACGTCGCCGGCATGATGCGCTCGTTTCAATACGCCGCTTACAGCGCGCTTTGGCAATCCGCCACCCGCAACGAGGACGTGGCATTTCTCGAGCGCTGGGCCGATGCCTGGTATCGCTACGTGAGCGCGATTTATTTGCGAAGCTACCTCGCCGCAACCGCGGACGAAATTTTCATTCCAAAAAATGAAAACGATCTGCGCGTGGCGCTGGAAGCAGCGTATCTGCTCGACAAGGCGGTTTACGAAGTCGGCTACGAACTAAATCATCGACCCGACTGGGTGGTGATTCCGATTCGAGGCATCCAGCACATTCTGAAGTCCGGTTGAGCCCCCGCAGAGATGTGCCCCGCTACTTAACGCTGCCTCAAAAACTGCAAGAAGTGAGGACTGACACTGGGACTGACCCCTATTCAATTCCCCAATTCAACCCAAATCAATGCAACCCCAGTCCGACCCCTACGACCCCCTCGATCACCGGTCTTTCCGAGCAGCCTCAATCAGGCTAATTATCGAGGAATCCTTAGTTTCGTGAGCGACATCGATAACCGATTTTCCACTGGAGTTCACCCTCACCGGATCGGCTCCAAAGTAAAGTAATGTCTGGACCATCTCACGTTTGCGCAGATAAACTGCTAAGTATAGTGGCGTGCACTTGTTTGAATATCCTTTAGCGTCAGGACCTATTGGCAAGTTCGGGTCCGCACCGTGATTAAGCAGAAGCCGCAATATCTCGTCGGTCGTGTAAATCGCTTGGTGGACTGGTGCCCATCCCGTTTGTATGCGCTTGTTTGGGTCAGCGCCATTTTCAACTAATAATTTAACTTCCCTGACATCACCTCTGCCTACCGCGGCGTACAGGGGCGGAATGGCCAACGCCGGACCGAGTGGCCCATTTGGATAATAAGCAGGGCCGGTGATCGACGTTGATTGCCCTCGCGAGACTCCTGTCCACACAATAACAGCCACAATGGCGAGAGCACTACTTCTGGAAGCCATAATCAGCTTTCACTTGGTTACCACCACCCGGCTAACATCTTGTAGCCTTGCGCCTCAGCAGAGATTCCAATGCTGTCCCATACCAATCCTCTGGAGGTTGCTCCGTTATCTGGAGAAAAAGAAAATGAGTATCCTACGCCAAAGCTAATCTGGAAATTAACAAAACCGCCAGCATAGTCCGAAGCATAATGAACGCCGTAAACGTCACCGGTGTAACCTTGTCCAGAAGGGCCCCCGGCTTGGAACCCTCCGCCCATGCCGCCGTAAACGTAAAAGGCTTTATAGCCGTTGTCATAAATGACGGTCTCGGATCCGCCACCGCCCGCTACCCCATCTGCCGCCCCATAAAAAACACCGTAAGCAACTCCGTGTCCTGGGTCGGGATTGTAGGGTTGACCCGCGTGAGGGTCGGGACTTATATCTTCCGCCGGGCCAACAACGGCTCCAGCGTATGGTTCCGGTCCGGGTGGCGGCCTCTTTAAAACATAATTGCCGCCTTTTCCATCCGAAGAACTTTTCTGGGTGACTGGAATGGCGCGAGGAATTGGACCCGACGAGTTGAATCCGGGGCCAAATGCCGATCCCGACGTAGAGCCAAAGCCATTACTTGAGGAAAACCCTCCGGGAAAGTTGATCGCGCTACCCAAGTCAGAACCTTCCGGTAGCGGGATGTTTGTTCCCGTCGGCGTATATAGGCCATTCATCCCGATCAGATTGCCGTTAAAATAGTAAAACCTTGGCCGGTACTCGCCCTCGAGCCCGCTTGGGTCTACGCGGGTGAGGGGGTTGTTGCCACAATATCGATACAAGTTTGTCGCATCGCCCCCGAAGCTGGCGGGGTCGCTTTGGAGGAATCTCCCCATGTCGGGCGAGTAGAAGCGATTGCGCAGGTCGTACAGCCCCAACTCGCTATACCATTGCTGGGCGGTGAAAAGATGGCGGATGCCCCAGAGCGAGGATGGGATGGTGCCACCGGAAGCATTGAGAAAGACCGGCGTGCCTTGCAGGTCGTAACGGTATGCCTCCACTAGCTTGCCCGTGCTATCGGCCACGTGGCTCGTGCAGCCGCTGGCATCCTGATAGTAATACCAGCTACTCGAGCTGCTCATCCCTTTGACGATCCCACTGGCGCCGTAGAGATAAGCAGTGGTCGGACTAGTGGCCCCACTGTTGTATTCGCCAATCAGATCCCAGCCATCATAAACGTTGTAGATTGGAGTAGCGGCGCCGATCTTGCGCGTGACCTGCCGGTTCAACCCGTCATAGGTGAAGGTATCGGTGGTGCCACCTTTCGCTGCGGTCAGCACCCGGCTCTGGGCATCGTAAGTGTAACTGGAGCCATCCAATCCGGTTTGAACGTTCCCTTTGCGATCATAAGTGGCGGTATTGCTGTTGCGGTTGGTATATTGGTTCAGGGCGTTGATGGTATAAGCGTCGGTCGGCCCGTAGGCGCTGAAGGTGGTCCGATTCCCGTTGGCGTCATAGACAATCGTCTGCGCGCCCGGGGCGGTGGTGTCGGGATTGGAGATATTCAGTTTGACCGCTTCCACCTGATCAGCTTGGTCGTAACCAAAAACGTCGCCCAAGCTGCCATCGCGCTTGGTAAATTTGCGATTGCCCACGGTGTCGTAATCGTAACCGAGGGTGCGGGCGAGAGGCGCCGTGCTGCCGGTGGAGAAATTGTTCGTGATGCCCGTAGTCCGGTTCAATGTGTCGTAGCCGTAGGTGCTGTTGGTGCCGTTGCTGAGCGCGCGCGTGGTCAGGTTACCGTTCACGTCGTAATCGTAATTGGCTACCGTAGTCGCGCCCGTGACGATGGTGTCAAGTTGGCCGCGTTGGGTGTAGTTGTAAGAGAAGGAATAGGTCCCGTTGGGGTACAGCGCGGTGGCGCGCCGCCCATCGGCATCGTAAGTGTAAGTCAAGGTGCGGTTGGTCGCGTCGGCGTAGCGGGTGGTCTCGGTATCGAGCAGGTTGTCGTTGTAGTAGGTGCGCGTGATGGTGGCGTTGCTGTTGGTGACCGTTAGCATCCGGCCGGCGGCATCATAAGCAAAGTTCACCGTGGGCGTGGTGCCGCTGTCGTTCCAGCTTGCACTACTTTGCCGATACAAGGCGTCATACCCCATTGTTTCCACCGTGCCGAGGCGATTGGTAAAAGTATCGTTCCGGTTGGCGGTGTCGTAATGCCATTGCTCGGTCCGCTGCACGCCATAAGTGTCGATTGGGTAAGTAACCTGCGTTTTACGACCCATTAGATCGTAGGTGTAGGAGTAGCTGTAAGTACTGCTCGTCGCCACCAAGCGCGGATCCTTCGTCGTTTGGAGCAAGCCGGATTGGTAATAAGTGTATTTCGTCACCGCGTCCGGGTCAGGCGTCTGTTTGGCAGTCTGCTGCAGCAAGCGATTCATTGGGTCGTAACTGTCGAACGTCACGACTTGCCCATTAGCGCGAGTGACCGAGGCCTTGCGCCCCGCCCGATCGTATTTGAAGCTGGTCACGTTGACCTTGGGGTCGGTGACCGACATGGGCCGATTACGCTCGTCGTAAGCGGTGATCGTGATATTGCCTTTGGGATCTTTTACCTGAGTCAGGTTACCGGCGTTGTCGTAAGTAAGATAAGTCCAGGCATCGTCGGAAGTGTTCGGCGCCTGGCGAATAATCGCTTTCTTCAGATTATTGTCGCAATCAATATCGGTTTCCCTTCCGCTGGGAGCGATCGTAAAGAATACGAAGTTGCTGGTGTGCAAATAACTGCTGGAAGTTCCCCAACGAGTATAGTTGAAAGTGCTCGTGTGTGAAAGCGGGTCGCCGGAATAGCGCGCCGGCGTGGTTACGCTAATCGGACGCCGGTAGTCATCGTAAGTATAGTTCGTGAGGTGGTTTAGCTCATCAGTCAGGCTGGTGAGCGTTCCATCGGACAAACGAATATTATTCACCACCGTATGGCGCACACCGTCGTTTGGATCGACCGGATGAGTGACAGTCGTTACCTGGTCGCGAGTGTTATAGGCGTAGCTGGTGGTATGATTGACATCACCAGCCCCGGTACCGAGCGCATCGGTCACCGACTGGAGCCGGCCTTGGCTATCATAGAGATACCACG
>DAIOVO010000052.1:0-20138 GCA_036758965.1 Chthoniobacterales bacterium
TCGATCCGCGGTG
Organism: Chthoniobacterales bacterium; assembly: GCA_036758965.1. GTDB lineage: Bacteria > Verrucomicrobiota > Verrucomicrobiia > Chthoniobacterales > UBA10450 > AV69. The sequence continues at coordinate 14 of DAIOVO010000052.1, forward strand.
GTATGGAACATTTGCCGAAATCGGCGCCGGCCAGGAAGTGGCGCGGCGTTTCTTTCACGTCGGCGGCGCCTCCAATACGATCGCGAAAACGATGTCGGCCTACGACATGACTTTCAGCGACGCCATTTACGGAACGGCCGAGCGCTACGTCAGCCGGGCGCGTCTGCACACGATGCTCGATCACGAATACGAATTGCTGATCGAGCGGCTGGATCAAAAGCTGGGGGAGCAACGCACCTTTTTTGTTTTTGCCGACACGGTTGCAGCGCGCGCTTTCAAGCACCATAACGAATCGCATGGCTGGCTCGGTGTTCGTTTTCAGACGCAAAAACGTTCGGAACCGAGCCAGATCATCATTCACGTGCGCATGCTCGATGAAGCGAACGTCGATCAGCAGGAAGCGCTCGGAGTCATCGGCGTGAATTTGCTCTACGGCGCATTTTACGATGGCGCACCCGAACGCCTCATCTCTTCTCTGGCCGACAATCTCGCGCCGGAAAGATTGCAGGTGGACATGGTAAAATTTTCCGGGCCAGCTTTCGCGGAGGTCGATAACCGGTTGATGAGTCTGCAACTGGTTAGCCAGGGATTGACCGATGCGGTCATGTTCACGGCCGAAGGCGAAACCGTGCAGGCGACAGAGGTTTTGCACAAGAAAGCGATCCTGGTGGAACGCGGCAGTTTTCGCCCAGTCACACGCGCGACTAACGATATGTTGGATGGAGCGCGCCGGAAATTTCTGGCTGACTCCGGGTGCGAGGAAAGCGAGCTGGTGGTGCTGATGGAGATGACGCTGGAAAATTTATTGGAGGAAGGGCCGCTGGATCACGCGGATTTTTTAGCGCGGGTGGATATTTTAGGCGCGCTTGGGCGAACGGTCTTGATTTCGAAGTTTGGCGAATACTACCGGCTGGCTGCGTATCTGGCGCGTTACACTAATAAGATGATCGGTTTGGTGATGGGTTTGCCGAGTTTAATGGAAATTTTCGACGAGAGATATTACACAGACCTGGAAGGCGGAATTTTGGAGGCGCTCGGCCGAATGTTTAAAGGCTCCCTCAAGCTTTATGTTTATCCGATGATCGATGAAGCGACCGGGAAAACAATTTCGGCCACCCATTTGCAGGTCGCGCCGAATTTGCAGTCGCTCTATCGCTACTTGATCGAGAATCCGCACATCGCCGAGATCAGTGATTTTCATCCAGACTATTTGCGGATTCATCCGCCGGACGCGCTGGCCAAGCTGCAAAACGGCGACAGCAGTTGGGAAAAAATGGTGCCCTCCGAAGTCGCGCGCATGATAAAAGAGCGGGGCTATTTTGGTTATCGCGCGTCGCCCGCGGCCGCGGCGTAGCCTGTCGCCAGCGCGCGGACAGCAGAAATCGCCCGCTTTCGGCACGCTTTCCGCTACATGCAGATGGAACATCCATGGCGAAACGCGGAAATTCTGTCATTGGCCTCGATCTCGGCAAGCACACCTACAAAGCGGTGTTGTTGCAGCGAAAGAGCGAGACCCGCTATGTCCTGACCGGCTTCGCCGCCCGAGAAGTGCCGGAAAATCTGGCGACGACGGATGATGTCGCGAGCGAGATCAAGCATCTACTGCGCGATCTCGGTGGCAGCAGCAAAAGTTGCGCGGTGGCGGTTTCGGAGCCGGGCGCGCTGCTGCGCATCATCGAACAGCCGAGCACGCCGGCTGATTTATTGCGCAACGCTCTTCGTTACAACGGGCTGAGCATGCTCAACCAGGAGTGCAAAGATTTCGTGCTCGACGTGGCGGCGATTTCCAAGAACGGCGCCAATCACGCCCCCCTCAACGGGGCTGAAAATAACGGTGGCGCTCCCGCGACGGTGCAAACGCCGGTCGCAACGCAAACGCGCTACCTCGTGGGCGGAATGTTGCGCACTCAGGTCAAACAAATTTCCGAAGCACTCGCCAAAACCAAAGTAGCGCCGGAGCTTTTACAACTGGCCCCGATTTGTTCTCTCAATGCTTTCGAGTTCGCCTACCCGGACGTCCACGCCAAGGAAGCTTTCCTGTTGCTCGATATGGGGCATCTCCAAAGCACCGTGCTCATCGGGAGCAATGGCGAATTAGCGTTTACCCGCTCGTTTGATTACGGCGGCAAACATTTTACTCAGGCACTAACGGCGGACGGTGCGCTCGATACGCACGCTGCCCATCTCATGGTCAAGGAAGGCGATGCCGGGATGGCGGAGATTTGCCGTAGCACCCTTTCCCGGGTAGCGACCGAGGTGCGCAACTCGATTGGGTTTTTCGAAGGCCAGCACGAGACCTCCATTCATCGCATTTTTGTTTCCGGCGGGCTTTCCCGACCGGAAATGATTTTGCAGACGCTCAGTGACGAGCTCAGCTTGCCTTGCGAAATCTGGGACCCGTTAGAGAATTGCGAGGTCGCTTTGCCAGCAGCGCGCCGGAAAGCACTACAAGGAGAATTTGCCTCCCTCAATGTGGCCTGTGGGGCGGCCTTTGAATACCTACGGACCTGACGACAGATGCCCCTGCAATTAAACCTTCTCCACGAAGAAATTCTCGAGCAGCGCCAGCGCAAGCGCGACCCGCTCAAGATCAGTATGTACGCCGCCATTGGGATCGCCGCTCTCCTGGCGCTGAACTATCTCTGGTTTGGCTATCGCACTTTGGAAATGAGAGGCGAGCAAAGCGCCGCGGAACGGGATTGGTCCAAGGTAGAACCGCAAGTGACGGCCGCGCAGAAACGAGCCGAAGAACTAAATGGAATCATTAATACGAGCAAGACCCTAGATACCTTCATTGATGGCCGCTTCTACTGGGCGCCGGTGCTGGAAAAAATTTCGCACTGTGTTACTCCCAATCTCCAAATCACCAGCCTGGAAGGTTCGGCCGATCCGGACGTGAAGGGGGTCGTTATTACTCTCGACGGCATTGCGGGCGGCCGCGAGCCGCGCGCGGTCGCGGAAGATTTCCGGCAAATGTTGATTGAACAACTGGGGAAAGATCGTCCCGGATTAAAGGTAGAATTTAAAACTCTGGAAGACCTGGATACGCTGGTCACGATCGGTGGTGCGAGTGTCTCGACCGCTCATTTTGTGGTAGCTGCAACTCTGGCAGCTCCCCCAAAATCTGCCGCGCCGACCGAACGCAGAAGGAAACCCAAAGATGAGTAAGGAAGAAACAAAAAAGATTATCCTGGGATCATTCGGTCTCATCGCCCTCTTCTATGTTTACTTCGCTTTCTTTCTTGGCCCGCTTAATCGCAGCCGTCACAACATGGAAGGCCGGGTAGCTGAACTGCGGCAGAAGATCGCCAGTTCCAAGGCGGAGATGGCGAATACCTCCCGATTAGAAGCCAATGCGCGGGCCGCTACTACTCGCTACGATGCTTTGCGTTCACTAAGTGCCGATGGCGCGCCCATCGCCTGGTTTCCTCCTCGTATCCGCACCTTCTTTTTAAGCCAGCATATCGATAAAGCCACCGCCCGGTTGGATAGCACTGCGACCCCCAGTGAAAAGGAATTGTCTTCCTGGGGTCGCTATACCTGGGCGATTGACCTGCCGCAGACGGATTTTAGCGCGCTCGGTCGCGCCCTGGCCGCCTTGGAGAATTCCGAACCGCTGCTCGGTATTTCCCAACTAAAGATTCACGCCGGGACGGAGGACCCGGAGCTGCAACAAGTCACGTTGATCGCAACCATGTTCATTTACAAAAAATGAAAGTCTTACTATTGGCAGCTTTTCTAGTTTGCAGCTCGCTCGCTTTCGGCAGCGATGCGCCTAAAATCGAGCTAAAGAAAGCTTCCACCTTTAATGAAGATGCCGGGAGCCGCAATCCGTTTTGGCCCATTGGCTGGAAACCGGCGCCGAAGATTTCCAATGGCGACGATCACGGTGGCCCAAGCATTCCGGCGAGCGCGTTTATCGTTAGTTCCATTACAATGGATCCGCATGCTCACTTCGCTATCATCAATGGTCGCACCATGGGTGAAGGCCAGCAATTCGGCCTGCAAGTAGGTAGCCAGGTTTACCAGATCACCGTAAAGTCGATTAACGATGGGCACGTCGTCCTCCAACGGCGCGACGAAGAAATCGTAGTCGCCCTGCGGCGGAAGTAGAACCGCGCAGTGAGGTAGGGGGGGATTGACCTCAATCGCCCGGCGGATAGCGCCCCGGGACCTCAAACAAGTCCCGAACTTCTCCCTAACGCCACATCCACCCCGCCGGTCGGTTCAGGTGAACCGCCCCTACCTCGCCAGCTACTAAGCGCAACGAATTTGCCTTCGTGAAGTTGCACTCGCTTCTTTCCGGCCAGGAGTCGGTACCATTCCAGCGCCGAGCCCAGAACAATCAGCAACACCAGAAGCAGAAACATTCCGGCGACCAGAGCGTTGATTGTGCCAATGCGATTAGTAGTTAAGGAAAATCCCTGGCTCAGGAAACCAAGCCGCGGATCAGGCGAGAAAATCTTGAGGTAGCCGGCGCTGAAGGTAACAGCGCACATGAAGAGAAGCGGGGCCAGCGTGACCCAAAGGTAATGCACTTTCTTCATTTTGATTAAGAGGGTAGTTCCGAGACAAAGTGCGATCACGGCCAAAAGCTGGTTCGCCAGACCGAAGAGTGGCCACAGGGTATTAATGCCGCCCAGCGGATCAATTACTCCCTGGTAGAGGAACCAGCCCCAGCCCGCCACCAGCACCACGCTCGCGAGTAGATTCGCGCTCCATGACTGAGTATTGCCAAATGGTCGCCAGATATTTCCTAACAAATCCTGAAGTAGAAATCTTCCTACCCTCGTGCCCGCGTCGATCGTCGTTAGAATAAACAAAGCCTCAAACATGATGGCAAAGTGATACCAGAGTGCGAGTGCCGTTGGGCTGGCAGAGATGCGGGCAAACATGTGCGCCATACCTACTGCAAAGGTCGGGGCGCCGCCCGCGCGATTAAACATGGTTCTTTCGCCCAGATTATGAGCCAGGTCAGTCATCTCCTGTTCCGTTACCGGGAAACCCGCCGCCGACACACGCTCAACTACCTGAGCTGGTTTTCCGCCGGTGTTGATGGCGAAGTATTCGCCTGGCTGAAGAACGCAGGCCGCAATCAGCGCCATTAAAGCTACCAGCATCTCGGTGATCATCGCGCCGTAGCCGATGTCGCGAATACGGGATTCCCGCTCCAGCATTTTTGGGGTAGTGCCCGAAGCAATAAGGGAATGAAAACCAGAAACTGCGCCGCAGGCGATCGTAATGCAGACAAATGGAAAAACCGGTCCGGCAAAAACCAATCCACTCCCATCAATAAACTTTGTCAGCGCCGGCATCTGCAGAACGGGATGGATGAGAATTACTGCGAGCGCGAGCGCGGCGACGGTTCCTATTTTAAGAAAAGTACTGAGGTAATCGCGCGGCGTTAACAACATCCAGACCGGCAAAATAGATGCCGCCAATCCATAGATCATGATCGCCCAGGCGAGCGACTTATCACTTTGCCGAAACCAACTTTCCGCCGCCGGAAAATGGGAAAGAAATTGACCGCCCCACACTGCCGCCACCAAACCGGCGACGCCGAATATGGTTATCCAGCCGACGCCTATTTTTCCGGTGCGCAATCCGATGCCCATCACCAGCGCGAGCGGAATCGTCATCGCAATCGTGAACACGCCCCAGGGACTTTCCGCCAGCGCGCGCACCACCACCAGCGCCAGCACCGCCAGAAGAATGATCATGATCGCCAGCACGCTGATCAAAGCCAGCACCCCGACGCTGGGGCCGATCTCTTCCTTGACCATTTGCCCAAGTGTTTTGCCGCGGCGACGCACCGAAGCGAAAAGCACAATCATGTCATGCACGCCTCCGCCCAACGTGGCGCCGATCAAAATCCAAAGCATGCCCGGGAGGAAACCGAATTGCGCCGCCAAAACCGGACCGACCAGCGGTCCGGGCCCCGCGATAGCCGCGAAATGATGACCAAAAACCATCCAGCGATTGGTGGGAACAAAATCTTTGCCGTCGTTTTGCACCAGCGCGGGCGTGGCGCGTTCGTCATTCAAAACGAGCACCTTTGTCGCCAGCCATTTGGAGTAGAAACGATAGCTGATGGCGAACGCACAAATGCCGGCGATGATGATCCAGAGCGCATTTACTTTTTCGCCGCGCGCAAAAGCCACCGTCATGACTGAGGCCAGCCCAAGCAGGGTGACCGCGATCCATAAAATCTTTTTCCAGGCGCTCACGCGAACTGAAGTTTAGCTCCGCCGCCGGCAGATTGACAGTGCGGAAGCGCCGCATTACCGAAGCGCCTTGCGTTTCTCTCGCAAAATCGAAAAAGCTTTCAGTGGCGAAGGCTGGCAAAGCGCCGCGCGCCACACTCGCGCCCTGATTCGCAATCGTCGCTTTCCCGCCCGCATTTCTCTCGGCTCGGTTTTGCGCTCGATTGATCGCGCTCGTTTCGCGGAGATCCGCCAAGAATATGCCAATCCTTCCGCGCCAGTCGACGCGCCGCCGAAGTATCTCGAGCTGGAAGAATGGATGCGGGTCAACCTCCAGCGGGTGCGCGAGCTCGAGCTCGATTACGCCGCGCCCGGAGACATTCTCGATCTCGGCTGCGGTGCCGGTTACTTCCTTTACCTTTGCAAGAAACTCGGGCATCGCGTCGTCGGTCTCGATGTCGATGATTTGGCGATGTTTCGCGAGCTAACGAATCTTCTCGGAATCCCTCGCCTGATCGCGCGCATCGAACCTTTCCAACCACTCCCCTATTATGGAAAACAATTCGATCTTATCACTGCGCACCTGATTTGTTTCAACGGTCATAAGAGCAAACACCTTTGGGAAGTACCGGAGTGGGAGTATTTTCTCAGCGATCTCGCCTCCCACCTGAAGCCAAACGGCCGTGTCTGGCTGGAATTGAATCGTGAGTTTAACGGCGATTACTACTCGCCCGCGCTCAGAAGTTTTTTCGAGGAACGTGGAGCGCGACTGGATGCTTTTCGCGTCATCTTTAATCCAGGCGTGCTAGCGCCTCGCGCAGTTGTTTCAGCCGCGCGCTGAAATCACTCCGCCGGCGCTGAAATTCTTCCACTACTGATTTCGGCGCGCGCTCCACAAAGGAAGCGCTGTTGAGTTTTTCGTCCGTGCTCTTCAAATCCGTCTCCAGCTTCGCAACTTCTTTTTCCAAACGTTCGCGCTCGGCGAAGGAACTTGTTTCGGCCGCCGCGAGTAACAGCTCACCGGCGCTGGTCACGGCAATTGCTGTCCGGCCTGGTAGCTGGGCTTCCTTGTCGATGATCAGCGATTCCGCATTTAGCAAACGCTCGAGGGTCGAACGTTCGCGCGACCACCAATCTGCCGGCGCGCGAAGTGCAAACTTTGTTTTCTGCCTCGAAGGCGTGCGCGTTTCCGCGCGCAAATTTCTACCTGCTTCCACCACTTCGTAAACTTCGCGTGCGCGCTGCCGCGCTTCCGCCACCACGGAAGCTTCGCCCAGATCAATCGACTCCGATATCGACTCGAAATCCAAAAAATCATTTTCCCCGCGACCAAACTCCATTACCGACCAAAGCTCTTCTGTCACGTGCGGCGTTAACGGATGCAGCAACCGGAGCACGGCGGAAAAAATGTGGTCCATCACGGCCAGCGTGGCCGTTTTCCGCGCCGGATCGTCGCCGAAAATTTCGGTCTTGGCCGCTTCCACAAACCAATCGCAAAAATCGCCCCAGACGAAACCGTAGAGGCGCTGTGCGACGATATTGAACTGATATTCCCCGTAAGCGAGCTCAACTGCTTCAATCGTTTCGTTCAAACGCGCCAGCACTTCCACCGCGTATATCGAGATCTCGTTAGCGGCAAATTTCGGCCGCGCCTGCGACGGCCCGTGCATCTGCCGAAAACGCGCTGCGTTCCAGAGTTTGGTCGCGAAGTTTCTGCCCTCCTCAATTTGTTTTTCGTCGTAGCGAATATCCTGGCCGCTGGGCGCAATCCGCATCAAACCGAAGCGCAAACCATCCGCGCCGTACTTCGCCATCAATTCGAGCGGGTCAGGCGAGTTACCGAGCGACTTCGACATTTTGCGCCCCTTCCCATCGCGAATCAGCCCAGTAAAGAAAACGTCCCGAAACGGAATGTTATCTTCATCGCGCTCCGATTTCCCCGGCTTAAATTCCAGCCCGGCGATGATCATGCGCGCGACCCAAAAGAAAATAATGTCGGCCGCCGTCACCAGCACGCTCGTCGGATAAAATTTCGCACGCGTCTCTGTATCCATCGTTTGGTAAGCCCAAAGCCAGGACGAAAACCAGGTATCGAGCGTATCAGCATCCTGCTGCCAATCTTCGCCCGGCGACTCAATCTGCACCCGCATTTCATCGCCGCGATACCACGCCGGAATTCGGTGTCCCCACCAAACCTGCCGGCTAATGCACCAATCCTGAATGTTCTCCAGCCATTGCGCGTAAACTTTTTCCCAGTGCTCGGGAAAGAAGCGAATGAGATGCTCGCGCACGATGCGGAGTGCTTCCTCAGTTTTCGGATAACGCAGGAACCATTGCTCGCTTAGCCGCGGCTCGATTGGGACGCCGGCGCGTTCGCTGTGGCCGACATTGCTTTCGTGCGGCTCAGTTTTTGTTAGGAATCCTCGCTCGCGCAATAGCGCCTCTGCTTTCTCGCGCGCCGCAAAACGATCCCACCCGTGCAAATCCGGCTCGACAGCACAATCGATTTTTCCATCTGCCGTCAGGATATCGACCACCGCCAAATTGTGCCGCTGCCCAATTTCAAAATCCAATTTGTCGTGCGCCGGCGTGACTTTCAGAACGCCACTGCCGAATTTCGGATCGATCGCCTGGTCCGCAATAATTGGAATCGCTGCGCGCGCGAGGGGTCGCCAGACTTTTTTGCCAACGCGGTCGCGGTAGCGCTCGTCGTCCGGATGCACGGCCAGCGCCGCGTCCGCCATGATGGTTTCCGGACGCGTGGTCGCGACTTCGAGAAATTTTCCCGGTTCATCTAACAATTCGTAGCGCACATAATAGAGCGCGCTTTTCGTCGGCTTCGGGATCACCTCCTCATCCGACAACGCGGTTTGCGCGCCCGGGTCCCAATTGATCATGCGTCGTCCGCGATAAATCAGACCTTTGCGATAGAGATCGACAAAAACCTGCTGCACCGCCCGCGCATAATCAGGATCGAGCGTGAAACGTTCGCGCGACCAATCACACGAACAACCGAGGCGCTTCAGTTGCTCGATGATGATGCCGCCGTGTTTCTCTTTCCAATCCCAGACCCGCCGAATGAATTCCTCGCGCCCCAGTTCGCGTCGGAAAACTTTTTCCTCTCGCAATGATTTTTCCACCGCCGTCTGCGTTGCCAGACCTGCGTGATCCATCCCCGGCAGCCAGAGAACTTCCTTGCCCTGCATTCGCGAACGACGCGCCAAAATATCCTGAATCGTATTATTGAGGACGTGGCCGAGCGTGAGTACGCCGGTGACGTTCGGCGGCGGAATCACAATCGAAAAAGCCGGCTTGCTCGAAGTAGCGTCCGCGTGAAAGGCATTCGCCGCCAGCCAGCGCTCATACCACTTCGGTTCCACCATTTTCGGATCGTAATTCTTTGGCAAATCCGCCATCGCGCGGAGAAGTTTAGGGACAGCCTTGCGATTGCAAAATGAAATCGCGGCGACAGATTCAGCCCATGGCCAAAGCGAACGAACTCTCGAATGAGGAAAAAATTTTGTGGGGCACGCTGACCGTGCTGGGCGGCGCCGCGCTTTACTGGGTGGTCGCCAACTCGCGCTTTTTCACGCCCCACGTTCCCTATGTCGTGCGACGGCGGGAAGGCGCATTCGAGCTGCGCGATTATCCTGACCTCGCGGTGGTGGAAACGCCGCAGGAAAATAACGGCGCCGCATTCAACCTCCTCTTTAATTACATCAAAGGCGAAAACAGCCTGCGCCGGAAAATTCCGATGATCGCGCCGGTGTTGATTAACAAGGCGGTCGAGCGGGAAAAAATGTCTTTCGTCATGCCGGACGACGTGGCGCCGCCGCCCGAGCCGCGCCATGCGGCGCTGGAAGTGAACGTGCTGCCGGCGCGTCGTTACGCCGCGCTCCGGTTCCAAGGCTGGCCGCGTCGTGCCAATGAGCGCAAGGCCATCGCGGTGTTGCGCGCGCGATTGATCGATCGCCAGCTTCCCGCCAGCGCCGATCCAATCATCGCCTATTACGATCCGCCCTGGATGCCCCCGCCATTGCGGCGCAATGAAGTACTGATCGAGATTCCGCGCTGATTCATTTCAGCTAACGAGACATGGAACCGATCGGCGTTTTCGATTCCGGCATTGGCGGGCTGACGGTGGTTAAGGCGATCCAGCAACTCCTGCCGCACGAAAATATTTTTTATCTGGGCGACACCGCGCGGGTTCCTTACGGCAATAAAAGCGCAGAAACGGTCGAACGTTACGCGCTGGAATTGGCCGATGCGCTGATGCGTGAAAAAGCCAAGGCGATCGTGGTTGCGTGCAACACCGTTTCCTCCGTCGCAATTCCGAAGCTGCGCGCGAGCGTTTCCGTGCCGGTCATCGGCGTGATCGAGCCCGGAGCAAACGCCGCCATCGCCACCACGCGAAATCGGCACGTCGGCGTCATCGGCACGCGCGCGACCATCCGCAGCGGCGCTTACGAAAATGCTCTGCGCGCGCTCAACATTCATGTGCGAGTGAGCAGTCGCGCCTGCCCGCTCCTGGTGCCGTTGATCGAGGAGGGCTTGCTCGAAGATAAACTGACCGACCTCACTCTCGCTCGTTACCTCGATCCCATGATCGCGGATGGAATCGACACGCTCGTTTTGGGTTGCACCCATTATCCGTTGCTTACGCATGCGATTGAACGGGCGCTGGGCGAAAACATTCGCATGGTCGATTCCGCCGGAAATTGCGCGCGCGCTGTCCAGGAATTGTTAGAAAAACAATCGCTCGCCGCTCCCGCCCGGAACAAGGGAACTTTGCAGGTAGCGCTAACCGATCCCGCCGATAATTTCCTCAGCGTCGCGCGCGCTGCTTTACAGTTGGAGATCGGCGAGGTGCAGTTGCGCGCGCCATCTTAGCCTGCGCCGCCCGTGGCAGAGCTTTGACCACCAGATCGTAAGAGTGGTCGATCATTTTCTTCAGCTCGGTGTCGGGAAGACCGCGCTCTAGCTCAACCGTGTTCCAATGCCGCTTGTTCATGTGATAACCCGGGCGCACCTGCTCGAAACGGTCGCGCAATTCCAGCGCCAGGTCCGGATCGCATTTCAAATTCACGCGCGGCGGAACATCATCGAGCGAAAGCAGGGCGAACATTTTGCCGCCAACCTTGAATACCAGCGCGCCCTCACCGAACGGCATCGACTCCGCAGCCCCCGATTTGCCGAGGCAATATTCGCGGAAAGTTTGCGAGTGCATCCGTCAAATCCGCGCCGTAATTTTCGCCAGCAACTCCGAAATTTTGACTCGTTCTTGTTTCATCGAATCACGCTCGCGCAGCGTGACGGTGTCGCGCAGTTCCTCGCCCTTTTCTCCCAGAGTGTCGAAATCGACCGTCACCCCAAACGGCGTTCCGATCTCGTCCTGTCGCCGGTAACGCCGGCCAATCGCGCCCGCTTCATCATAAAAAATATCGAGATGCGGCCGCAGCAGTGCGACGATCTCCTTCGCCTTCGCCACCAGCGCTTCCTTATTTTTCAACAACGGAAAGATCGCGCATTTGATCGGCGCCATCCGCGGATGAAATCGCAGCACCGTGCGCGTTTCCATTTTGCCCTTTTCATCCGGCGCCTCGTCTTCCGTATATGCTTCGCAAATCAAAGCCAGCACCGTGCGATCGACGCCGGCGCTCGGCTCGACCACATGCGGAATAAATTTTTCTTTCGTCGTCTCATCAAAATATTCCAGCGATTTCCCGCTCGCCTTTTGATGCTGCGACAAATCGTAATCGGTGCGATAAGCCACGCCTTCCAGCTCCTGCCGGCCAAACGGAAAATCATATTCGATGTCGTAGGTCCCCTTGGAATAAAAGGCGCGTTCGGCGTCTGGCACCGTCAGGACGTGCAATTTTTCGCGCGGCAGACCGATGTTTTCGTAAAACTTCAGCCGCTCTTCCTTCCAATACTCCAACAGCTCCATCCCCTGCTCCGGCCGGCAAAAATATTCCAGCTCCATTTGTTCAAACTCACGCGAACGAAAAGTGAAATTACGCGGGTTAATTTCATTCCGAAACGCTTTCCCAATCTGCGCAATCCCGAACGGCAATTTCTTGCGCGAAACTTCCAGCACATTCTTGAACTGCACGAAAATCGATTGTGCAGTTTCCGGGCGCAGATACGCAATCGAGGATGGATCGGAGGAAGCGCCCATCTGCGTCTGGAACATCAGATTGAATGGGCGCGCCTCGGTTAAATCTTTTCCACCGCAGTTCGGGCACTGCTTTTTTCCGGTAAGCTGGTCGGCACGCAAGCGCGCCTTGCAAGCGCGGCAATCGACCATCGGATCGGAAAATGTATCGACGTGACCGCTCGCCTTCAGCGCCGCGGGATGAGTCAGGATGGAGCCGTCGAGTCCGACGACATCATCGCGTTCGCGCACCATCATCCGCCACCAATAATTCTTGAGATTATTTTTTAGCGCGACCCCGAGCGGTCCGTAATCCCAAGTGCCATTGAGACCGCCATAAATTTCAGCGGATTGAAAAATGAAACCGCGCCGCTTGCACAGGCTGACGATCTTTTCCATCCGCTGGGAGTCGTTAGGCGCGCTCATGAAAAAATTTAACCACGGATTTCACGGATAACACGGATGGAAGAAAGGGCGGAAAACCAGTCCTTCTATCCGCGCAATCTGCGGTTCTACTTCGCCACCGTTATTTCGGTTTTGACCGAGTTGGCGATGAAACAGTTCTCATGCGCGGCGTGATGCATTTTTTCCAGCTCCTCCGCGCTCGGTTGTTTGTCGCCGGAGAATTTGATTTTCGGTTTTAATTCGCAACGCGTGATCGCCATTTTTCCTTCCGCATTTTTTTCCATGTGCCCAACCGCTTCATCCACATATTGGTCGAGGACAAACTTCTGCTTCGCTGCGATGGCCAGAAAAGTGAGCATGTGACAACTGGAAAGCGACGCGACGAAAGCTTCTTCGGGATCGACATTTTTGGGATTGCCCAGAAATGCGGGCGCAGCCGAAGCCGTCATTTCATGGCCGCCATCAAATTTCCATGAGTGATCGCGCGGATATTTCTGATACTCGAACGGCGTATCGCCGCATTCCCAGGTGAGAGTGACTTTGTGTTCGGACATGGTTGTAAATAGAACGCCTCGTCCTCGCGGGCAAGCTTCGGCGGCGCCGAATTGGAGGGACGCCCCCCGTGGCGTCCCCTTGGGAGGACGGGACAGCCCCGTCCCTCCAGTCAGTCGCTTAACTCCACATTCCAGTACGCGAGATCGACAAAGTGTTTCCAGCTTTCGTGTTGCTGAGTCGTGAAAGTAATCTGCACGAACGGCCGCCATTTTGGCCGTTTCGGCCGTCGAATGAGCGACATGTGCGCCTCGTGCGGCAACCGATTTCCTTTTCGCGTATTACATTCGATGCAGGAGCAAACCACATTTTCCCACGTCGTCAGCCCGCCTTTGTCGCGCGGCAGAACGTGATCGAGGTTGAGATCGTTCCGCTCAAAAATCTCGCCGCAATACTGGCAGGTATTCTTGTCGCGCTCGAAAACATTGTGCCGGGTAAACTTGACCTCTTTTTTCGGCAACCGATCGAAGAGCAGCAGCACGATCACCCGCGGGACACGAATTTTCCACGAAATGGTCGTGACCATTTCCGACTCGGGCGCCTCGGCCGAGAAATCGCGCCAACTGGCGAAATCATGCGTCATAAAATTATTGGCGCCATCGGTCGCCACCACCTGCGCGTGGCCGGCGTAGAGAAGAGCAAAGGCGCGCCGGGCCGAGCAGATATTCACTGCCTGCCAAAGGCGATTCAAAACCAGCACCTGACTATTCAACAACATAACAAGATGTAGAACGCATTTTCGCCCCGAAAGTTGCTGTTTGCAAAGTTTGGCGAGCGATAACATCGCCCCTCTTTTCTGTCAACGTTACAACGCCATGACGCGCTCTGGTGGACTTCATCACAGAAAACGTCGGTTGAACCCATGACTTGCTTGTCGCGGAACGCTCGCGCCGGCAGAGCGGCATTCGATGCTATACGTGCATCACGTATAGCATTCTTACTCACAAAGCATCTGATGCAGGGCACCAAGACAGACGTTTATCTCGCCACCTTCCGCTTCACAAAATCGCCCGGCGCGCGCTGCCGATCGTCGGGCACGGCGCCGGCGGCATTTCCCAACGCTGCTTCCTCTGCTGGGAGAAATTGCCGGAAACGATTTTTATCGATCGCTTTCATGAACGCTTCATGCGGCGAAACCATCCCTTGTTTGAGCAAATTGAAAATCGCGTCGTCCATGAATTGCATCCCCTGCCCGCGCCCGGAAATGATCACGTCCTGCAATTTCTGGGTCGCGCCTTCGCGAATGATGGCGGAGACGGCGGGGTTGCCAATCAAGATCTCGTTAACGGCGATGCGGCCTCCGCCTGCTTCCGGAGTTTTCTTGAGAAGCAATTGCGCCAGCACTCCGCGCAGAGAATTCGCCAGCATCGTGCGCGCCTGCGCTTGTCGGCTCGCGGGAAAGACATCGACCATGCGATCGACGGTTTTGCGCGCGTTGTTCGTGTGCAGCGTGCCGAACACCACCAGCCCGGTCTCGGCGGCGGTGAGCGCGAGCGAGATTGTTTCAAGATCGCGCATCTCACCCACCAGCACCACGTCGGAATCTTCCCGCAGCACCGCTTTCAAACCCTCCGGAAACGACCGCACATTAATCGGCACTTCCCGCTGCGTGATGATGCTCTGCTTGTTTTGATGCACGAACTCGATCGGTTCCTCGATCGTCACGATGTGGCGCGCGAAGTTAACATTGATGTAATCCACCAGCGCCGCCAGCGTCGTCGATTTTCCCGAGCCAGTCGGACCGGTGACGAGAACGAGGCCGCCGCGCAAATGCGCGAAATCTTTCACCACCAACGGAATTCCCAACTCTTCGAGCGTCGCGATCTTGGTCGGGATTAAGCGAAAGACCGCGCCGTAGCCGTTTAATTGCTTAAGGTAATTGCAACGGAAACGCGAAGCCGCATCCATCTCGTAGGCGAAATCGAGATCGCCCTTTTCCTGGAACCCCTCCCATGTTTCCGCGTCGAGCAACTCCTTCAACATCCGCACCGCTTCATCGTGCAGCACCGGTTCTTCCCGCATCGCCATCACATCGCCGTGCCGGCGCATCTTCGGCGGTTGCCCTTCGCCGATGTGCAAATCCGACGCGCCCTGGGCGACGATGATTCGCAGGAACTGATCGAGGTAAGGCATGGATTTAACCGCGAATTACGCGGATGTCGCGGATGTCGCGGATAAGAAGAAATTCATGTCTGCAGATCTGGTGGTTCTTTCGTTTGTCTGGCGAACTACTCGTTTCCACTGCAGTCGGGCCGATTTGAAATTTGAAAGCAACGCAAGCTCGAGGCGCGTGATCGCCAAATATCCGATCATCTGCGCAATGCGAGCTTCTGTAAACGTGGCAACCACCTTCGGATCGACTGCGACGGCGCCATCGACGATTAGATCAGGAGTAAGATTACCGATTAGTTGCCCACGATAGTAGACAGGAAAACCCCGCTGGGTTTCCACTCCGTGCCCGTTTCGCTTCAACTCGATGATCAGCGCGCGTTCGGAAAGCTTCTCGTCGAGACCAGGGTTCAACTCATTAAGCACCTCCGTCGCGAAACCAATGATCTTCCCGCTTAGTTCCTCGTGAATCATTTTCTTCCTATCCGCGCCATCCGCGTACTCCGCGGTTCTCATCTCTGAAGGTGCAGTTGCTGCCGCACCACCTGTTTTTGATCGGCGCGCGCGATCGTTTCTTCGGCGCTGATCAAACCGCGTTTGAAAAGCTCCACCAGCGCGTCGTCCATCAACTGCATTCCTTGTTTGCGCCCGGTCTGGATGATTCCCGGCAACATAAAAGTTTTCGCTTCACGGATCACATTCGAGACCGCGGGCGTATTGGTGAGCGTCTCCAACGCCAGGACGCGACCGGCGCCGTCCGCGCGCGGAATCAATTGCTGGCTAATGACGCCGCGCAACGATTCGCTCACCATGATGCGGATTTGCTCCTGTTGATCGACCGGGAAAACATCGAGCAATCGATCGAGCGTGCGCGCGGCCGAGCTGGTGTGGAGCGTCCCGAGCACGAGGTGCCCGGTTTCGGAAGCGGTGATGGCGAGCGAGATCGTCTCCAAGTCGCGCATTTCCCCCACCATGATGACATCCGGATCTTCCCGCAACGCGCTCCGCAGAGCGGCGCTAAATGAAAGCGTGTGCGTGTGCACTTCGCGCTGCGTGACGTGGCAGCCTTTCGATTGGAACACGTACTCGATCGGGTCCTCCAATGTAATGATGTGCTCGCGCCGTTCGTTGTTTATCTCCTCTACCAGCGCCGCCAGCGTGGTCGATTTTCCGCTGCCGACCGAGCCAGTCACGAGGATCAGCCCGTTGTGATAGCGGGTCAGCAATTTCAAATGCTCCGGCAACCCCAACTCGTCCATCGTCCGCACCTGCGTATTGATGATGCGAAAAACCACATCCATCCCCAGCCGATGCCGCGCCACGCTCGCGCGATAGCGGCCGGCGTTGTTGGCATACGCGAAATCGGCGTCGCCGCGTTCGTGCACCAGGGCGCGGTGTGTTTCGCTCAAAAAACCGTCCGCTAAATTTTGCGTTTCTTGCGCGGTAAATTTCGGCGCATCCGGCCAGATCGGGCGCAGCGTTCCGTTCAGCCGCCAGATCGGCGGCGCACTTACCCCCAGATGAATATCGGAGGCGCCCGCGTGCTGGCCGACGGCAAGATAATCGTCAACGTGCGGCAGCGGATGGGCGATCATGCAAGCGCGCGATCATGCCCGAAATTTCGCCGGGCCGTAAACTGAATTCAGCGCGGCTTGCTGCCTGAACCCTTGGTGTAACCGCGCAGCTTGGAAGCGACGAGACTCACAATCACCGGCTTGAGCAAAGTCGCCGCGAACCTCGCCGCACCCATCAGCGCTCCAGCCTCGAGCAGGCCTTCGCCTTTGCCGCGTTTGCCTTTGAATTTCGGCTGCACATAAATTTTCTTTGTTCGCGCCGGCGCCACCGCCAGCACCACCCCCACCAGGATCAGTGCGCCGATCCAGATCACCGGATACGTGCGAAACGAGCGCCGGAGTTTTTCCTTAAAATCGAGCTCGTAACGCAGCCCGCCCAGCTCGCGCCCAAAACGTTCGCGCGAGAGGGCGATGTCGCTCTTTATTGCGGCTCGTTCTTTCCGAGGGATTTCAGCCATTGTTGATCACGTTTTAATTCGACTCGCGTTTCCGGAAAAAGTTTGCCGGTCAACTTCGATTTCGCTAACAAGACGCAGACACCGGCCAGCAGAATGTGCAACACACCCACTGCCAGCGCGATCCACGTCCACGAAACTCCCGTGCGATGCGCGATGCCGACGATCAGACTCGCCAGCACAAAAATGTAGCCAAAGGCCACCGCCACCAGCGCGGCGAGGGCGAAAGCCAGCACCGCCAGTAATTGCAGCAGTGTCCCTTTCGCTTCCACCGCCAGCAGCGCCGCCCGCGTTTCCACATAGGAAAACAACGCGCCCGCCAGCCCGACCGCGTTATCGATCAAGCCCACGTGCCCCGCCGGATTGCGCCTCGCGCTCACGCGAGCCATCGGCTTTAACGACGAAAGATGAGCCCGATCACGAACCCAACGCCCAGCGCCGTGCAGACCGCTTTCATCGGATTTTCGCGCACATAATCTTCGCCATCTTCCTGCAACGTGCGCACGCGAGTCCGCGCGTCGTCCCAGGCCTGCGTCGCCTTATCGCGATAATCTTCCGCCACCGAGCCCGCGGCAGATTTCAAATCTTCCGCCGCTTTGCGCGCGTGACCTTTGCTACTCTCCAGTTTGCTTTGCGCGCCCGGGCTGACTGCGCCGCCGCCTTGATTCATATTTTCGTTCGCCATGTTTTCCTTCTCCTGTTTTTTGAAGTTTCGAGACTATCAGCTTGGCGCCGCCAGCGCGCAAACCCTCTCGCCTATTAAAACGCAGGCGACGCGCGCGGCGCGCGTGCCTCCCCCAAACAATCGTAACACAGGTGGCGCACCTCAGGCTCCCAGTCCCCCCGCCACGCTCTCGCGTAACTCAGGCTTCCAGCCTGATCCCGTCACGCAGGCGTCCTCGCCTGCACGCGGCGTCGCAGAAGCGGCGCCCCGCCGCGTGAATCGTGATGACTGGTAACCCATCTTTCCACTTTTCAACGTCCCAACGGTTCAACGCTTCAACGCTTCAACAGTTCAACCTTCAGCTTTTCGGCTTTTAAAAAAACTCACTGCTCGCGAAAAATAATCCGCGCCTTGGTCAAATCGCAGGGCGAAAGCTCCACCGAAACCTTATCTCCCGGCACGATCCGAATAAAATGCTTCCGCATCTTGCCCGAGATATGAGCCAGCACATTCCGTTGTCCCGGCAGATCGACCCGAAACATCGTCCCTGGCAACACTTGCGTTACCGTCCCTTCCGTAACGATCTGCTCCTCTTTGGGCACAGTACAACCTAGTTCCCGCCAAGCTCGCTGCAACCGAGGTTCGCTCTCCTTTAACTCGGTGGATCACGAACACAGGCTTGCAGCCTGTGCACCCCAGCGGGTTTTAATCCGCTGCATCTACCCACCAACAAAAAACCAGAAAAAGTGAAGATCCGAATCGCCCGAGAACTGAGTCGAATCCCGTTTCCGGCTTCGACCGCGGGATCGTCCGCGCACGCCACTTCTTTCAACGCGAACCGATAACGACCTGCTTCCGCGGAGCGAGCACAGTCAAAGGTGGAGCGCAGCGCAGCGAGCAATACCTGATACCATCTCCGCAGTTATTCATGACCGAGTGGAACGCCCTTCCAATAGGCGGCGGAGCGAGATTGTGAATAACAGCTTTTGAAACAAAAGTCATAAAGACCGTCTGCATGGGAACGCGGAGCGAAGCTCAAGAGGAAAACGGGATAAGTGCCGGAGGTCGAGCCGAAGCGAGTTATGCCGGATTTACTCTTGACCGCAGCCGGAGCGTTCCGCCATCCACTGCCGAAAAACCGTTGTGAACAGATGCCCTCAAATCTCCGTTTGCAAACCAGAGAACTTCTTGACGGCGCGCAGCGAGCCATAAAATCGAGGAGCGATTCACGCGTGGCGTTGTGCCGGTCTCCGATCAGGCGTCCCGTGATGATCTGTGCACCCGCAGCGGAGCGACCGGCTTCCGTAGGGGAGCATGGCCGGAAGGCCGAGAGCGTGGCGAGGACGGCGCAGATGATCACGCCCCGACGGCCAAACTCGGAGTCTGTGCCGAGCGACAGCGAACACAGTCTCCCCGCGTCGCAGCCGCATCCGCATCAAGCGAGTGATTTAGACTCGCGGTGGAATTTTCACTCCATTAACGTAGTCCGTGGCTCTTTCAACACAGCTTTTTGAGGAGGTTCGGTCGGACTTTTTCCGCATCCTGAGCTTCGAAAGCTCAGCTCTGTACCTCGATTGCGTGGACGCAATCGCGTCGTCAATGCCGACCCGAGGTGGCGGAATCGCGCGCCAGGAAGCACTCGACATTGTGGGCGACATCCTGCGGATCAATCCGAGTACGATCGTGGAAGGGCAGAGTGGCGACACCAGCACGGTAGCGGGAAAAAGTAACTTGGTGCTGAACAAGTTGATCGCCAGTGGCTGGCTCGAAGAACCCGAACGGAGCGATTATCAGCGGCAGGTTTTTTTAGACCCGAATGCCGAAATTCTGCTCGATGCGATCCGCCGTATCGCTCAGCCGGACCCGGCACAGTTTACGGGACTTCTGCGCATCGCTTGCAACGATCTCGCAGATTCGAATGCTGCTGAGTCGTTCTCTTGGGAAGACCTGCGCGCGTGCCTAACGAATCTTGAGGCGGGAGTGCGGGAGTTGAAGGCCATGAGCAAGAG
>DAIOVO010000053.1:0-15042 GCA_036758965.1 Chthoniobacterales bacterium
GTTCTCCTGCGCGTAGGCGATGATCTGGTCGCGCACATCATCCAGCAAATGTTCGCTTTTCACCGGCGGCAATCCACCGAATCCGGCCACCGTCACGACGTGACATTGGTATTTCCCCGAAAGATCTTTCACCACGTCGTCCCAGACCGCGCCCGGACTGGCGAGGCCGGGAATCAAAATAACCGGCTTGCCTGCACCGATTCTTTTCACATCGATCACTTTGGGCGTTTCGGCAGCCGGGAGCGTGATCGTGAAAAGAAGGGCAACGCCGGCTGAAAGGAGGTACGATTTCATATCTTGTTAGATTACTTAATTTCCGTTAGTTTTTTTAAATCGATCCGCTTCGCCCATTCCTGGAGGGCGGCGGGTTCCTGGCCCTTGGTTTCGATCTGCACAAAATACCGCTTCGCGATCATCAGCCAAAACGTCCCGTGTTTGCCGTCGTTCTCGAATGCCTCGAAGCCAGGATTCCCATCCAACGTTGCCGGCTTGGAATAACCTTCCGTCGAAGTATTGGTAAAATTCCACGCCGCCGTCGTCGATTCCACGTAATCGGGATTGGCCGCGGAATCGAGAATGCTAATTGAAGTATTCGGCGCATTTTCGCCCGTCCCTTTTTGATAATCACGGTGGACGTTGGTTAACTTATAGCCCCCGGCATCGCTCGTAGAACCTTGCGGTTTGTCCGCTGTCCAATCTTTCGGAGCCTCGGGCAAAAGCGGAAGCAGCTTGCTGTAATCGACTACGTTGATGAGCGACGGCAGTTCCTGCGCGCGACTCGAGCCCGAAATTACGAGACAAAAGAGTACGAGTGCGAGAAAGATTTGACGGCGCTTCATTGCCAGGCTGCTTGTACTCGATTGACTTCGACCAGCCACTTTGTCAAACGCGAACCATGTCGCGACGCTGTTTGCTCATTATTTTGATCGGCATCGCGGCCGTGGCCGTTCGCTGCTGGCAGATCGACGCGCCGTTTTTCGATTCCTGGAGCTGGCGGCAAAGCGACGTTGCGGCCATCGCGCGGAACTATTTCGAAAATGGTTTTCATTTCGCGTATCCGCAAATCGATTGGGCGGGGAGCGAGGCCGGCTTTGTCGGAACCGAATTTCCCATTCTGCCTTTCATCACCGCGCTCATCTATCAACTCTTCGGCGTCCACGAGTGGATCGGGCGCTTATCGACCATCTTTTTCTTCGCCTTGTCGCTGCCGATTTTTTTCGCGCTCGCGCGCCGCGCCGCAGGTAAAGACGCCGCCATTTTTGCCCTACTCTTTTATTCCTTCGCACCGCTGTCGATCGCGACCGGGCGCAGCTTCATGCCGGACCTCCCATCGCTCTCCCTCTCCCTCGCAGCGTTCTATTTTTTCTGGCGTTGGATCGAACCGGGCGTCATCCCGAGCGAAGCTGAGGGATCCCGCCGCGCGAACCGGAAGCATCCCGAGCAAGAGAAGGCTACATGGTTTTTGCTGGCCGCGGTCGCGCTCGCACTTTCGATTCTAATCAAAGCCACCAGCGCGGTCATTGGCGTGGCTTTTCTCCCGCTCGTCATCGCGGCGGCGCGCAATCGTCCGCGGCCACGCTTTTTCCTGATGCTTCTTCTTCTTGCAGTAATCGCGCTCGCGCCCTCGGCCTGGTGGTATTGGCACGCGCACGAAGTCGCGAACCAGTTTTATCCGCACCATTTTTTCGGCGCCGGCGGCGTACAAATCATGAACCTGGCCTGGTACCGGCACATCCTCTGGTTAACGGGCACCAGTTCGCTTACGCCGATTTTACTTTTGCTCGCGTTGTTCGGAGTTTTTCTCTCGCGCGCAAATCGCTGGATTGCGCCTTTCCGCTGGTGGCTGGCGGCGATGATTGCCTTTGTTATCGTAGTCGGCTACGGCAATCGTCATCCTTGGTATCAACTGCCCTTTGTTCCGATTGCCGCCGTTTTCGCCGGCGTCGCGCTCGATTTTTTCGCGCGTAAAACCAAGGGCCGGCTTGCGGTGGCGAGCGCGTTGATCTTGTTCGGCGCTTTCTCCATTTTGTTAACTCCGAGATTTTTTTCGCCCGCCGCGCGCTCACTCTACGCGCTTGGCTTGGAACTAAAACAGCGCACGTCGCCGGCTGCCCTCATCGTGATCGCAGACGATGGCGACCCGACCGCACTCTATTATGCGCATCGCAAAGGCTGGCACTTCCTCGAGCGGAACGGAATTTACGATGGAAATCCGAGCGACAGCGCGCAGCTCATCCGCGATCTAGAAATTTTGCGCTCGCGGGGTGCGACGCATTTGGCGTTTTCTGCCGGCACACGCTGGTGGCTGGAATACTATCCGGAATTTACGGCTCATCTGATAAACAACGCCGCGCAGTTGCCTGCGACGCCGGATTGCCGCATCTACCAGTTAAATCAATGAACAACCTCGAAATTCGCGACGCTACTGTCGCTGATGTGCCAACTATTCTTCAACTCATCCGCGACCTCGCCACCTATGAACGCGCGCCTAACGATGTCGTCGCGACTGAGGAAAGTTTGCGCGAAGTTTTGTTCGGCCCGGAACCATCGGCCAAAGTGCTGCTCGCGTTCGCCGAGGACCAGCCGGTCGGTTTTGCTGTTTATTTTTTCAACTTCTCTACCTGGCTTGGCCGGCCCGGTTTGTATCTCGAAGACTTGTTTGTAAAACCAGAAACGCGCGGTCACGGCTACGGTCGCGCGCTGCTGGTGGAGTTGGCTAAAATCGCACGCGAACGTGGTTGCGGCCGGATGGAATGGGCGGTCTTGGATTGGAACGAGCCGGCGATCAAATTTTACAAATCGTTAGGCGCGAAGCCAAATGAGGAATGGACCGTCTTCCGTCTAACGAGAGATGGAATTGAAGCGCTGGCTGGAGCAAAACAGGATTGAGCGGATCGATCGGATGTTTTTCCCGGGAGCACCCGACGCACAATTCTTCATCCTGGAAAATCCTGTTGATCCTGTCCTCTCTACCGCATGACGAAAATCGAAGATTACGGATTCCTTAGCGACACGCAGACGGCGGCGCTGGTGGCGCGCGATGGCTCGATCGATTGGCTTTGTTTTCCGCGCTTCGATTCCGGGGCCTGTTTCGCTGCGCTTCTTGGCGACGCAAAAAATGGCCGCTGGCTCATTAAGCCGTGCGAAACGGTGAAGCGTTGCGCGCGCAAGTACCGCGGTAATTCACTAATCCTCGAAACCACTCTGGTAACCCGCACTGGCACGGTGCGATTGATCGATTTCATGCCGCCGCGCGGGACCAACCCCGATATCGTCCGCATCGTCGAAGGTGTGCGCGGCAGAGTCGCCTTGCGGATGGAGCTAGTCATTCGCTTCGACTATGGCAGCATCGTCCCGTGGGTGCGCCAGCGCGACGGCGGCTTGCAAGCGATCGCCGGACCGAATGCGCTGATCCTGCGCACGCCCATGCCCACTCGCGGTGAAGACCTTACCACGGTGGCGGAGTTCGAAGTAAAGAAAGGTGACCGCGCGCCCTTTGTCCTGACTTGGTTTCCTTCGCACGAGAAACCTCCCAAAGCAGTGCGGGCGGGCAACGCTTTGCGCGATACCGAACAATTCTGGCGCAAATGGGCGGGTAGTTGCCGGTACCAGGGGAAATGGAGAGAGGCGGTGGTGCGCTCGCTGGTTACTCTCAAAGGTCTCACCTATGCGCCGACCGGTGGAATTGTCGCGGCCGCGACTACTTCCTTGCCGGAACAGATCGGCGGCGTGCGTAACTGGGATTATCGCTACTGCTGGTTGCGCGACGCTACCTTCACTTTATTTGCGCTGATTCGCTCCGGCTACGTCGATGAAGCGCGTTCCTGGCGTGAATGGTTGCTCCGTGCCATCGCCGGCAGCCCTTCTCAAATGCAAATCATGTATGGCGTGCGCGGAGAGCGGCGGCTGCAGGAATACGAAATCCCCTGGCTCAGTGGTTACGAAAATTCCAAACCGGTCCGGATCGGCAACGCCGCTTCGAATCAATTTCAGCTCGATGTTTACGGCGAAGTCCTTAGCTCCACCTATCACGCTCAGTTAGCTGGCATCAAAGTTAGCAAGACGGATTGGGCATTGGTGCGCGGGCTGATGAAGTTTCTCGAATCCCATTGGCAGGAGCCGGATGAAGGCATTTGGGAAGTGCGCGGCGGTCGCAAACATTTTACTCACTCCAAAATGATGGCCTGGGTGGCATTCCATCGCGCGATCAACATTATCGAGACCGGAAAAATATCCCACGACCACGAACTCGAACGCTGGAAAAAAATTCGCGATCAAATTCACCAGGAAGTCTGTCAGCGCGGCTATAACTCAAAGGTCAGGGCCTTCACCCAATCCTACGGAAGCGATGCGCTCGACGCCAGCCTGCTGATGATGCCGATGACCGGATTTCTGCCGGCGACGGACGCGCGCGTGCTCAATACCATCGCGGCGATTGAGCGCGATCTGATGGTAGATGGCCTCGTGCTGCGCTACCGGCCGGAGGAGGGGAACGTCGATGGATTGCCCGGCACCGAAGGCGTTTTTCTGCCGTGCTCGTTCTGGTTCGTGAACGCACTCTACCTAACAAATCGTAAGCGAGAAGCTCGCGCCATGTTCGGGCGGCTGCTGAAACTGCGGAACGACCTCGGCCTGCTCTCGGAAGAATACGATCCCGGCGCCAAACGGCAGCTCGGCAACTTTCCACAGGCGTTCTCTCATTTGGCGCTGGTTACCACCGCGCAGCTTTTACAAGGAAAGTTTTTTCGGCCCGACAAAAGATCAAAGTAGCTATGAAGACAATTATTTTACTCACTGTCTCAAACGTATTTATGAACCTTGCCTGGTACGGTCATTTGAAGTTCAAGGACCAACCACTCTGGATTGTCATTCTGGCGAGCTGGGGCATCGCGCTTTTTGAATACATCTTTCAAGTGCCAGCTAATCGCATCGGCTCCAACCAGTGGAGCGTGACCCAGCTCAAGGTGATGCAGGAATGTATTACCCTGGTTGTGTTTACCGCCGTCGCCCTCGCTCTTTTCGGCACGCTTCCAAAGTGGAACAACCTCGTTTCCTTCGCGCTTATCATCGGTGCGGTTTATTTCACCTTCTTCCAAAGCTGAGCGCGTTTGCAATTGTGAAAAAACAGCAAACCGGCACGAAGACGGCGGAAAATTCCTCGCCGGAAATTAACCCCAACAAAAAAACCTTGCGCGGGCTCGACGCGGTCAACTTTCTCATGGCCGATGTCCAGACCGGCTTCGGGCCATTTCTCGCAATTTATCTCGCGGCTTCGCTGCACTGGAACCCGCGCGATATTGTCATTGCCATTTCGACCGCCGGCATCGCTGCCCTCATCGCCCAAACTCCGGTCGGCCTTCGTCGATGGGCTGCGCTACAAACGCGAAGCGATCGCCATCGGTGTGGCGCTTCTCGCGCTGGGCTCGCTCTCCATCGTTTTTTTTCACAACTTCGCGCAGGTCCTCTCCGCGCAAATCGTCATCGGAATCGTCGGCACATTTTTCCCGCCCGCCATGGCTGGGATGACCCTCGGCATCGTCGGCCGCGCCGCGCTCGATTTGCGCATTGGGCGCAACGAAACCTTCGTCACGCCGGCAACGTTTTCAGCGCCGTCGCGGCCGGACTGCTCGGTTATTTGCTGGCGCGACGCTCTATTTTTTATTTTACCGTCGTCATGTGCGTTATCACCATCGGCGCGCTTTTTTTTATTCGAGGAAGTGAAATCGACTTCGCCCGCTCTTGCGGGTGCGAGAAAGGCGAAGAGATGTCGGCCAAAACCGGCGCTATCAGCGGTATTTTGAGCGTGCTAAAAAATCATTCCCTTCTCATTTTCATGCTCTCGGTTGTCCTCTTTCATTTCGCCAACGCGGCCATGCTCCCGCTCATCGGACAAAAACTGGCCCGCGGCCACGCCAAAAGCTCGACCCTGTTCATGGCAGTCTGCATCGTCGGCGCACAAATGGTCATGATCCCCGTGGCGCTCGCCGCCGGACGCTTCGCCAAATCGTGGGGACGCAAAGCCGTCTTCATCGTTGGCTTCGCCGCACTCCCGCTCCGCGCAGTTCTTTATACCTTCAGCGATAACCCCTATTTCCTCGTTAGCGTGCAGTTGATGGATGGAATTGGCGCCGCCATTTTCGGCGTCGTCAGCGTGCTGGTGATCGCCGATCTCACTCGCGGCACCGGCCGGTTCAACTTCACTCTTGGCGTGGTGGCGACCGCAACTGGTCTCGGCGCATCGCTTTCCAACGGCATCACCGGCTTCATCGTCCAGCGCGGCGGATTCAACGCCGCCGTCCTTTTCCTCGCTGTCATTGCCGGCATCGCGCTCGCGATTTTTTGGATCTTTATGCCTGAAACCGGAGCTGGGAAAGGCGCGCAAAACAAACGTCTCGCCGCAGCGACCGCATAAAATAATGAGCTGGTTTTTCTGGGCAATTCTCTCCGCGCTTTTCGCCGGCGTGACGGCGATCCTGGCAAAGGTCGGCGTGGAAGGCGTCGATTCCAATCTCGCCACCGCCATTCGCACAACGGTGATTTTGCTTTTCACCTGGTCGCTCTTTTTCCTCGCCGCGCCATCGGCCGGCATCGCCCAACTCGGCGCCCGCAACTGGCTCTTCCTCGTCCTCTCCGGCTTTGCTACCGGCTTGTCCTGGGTTTGTTATTTTCGCGCGCTGCAAATCGGACCGGCTTCCCAGGTCGCACCCATCGATAAGCTGAGCGTGCTTTTCACCATCGTTCTGGCGATTGTTTTCTTGCGCGAACGGTTAAGCTGGTCCCAATGGCTCGGCAGCAGCCTTATTTGCGCCGGCGCAATTATTCTCGCCCTCCGCTAACATTGTATCCTTAAGCCAGTAGCTCGAGCATTTGTATCTCGGATGGCGGATGTAGAACGTTATCGTTCGCAAAGGTGCGGGCTTGTGGGTAGTTAGTGGAACGAATGTCGGCTGCCGCCTGCTCGAGATCATAGTTAGTGCGCTGGAGTTGAACTTCCGGGCCTAACAAGGCCCAGTAAGCGCCGGGTTTGCCAAATGGCATTCCCACCGAGCCGGCGTTCACTACTCGCACATCGCCGATCACCCGATCAAATTGCATATGAGTGTGACCGCAGATGACAAGATCCGCCTCCAATCCATGGAAAATTGGCAGCAGACGATTTACCTCGGTAACTTGAGTAAAGTTCTCATTTTCATCCCGTGGAGTGGCGTGACAAAACAAGACTCGGCCGATTCCATTGATCGTCTGGTGTAGCGTTTTTGGCCAATTGGCGGCCGCCTGTACCTGTGAAGCCGATAATTGGTTCCCCGACCAGCGGACGGCTTCGCGAAACTGTTCCGGAACCTGAGAGCGTTGCCCCGCCAACTCGGCTAGGACAGCTACTTCGCCATTCCCCGAAATGAACTTCACCGGCAGATCGAGATGCAGCAGACATTCCAGACATTCACCTGGCATTGGGCCGGGCACGACATCGCCCACAACTACAATTTGATCTACTGCGAATTTGCGAACTTCCGCCAGGACCGCTTCTAGGGCTGGGAGATTTCCGTGGATGTCATAGAGAGCAGCTACTCTCATCACTTTTTCCGCTGGGCGAAGGCGCGAAAGACTCGCAGTTGTTCGATCGAATACTTGCCGCCCAGCGAATCGCGCATTCCCATTAGGTTCGCCGGACCGGCGCTCCGATAGGAAGGTTTGATCTCGCGTTGTTCTTCCGCAGTTAAAAACTGATCTATCGTTAGCGCCGCGCCCGCGTCGATCGCGCGCGTCAGATGCGCGCAGATGGTACTACGAACGAAACCGCGCGCGCGCCCAATCTCGTCGATCGATTCGCCGCGCCGAAAACGTCGCAGCGTTTCCGACTCGCTCTGGTTCAACTTGCGCTCCGGCTCATCTACCGCCGCCGGAGACTCGTCGAACTGCTGGCGCGGATTCGCTTCCAAATAGTTCTTAATGTCCGCCAAAAACGGTTCGGCAAAATCCTTCAACTTCTGTTCGCCTACTCCCGGAATCCGGCGAAACTCCGCCGGAGTAGGGGGATAGCTCCGCGCCATCTCGCGCAGTGCCACATCGGAAAAAATGACGTAAGCAGGCACGTTTCGTTCGTCCGCCAGTTGTCGCCGCAAATCCCGCAGCCGCGCGAAAAGGGTTTCATCGCACTCGATCGCGCCCGCACGCGTCCCTTTCGTTTTCGCTGCTACATCTGGCGGCTTGGTCAGTGTAATGGAGCTGCGCTGGCGAAGCGCTTCCATCCCACTTCTCGTTAGGCCAAGGGTAGCGAACTTACCCGGCGCAGCTTCCAGTAGCTCCATCCGCAACAGCTCGCGTCCAATTGCCTGCCATGCCTCCCGTTTTACCTCACGCCCAATCCCGTAGGTCGAAAGACCATCATGTCCGCGCTGCCGCACCGCTTCTGTCTTCGCGCCGGTCAATACCTCAATAATGTGGTTTAATCCAAAACCGAAGCCGCTCTTTCGTTGCACCCGATAGACGCAGGAAAGAAACTTTTGCGCTTCCACTGTGCCATCGAATGTTTCCCGCGGCTCGAGGCAATTATCGCAGCCATTGCACGATTCGCCCGCCAGTTGCTCGCCGAAGTAACGAAGCAACACTTTGCGGCGACATTCCCTCGTTTCGGCGAAGTGCACCATTTGCCGTAGTTGCTCGTGCGCGATT
Organism: Chthoniobacterales bacterium; assembly: GCA_036758965.1. GTDB lineage: Bacteria > Verrucomicrobiota > Verrucomicrobiia > Chthoniobacterales > UBA10450 > AV69. The sequence goes on from DAIOVO010000053.1 coordinate 8,674, forward strand.
CGCTGTTCCTGCTCGTTCTTTTCATCGATGAACCGTCGCTGTTTCACTACATCCGCTGCGCTGAACAAAAGCAGACACTCACTCGGCAAACCATCGCGTCCGGCGCGCCCTGTCTCCTGGTAGTAGCTCTCGATGTTCTTCGGTAAATCATAGTGAATTACAAAGCGCACATTCGGTTTGTTAATCCCCATCCCGAAAGCAATCGTCGCCGTAATCACCCGCGCATCATCGCGCAAAAACATCTCCTGGTGCCGCGACCGCTCGTTACCTTCCAGGCCAGCGTGGTAAGGCTTCGCTGGAATGCCGTCTTCAATTAGATTGCGCGCGAGCGAGTCCGCGCTTTTGCGGCTGGCGCAATAGACAATGCCACTCTCATGTGGCCGCGCTTTCAGAAAGCTGAGTAGTTGCTCGTAAGGCGCACTTTTCGGAACTACCCGATAGGTCAGGTTGGGCCGGTCAAAGCTTGCGACATAGGTTCGCGCTTCGCGCAACTTTAGTTGCCGCACAATGTCGTCGCGCACGCGTTCGGTCGCGGTCGCCGTCAACGCCATGATCGGGATCTCCGGCAGAAGTTTCCGCAGTCGCGCCAGTTGTCGGTACTCGGGACGGAAATCGTGTCCCCATTCGCTGATACAATGGGCTTCGTCGATCGCGAGTTGCGCGATCTTCCAGTTCGCCGCTCCTTCCAGGAACGTACCCTGCATCAGTCGCTCCGGCGCGACGTAGAGCAGTTGATACTGCGCGCGATTCAAGCCGCGAAATCTTTCCGCCGCTTCCCGCCGTTCCAGGCTCGAGTTGAGATAAGTCGCGGCGACTCCACTGGCTTGCAGCGCATCCACCTGATCTTTCATCAGTGAGATCAGAGGCGAGACCACAATAGTCAAACCATCCCGCAACAAGGCCGGCAATTGAAAGCAGAGTGACTTTCCGCCGCCCGTCGGCATCAACACAAACACGTCCCGTCCCGCCAGCGCGTCCCGCATGATTTCTGATTGCAACGGCCGAAAAGTTTCGTAGCCAAAGTATTGTTTTAAGGCTGGTATCAATTTCGGTTCAATCATTGCCGTTACATCTTTGCTCTGGTTAATTATCAGTTAACGCGAAGAGTTAAAACAGAAAAGGCACGATGCGTTTTACTCGCGCCTGATAGTCGGCGTACTCTCCGGGAAACTGCCTGCTCATCAGTTTCTCCTCGTCACCGAGCTTTATCCAAAAGCTCGCGAACACCAGCACGATTCCTATTACTCCGCCGAAGTATCCTGCCACGATGGCAGTGCCGAGATACATCGTGATAAGTCCGGTGTAGATGGGGTGGCGGACACAACGATACGGCCCCCGGACGATCAACTCATGCTCTTCCTTCAGCGTAACGACACCGCTCCAGTTGCGCCCAAGGACGAACCTTGCCCAGACGCAAAAAACCAGCCCCGCCAGACACAACGCCGCGCCCAGCCAGGCGATCTGTGGCAGGCGTGGAAATAATCGGTGATCAAACGGGAAAGGAAGATGGTGACTGTAAGCGAGTAGAACGTAGGCACCGATCAGTAGCAGCCAGTAGCGAAGCCGGCGCGCGCTGCTCTCGCGATAAACGGTGCGTTTGGTCGAGAACCCCGTTACCAACCAGACAACCAGGAAAATAGTCCAGCAGGCGCGAACAACATTTACTGCCAGCAGATAGGCATTCATAAAATTTGCGAAACGGATCCAATCGATACACTAGCTCGGTCATCGGCGCGAGGAAGCAATTGGTTCAGTACGATCGAACATCTGGCTATCTCGAATCGAGAATACAGCCATGGCGCTGTAGCTCTGGAGGGACGACCGCACAGGACGCGGGGTTGCGGGAATCAGCGTTGGGAGTCCGTCTGTGTCGTCCTCAAGACGTGGACGGGACAGCGCCCGTCCCTCCAGTATTCGGCGGCTAAAAGCTTCCTTTGGTCAATTACTCCAAGGGGGGAGATATAAATTGCGCCGCGGCTCGAGCTCTAGCTTGCGGCTAAGTATGGTTAACTACGGTGTCGGCGTCGCCATCAACGGCGCCGGTCCCTTTTCTACAATCGAGACCCGCCGATTCAATGCTCTTCCCGCAGGATTATCGCTGCCATCCGCGTTCTTGTTCGGCGCGACTGGGTTCTCTTCGCCCAACCCCTTGCCTTCGATATTCGCCGCCGCCACCCCGCCATTCTTGACCAGCCAATCCTTCACCGCTTGCGCCCGTTCCCGCGACAACTGCATATTAAGCGACTTCTGTCCTTTGGCATCCGTATATCCTTCCACCACCACGTGGCTATCGGGGAAAAGCGAAAGCACGACTCCCACCTTCTTCAGCGCCTCTTCCGCCGCCGGTTTCAAGACGGCCTTGTCGTAATCAAACAGGACATCGCCGGAAAGGTTGAGACTTAGGGAACGTGAGTCGGCCTGTTGCAATTCCTGTCGCGCCTTCTCCAGTTCCAGCTCCTTTTGTTTCAACTCGTTACTTCGCTTGTCCAGCTCCAGCCGCTCCTTCTCCAACGCCATTTGTTGTTTGGAAACATCGCTATCTTGCGCCCAAGCCGTGGTCGCGCCGCCGCCAGCGGAAAGTAAAAAACAAACGCCAACTGCGATAAGAAAAGTTTTCATCTCAATAAGATTCGTTTTCCCAGCGAAAAACGCGCGCCCGCAATTCATCTTCTTTTGTTGGAGAGACTACCGCACAGGACGCGGGTGTCTCGGGAATCAGAGTCCGTCCGTGTCGTCCCCCGAAAGTCTTCAAAGGTTCGCCTTCCGACCGTGAATCAACCCACCGATGATCAGGACCGCCAATACTCCCAGCACCAGAATAGGAACACACTTATGCGTGATACGATTACGCGCACTTTGCGATTCGGCATTCTTTTTCCATGCATGGGTGGGTCCAAAGCGGCGGAAGGCCACCGCACTCCAGGACGCAAGCGTTGTTTCAGGCGTGGCACTCACGCCGGCGTCTTGGAGTGCGCCAGTTTTGTGGCGCTTTTCATCGTTTCGCGCTAACGCCCCCGGAAGAGCGCAGCACCTGAAAAACGCAAGCGTTCAAAGCCGCGTTTGGTTTAGGGTGCTTCTCGATTGCGCCGGAACTCTGGAAGGGAGACACTATCCGCAATCCAAGGCAGGCGATCCTCCACCCAGATCGCCACCTCTGGAGAGTACAGCTCCGGTCGGTCCATCGAACAAATCGTAACATCGACCCATTCGGAATCATCCGCGTCCTGAAAGAAAATCGGAGTGCCACAGCAATCGGCGAATGACCTGAGCCTGTCGGCGTGCCTGATTTGCTTTAATTGTCCAGACAACAGCGCAATGTTCTCTCTTCTGAAAGAAGCCCAGGCCACGACGGGCGCTGCGCTGGCCCGGCGACAATCAAGACAGTAGCAGATGCTCGTTTGCTTCGGCGATTGGCCTAACCGATACCGCAGCTTCCCGCACAAACAACCGCCGTCAATCATCGTGCTCATCAGCCCCTGACGAGAATAAGATCAGCCGCCCAGCCCTTCGAGAGTGAGGTTTTCATTGTGGACCAATTTATAATAAGGCGCAGGGTTTATTGCAACGAGTCGCCGAAAATCTTCGGAGGTGCTGCACACTTAAAAAATTTGCGAAGCTGCAGCGATTGGTTAGGAGACCTGTGGGTGCACGCCATCAAAGTATCATAACTGCCCAACAGAGGAACACGAAGCCCGTAAGAAGCAACCAGGAACGGATTCCTTGAAAAAATTCCCAGCGATTGCGAGTCTCCTTCCAGTCTGGTGGCGGGTTGGCAGCATCCCAGCGACCAGTGGCCAGGTTGACAGGCACGTTGAAAATGATGGTGGAGATAAGAGCGAGGACGAATGAAACCGCCGATGCCCAAAAGAGCACATGCGCCGAAGCGGTCTGATGGCGCATGCGAACTGCATAGCTCACCGAGAGGATGACGCTGAGAGTCATTAGTATGGGCATGACGCGCCCAAAGGTGCGCAGAAGCCCTTGCTCGACTTGAAGGTGGTATTCCCGTGGAAGGAGACGCAGGACTGGGTGAACAAAGGCATAAGAGCCGAACTCGGCGCAGGCCGTGAAACCGGTCACCACCAGAGCTGCGAAACCGAAAACGTCCATTTGCATTGCTGATTCGTTTGGAGCGTGCATCTGGGCCGCCTGATTCGTAATAAATGAAGGTTTATTGCAAGGGGAAGTTTTTTATTAGCGCCGCCCCAGGGCGGTCCCTGTTGTAGCCGGGGTTGCTGGCTCCGGCTGCTTTCCTTTTCCTGCTGACGCGGCCAACGACCGCGGCTACGGACACGCTCGTTTCATAGCCTAAAGAAAGCCATCATCGCCTAAGTACGTTCCCTCCCGCAGCTACCGTCCCTAATATTCCTTGGGAAGCTCTTTTGTGATTGAAACGCCGCCCGGTATCGGCACTTGAACCGGATAGGATCTAGCTTGAACGCCATGCACCCAGAGCATGTTGTAGTAGCCACTGAAGTTGGTATCGGTCAGCCCCCAGTCTGAGTCCGTAGCATCGGCTTTGTGTATCTCCAGATCAACCTGTCCGTCATGATTACGATCGTAATAAGTGATTATGTATCTCGGCCTGTCTGAGACGCCAAGCCAGTGACGCACTACCATGTAAGGCACTGGATACTTGACCAACGCCAGCAGCACCAGGAATGAAGCGAGCAGCGTGGCGCAAAGGAGAATAACGAGAATCCACACTGCGGCGGAAAGGCGCTTCACCTTTCGTTGCATCCCATCAGAAGTTGGCGGATTCGTCATGTTGCTGTTGGGTTGATATGTTTTAGGCGGATCACCGCGGATTAAACATGATTGCGACGGCAAACGTCTTCGAACCACGCGAGTAATATCGATAGGCGCTCGCAAATACGAACATGCCATTAGGCTGCTTGACGGGTGCCATCTGTGTCTTTCCGGTGACGTCTGCGTTCGCAAGCGCGCCGGCGGCAATCACCGTCGGTGGCAGTGTCCCGCCGCCGCCGACTTTCACTTCCGGCACTTCGATCTTTCCGTAGTCTTGTTGAAGCAGGCGATAGGCGCGTTCGAATGTCGCCACGGCCTTCTTCGCATCTGTACCTTCGCCGAGGTAAACTCCGATACGACGCAGCCGACCGCCTTGGAAGAAGAACTGAATATTCTCTTTATGATCGTGGAACCTGCCGTTGTATGTCTCAAGGTCACCGTTCGAGAACGTCTTATATGGACCGAACTCTTTGAAGCTGGCCACTTCCGCTTTAGTCATGCCGAACTTCCACGGCGCCAGCCCAGTGGCGAACGCGCCGGTCGGAAATAACAAGACGAGGATGATGAGGAAGAAGCGTGTGGTCATAAACATCTAATGATGATTAGACGAAAGCTCGTCTTATGACACGAACATTTTTCCGTTTTGTTGGTGGGTTATTGGCAGCCCAACTGCCAGAGGCCAGCGTTCCCGAGTGCAACTTGGAACGAGAGGAAATGTTGAACGTGATTCTTCTAGGGCGCGGACTACCTCAGATGTATCGCTACCCTTTTCTCATGGGTGAGTTGCCTCCGGCTGCTTAACAGCCGGAGGCAGCAGTCGATCGATCTCCGATGCGAATAAGGGCGAATACAACCTCCGGACTTCAAACCAGTAATTCACCAGTCCAACCGAGCTGGCGAATGTTGCTTTCCAAGCGGCTTTTGTCTTGAGTACTCCACGGTGTCGTAAAGGCCTAGGCGATATTGGTAGTGCACGTCCTCCCAGTAGCGCAATAAAGCATTCGAGCGCAGGCGGAATTGGAACTGCTCGTCTGCGGTCAATTGCTCGCCAAGCTCGGCGCGACGCAATACGCTCGCAAGCTGGCTGTTGCCCGCCGAAGAGTTGAGCAGTTCGACAATCGTGGTGGCAAGTTCGTTCCTGACCTGCGCACGCATTAATGTGCGATTCTGTTGCAACTGCATGATCACCATCAGAAGGCCAATAATTGTGCCCCCGTTTGCCGCCAGGGCGATCCACTGTATAAGTCGCTCTTTACTCATACGTTTATCCGGTTCTTGAGTTCTCGACAAAGGTAGGACTACACCCTCCGGGTTCGCCACATCGACTAAGCAGACGCATCCAGAGATCCACGTGGTCTGATCCACTCGTAAACAAGTAAAGTAAAACATAAAAGATTCCACCAGCCAAAAGCCGCGTAAATCAACCAACCTTCGTCGTAAAACTCTCCCTCCTGACGGCCAAGGATTGCATTGAAAGTGGAATACGCCACGTCCGGCATCGCGAGAAACCAAAGCGCAGGTCCCAGATTGAGCCGTGCTCGCTAGCATACCGCATCGTAATTAAGAGCGGAGGGAAGGACACCAACGCCAGCGGCCCGGCCAAACAAAGTAGTGGAACCC
>DAIOVO010000053.1:15052-19589 GCA_036758965.1 Chthoniobacterales bacterium
GCCACCGACGCGACCGCGCAAAAGATTGAATTAGTACCGGCACGGCGCTGACGGCCACGGCAACGACGGACCACGGCTGGAAAAGGTGACGGAAGAAGCCTGAGAATCCGACCTTTCGCAGGACAGTAGTGAATGAAATCGGGTCGTTGCTGTAGTCTATCGCAGAGACAGTTGCGATGGAGAAAACCAAAAAGGCAGCCAAGAACACCCACGCTATCCAAACTGTCCACACTCTTGGGTGCGCCCTTATCATCTAGCGATCTCAAGCTCAGCCACGCCTCAGAAGAACGCAAGCAGAATGCCGGCCGTGGCGGGTGGCAGCCCGAAGAAACACACTCCGAAGGATGAAGCTGCCACTGCCCTGCAGAAAGTGAAGGCGCGCCTTGTAGGGATACTCAGGTCGTGGCGCGTAGGTCACGTCCTCGTTTCGGAACTTGGAGATGGAGCCTGCATGCACGACGCCTGCGATAAACACGAGCACCATCACAACCAGGTAACGCTTCATAGGTCTAACGAGAACAAGATCAGCCACCGCTGGCGAGAGCGCGCATGGCAGCGGAAAACGAGGTTGGAGTCATGGGAAACTTGAGCGTACGCCGGCCAGCGGTTGGCTGCATCGCCTGGTTAGGCCTATACGGTTCAATGGCCGAGACGCTCGCGCCACTTCTGCGGGTCTTGTGAACAGTGGAATACAGAATAAATCGTGATACTGTCAGCGGTCGCTTCGTAGAAAATCTCGAATGGAAAGCGACGAATCGGTGCGCGACGAAACTCATCGATCGCAACTGGATACATCTCCGGATGGCGCTGGGCACCGTGAATACAAGCTTCGATACAGCGCAGGAAGTCCTCTCCCAAACCAGGTTCTCGGCTCTCATACCAGTCGTAGGACTCCGCAACGTCATCATCGGCTTCGGACGTGAAAATAACGCGCTCAATCATGCTGCGCTCGTGCCCGCTGCCTGACCTGCTCCCATGTGCGGCCTGAGGCCGGATGCTGAAGAAATCGCTCCTTACGGCGGCGCAACTCATCGCGCTTGGCATCGGACACGGGCAACTCAGCGTCCTCTTGTGCGATGCTGTCCCAGAGATCTTCGACAAGTTGGAGGCGTTCAGCGCGGCTCAGTTTTAGGAGCGGTGCGAATTCGGTGTTCATGTCCGAAGAATACAAATATTAGGGCGTAGTTCAACCACCGAACGCGAGCATAAGCCTAACTACAATTAGGTGAGTTTCGTCTTTTAAACGAACATTATTTCGTCTTTTATCGGGCGGGGGTATTGGGCAGTGCAACGCTAGGTTTGGGGCGGAGTCGATCCTGCGTGCCGCTTCCTGCATGAGCCGCACAGGACGCCTACTGCGCAGACAAACGGGTTGAGTAAGTGCATCCAAGCTGGAATTTGAGCTTGGTGCATCGCCTGCATGTTTGGAACGTCGCCCGTCCGCGCATGCGGCGTCCGGTCGGCGCGCAGGGCGGGAATGCAGAGAAGGAACGCCAGAACGAAGACGATGGCCGCGAACACACGGCAGGTGTTTCTGCTGCGACTAATCGCCGCGCAACGGTAGCCTCCGAGGATCGCAGCGCAAAGATTCGCCACTGCGTAAAACACGAGCCAGAGCGGCGAGACGGCGTAGATGCCAGGTTGAAAGACGCGCTCGGGGCCGAGCGCGAGATACGCACCGGTAAAGACGGCGAATAAAAAGACCACCATCACAATGTAACTGACGATTACTGCAAGTATGGATTTGAGCCTATGGGTTCCTTTTAGTTATTTTTTATTTGTCTTGGCGAGGTGTTCCATGAATCAAGACGACACGAAGAGAAAAAGTCCGCGAACGCGAGCCGCATTCGCTCCCCGGAACCGTTCCTTGCCGTTTTCTATCCCGATCACTTTCATTTTGCGGGAGGAGGGGATGAGGCTGGACGAGACGGCGCTCGTCCCTCCAGTTTCGCCCAGGTGTCACGCAAGGTGATGGTGCGGTTGAATACCAGGTTGTCAGGTGTGGAATCGGGATCCAGGGCGACGTAGCCGAGGCGCTCGAATTGGTAGTGGTCTTCTGGGGCTGCGCTGGCTAACGATGGTTCGCCTTTGGCATGAGCTACTTCTAGTGAGTGGGGGTTGACAAAGGACTTGAAGTCGCCTTCGAGGCCGGGTTCCGGGACGGTGAAGAGGCGATCGTAGAGTCTTACTTCGGCTTCGATGGCGTGGGCCGCGCTGACCCAGTGGATGGTGCCTTTTACTTTGCGATTGGCGGTGGCGCCGCCCGATTTGCTTTCAAGATCACAGGTGCAGCGAAGCTCGGTCACTTTGCCGGAGCTATCTTTTACTACTTCTTCGCACTTGATGATGTAGGCGTACTTTAAACGGACTTCGCCGCCGGGGCGGAGCCGGAAATACTTTGGCGGAGGTGATTCCATGAAGTCGGCGGCATCGATGTATAGCTCGCGCGCGAAGGGAACTTTGCGGGTGCCGGCGCTTTCGTCTTCGGGATTATTGGTGGCGTCGAGCTCTTCGACCTGGCCTTCGGGGTAGTTGGTGAGAGTTATTTTTATCGGATGCAAAACAGCGAGGCGGCGTTGAGCGGTTTTGTTTAAGTCTTCGCGGATGCTGTGTTCGAGAACGGCGACATCGGTCATGCTCGGGTATTTGGTGATGCCGATGTGGTAGGCGAAACGACGCAGGGCGCCGGCGGGGACGCCGCGGCGGCGCATCCCAGAAATCGTTAGCATGCGCGGGTCGTCCCATCCGTTGACATACTTGTCGGTCACTAACTGGATGAGCTTCCGTTTGCTCATGACCGTGTAGGTGAGGTTAAGGCGGGCGAACTCGTATTGATGCGGGCGCGGTTCCTTCAGCTCGAGCGCGTCCAGAATCCAATCGTAAAGTGGTCGATGAACTTCGAACTCGAGGGTGCAAACGGAGTGGGTGATACCTTCGATGTAGTCGCTCAAGGTATGGGCCCAGTCATACATCGGATAGATACACCAAGTGGCGCCGGTCTGATGATGTTCGGCGTGCCGGACGCGATAAAGAACGGGATCGCGCAGCCAGACATTTGGCGCCGACATGTCGATCTTCGCTCGTAAGGTGCGCGAGCCATCTGGGAACTCGCCGTTTTTCATTCGCGCAAAAAGCTCCAGACTTGCGTTAGTTGGCCGCTTCCGATACGGACTATCCTTGCCGACACGGCGGAACTCATCGGTTTCCTCAGGTGTCATGTCATCGACGTAGGCTTTGCCCTTTTCGATCAGTTGCCGGGCGTAATCGTAAAGTTGTTGGAAGTAGCTCGAAGTATAGAAAGGCTGGCCGCCGAGATGTTGGTCGGCCCAGCCATCGATGAGCCAGCGCACGTCGGCCATGATGGAATCGACATACTCGCTTTCTTCCTTGGCCGGATTGGTGTCGTCCATGCGCACGTTGCAGATGCCGCCGAACTCGCGCGCGAGGCCAAAGTTCAAACAAATCGATTTGGCGTGCCCGATGTGGAGGTAGCCATTTGGTTCCGGCGGGAAGCGGGTAACGATCTTTTGATACTTCCCGCTCCGGATATCTTCTGCGACAATATCGCGAATGAAGTCGGACGGAGTGGGATTATCCGCGGGCGTGGTCATAGTCTAGATTAGCAGGCAAAGCGGTGAAAGAAATCTACAAGCTGGCAGATCTCAGGAACTGGAAGAAGCAGGCGGGCAAACCGATTCGGCTCGGTGTCCTGGGCGATCCGGTGGCGCATTCTTTTTCGCCGCAAATTCAAAACGCGGCCTTGAAGGAGTGCAAGATCGATGCGCAATATGGGCGTTTTGAGATCAAGGCGAATGAACTGGGCGACGCGCTCGGCCTGATGCGCGATTTGGATTTTATCGGGCTGAACCTCACCGTGCCGCATAAAATCGCGGCGCCGAAATTTTTGGATGAGATCGATGCGAATGCCGAGCGCGCCGGCGCGGTGAACACGATCAAACTGGAGCAGGGGAAATTGCGCGGGTGGAATACCGACGGGAAAGGTTTCTCGCGCGCGATCCGCGAGGAGTTCGCGCTTGATCTGCGCGATTTGCGCGTGTTGTTGCTGGGGGCGGGCGGGGCGGCGCGGGCGATTGCGCTGCAATGCGCGCGCGAAAACTGCGAGCGGCTGGTAATTGTCAATCGCACTTTGGAAAAAGCGAAGGAGCTGGCGGAGGAACTGCGGGAATTTTTCGCCGGGGCGAAAGTTCTGGGGCCGGTAGCGCGGTTGCAGGCCGTCGCCTGGGAAGAAAGCGCTCTGCGTTTTCAAATCGCCAACAGCGACCTGGTGGTAAATGCGACGCCGCTGGGTTTGAACCGGGCGGATGACTCGCCTCTGCCAGCGCGATTGCTGGCGCCGCACCTGATGGTTTACGACACGGTTTACGCGGCGCACTCGACGCCGTTGGAAGCGGCGGCGGGCGAAGCCGGAGCACGCGCCGCAAACGGCCGGTCGATGTTGTTGCACCAGGGCGCGCTGGCGTTCGAGCTTTGGTTCGATCGCCCCGCTCCGATGGCGGCCATGCGCGCGGCGTTGTAA
>DAIOVO010000054.1:0-19480 GCA_036758965.1 Chthoniobacterales bacterium
CGTGGTATCTCTATGATAGCCAAGGCCGGCTCCAGTCGGTGACCGATGCGCTCGGCGCCGGGGCTGGTGATGTCAATCATACGATCACCTACGCCTACAACAATCGCAACCAGGTGACGACGGTCACTCATCCAACCGATCCCGTGGATGGCACGCGCCATACCTTGGTTAATAACATCCGGCTCTCCGATGGCACCCTTACCAGTGTCACCGATGAGCTGGGTCACCTGACCAGCTACACCTACGACGATTACCGGCGCGTTTTAACCACAACTACGCCTCTGCGCTACGTGGGCGACCCGCTACCCCACACTACCTACGGTGATTACACGCGCTGGGGAACATCCAGCAGTTACCTGCACACCGCTTCATTTGTTTTTAAGTTTAACGCCGCCGATGGCCAGGAGACCGATATTGATTGCGACAATAATCTGAAGAAAGCAATTATTCGTCAGGCACCGAACACCGCCGACGATGCGTGGACTTACCTCACGTATGATAACGCTGGTAACCTGACCCAGGTAAAAGATCCCAAAGGCAATATCACTATTACGGCCTACGACGAGCGGAACCGGCCGATGTCGGTCACCGACCCCAAGACCAACGTCACCAGCTTCAAGTACGACCAGGCAGGCCGGAAAGCATCGGTCACACGGGCAAACGGACAGGTGGTGACTTTCGACAGCTACGACCAAAGGAACCGGTTGCTGCAACAGACCGCGAAACAGAGCCCCGATCCCGATGCGGTGACCAAATACACCTATTATCAATCTGGCCTGATTCAAACGATGAAAGACCCGCGCCTGGTTGCGACCAGCAGCACTTATAGTTACGCCTACACTTATGATTTGATGGGAAGAGAAACGCAACTGACATACCCGCCCGATAGCTACGGGGCTCAAACGACCGAAAAGTGGCATTACGATACCGCCAACCGCAACGACACCTTTACCAACCGGCTTGGCACGGTTGAGACAATGACGTATGATGCCCTGTATCGGGAGACCCAAGCCAGTTGGAACGACAGCGGTACCACTCCGACGGTGAACTTCACCTTTGACGCAGCGGGCCGAATGTTAACCGTGACCAACACCAACGCCACCATCACGCGCGCTTATTACAACGATAATCTCCTCAACACCGAGACCACCCGCTACGCGGACGTGACCAACCGCACGTTAACTTACACCTATGATGCTGATGGCCGGCGCGCTTCGGTGCAATACCCCAGCGGGGCTTATACCTTCAACTATGCCTACACCCAGCGCGGGCAGCTCGATACCATCGTCAGCGGCGCGACCACCGTAGCTAATTACGATTACGACGTGAATGGCAACCTGACCACGCGCGCGCTCAGCAACGGCACCAACAGCACCTACGGCTACGACACATTGAACCGGACTACGGGCATCACGAACAATTTCTCCGCCGGCAGCACGGCGCCTCTTGCCCGCACCCTCGGCTACGATTATGACAGCGTAGGCAATCGCAAGTTTACCAAGCGCGACGGCGGTATGGGCGACGTGTTTGGTTACGATCAAGCCGATCAGGTGGAAGCGGTCAAACTCAATGTTGCCAATCCCGATACTACCGGGGCCGGAGCACAGACAATCGTCTATGACGCCAACGGCAACCGGACCAGTTTCAGCGCCTACGGGCCGACCGACACTTACACCATTACCAATAACTCGCTCAACCAATACACCAAGCGCAACACCGTTACCGCCATCTATGATCACAAAGGCAACGTGCAAACTGGCTTTGACGGTTCTACCTACACCTATGACGCCCAGAGCCGGGTGCGCACCGCGGCGAAAGGTGCCACCACCGATACCTTCACCTATGATGGGTTAAATCGGCAGGTCACACGCAAGATTGGTAGCGCTAGTCCGATCTACAACGTCTATGACGGCTGGGACCTGATCGGGGAATACAACGCCAACGCCACCAGCCCGACCAATGCCTATCTGTACGGCGCGAGCGGTATTGTGAAAGGCATGAGTAGTTCGAGTTCCTGGTATTACTATCAGGATGCGAGCGGGTGCACCTCGCACCTGGCCAATAACCTGGGGCAACTGGTGGAAGCCTATCGCTACGACCTGCAAGGCACTCCCATCTTCCTCAACGCTTCCGGTGGCACAATCCCATCATCACTCTGGGGCATCCGCCATCTGTTCACTGGGCAACAGTGGTATAGCGAGATTGGATTGTATGACCTGAGAAACCGTTTCTACTCGCCCGACATGGGACGCTTGTTGCAAAGTGACCCGGCCAGCTTCGGCGGCGATGCTACTAATCTCTATCGCTATTGCGGCAACAACCCGCTAAGGTGGAGCGACCCGAGCGGACTTGGGTTCTGGGACTTCCTTCCAAAGTTGTGGGATGCGCTAAGCAGCGTGGGGAGCGCGCTAATTGGCGCGGGTGGGAATGCCGAACGGGTGACTATCAACGGAAGCTTCAGTCAATACGGGGAGCCAAATCCGGACGGCGGTACCACCAGCACTCCCGGCAATTTCCCTAACATTCCGCCAGCTCTGGGAATAGGCTTTCCGAACCTACTAGTCCTCCCGGGCAACTTTAGCCTCGTGCCCACTACCGGCTTCGGTCTCGCGTTGTTCCACGTGGCTCCAAAACCCATTCTGCCGGCGGTTAATCCCGTTACGCCGTTTCTTGGATCACAGCCTACAGATCCTCTCTCCGCTTTTGACCCGCTAGCAAACATAGCCGACGCAACGGACAGTTCTTCGTTTGGCCTTACTACTGCCGCCATTGGGGCGGGCTTATGGGCCTCCGGCCAACCAATTATTCCGTACCAAGCAATCCATCCTGGGGCAATTACTCCTGCGGGGAGTGTTGGCGCGACGTCACCGGCATCCGTTTTTTTTCGCTCGGTAATCCCCGGCGATTTTCCTCAAGGAGTTCGTATTTTCGGGACCAACTCTATTGGCGGGGCACTTGCCCGGGCTACGCCTTGGGTTGGTGTAGCGATGATCGACGCCGGGATCGGGTTTTGGGCAACTAGCCAACCTGCCTGGCAGGAAACAAATCGGATTAACGTAGAGGTAACAGGGCAATCCCTGTTCTACGGACCAAAATTCTAGACACGGAGACAACCGTTATGTGCACAAAGCTGTTGAGCAAGTTTCTGTCCAAGGCAAATGGAGGTTGGTATCACCAAATGATGAAAGCCCGAGAAGGTGAATCTCCAGAATCGTTCATTAATTACTTTGTCAAACGTGGAATCGAAAAGGAGTTCGCAAAGCGCTTTTACAGAGAATTCCAAATCAACAACAACCTTGGCCAGTTACCCATTAGACCTCACGATCGCATTTGCGAAGACCTTGGAATATGTGAGGAGGATTTTGTGATAATGTCTCTTAAGATGATGGAAAGCATGGGTCGCCAAAAACTTTCGAAAGAAACTAGGAAGAGTTGTCCCTCCGTTAAGTCGGTCGCTGATATGCTGTCTGTAATTTACAATCAGCCCTACCTTAGTCAATAATTAAGATTTGGAGAAAATAGGGGTCAGGGTGAAGAATAGGGGTCAGTCCCCGATTTCAAGCGAGAATAGGGGTCAGTCCCCAATTTCAATACTTTTTTCGTTGACGCGGTGGTGGGCATTCGGTACAGCAAACAAGTGCCCCGACAGTTACGGATCGAGTATGAAGGTGCGATCTACCGTGGGAAGTGCCGGTTACGTTTCAAACCTGCTGCGAAAAGTATAGAAATGTGGAACTTCTCTGAAAGAGAGTGTCAAGCGAGAGTTGTCGGGTATTTAGTCAGGTCATTGTTAGGTTAGTTCAGTTAGTGGTTTGAATGCTCAGAGTCGGGGTGCAGGGTGTGAAAGAAACGCGATCAAACTTCTCTTCGCTGCGAAGCTCGCAAAGGAAGCTTCCTTGAAGCACATCGTAAAATAAGATCCCCGGTCCTCCATTCTGACCCAAGACGCGTGTTCGCCATTTTCAGGCGGCCACCGTCAGTTCTACTCGGGAGCGACCGGGGAAAGTGTGCTCTTGGAAGTTCCTCCTTTCTTGCAACAGAGTAAAGGCAATTCGGCACATCCGCCGCGCCACGATCGTGATGGCGATGTTGGGTTTTTTTCCGCGCCCACGCTGCTGCCGGTAAAAGCCGCCGAAGTAGCTCGAGCAACCCACCGCTACCCAGGCCGCTTCAATGAAAGCCCACTGCAACCACTTGTTGCGACTCTTGAGCAGATGGCCTTGGTAAACCTTGCCTCCGCTTCCATGCGTGGTGGGTACCAGTCCGGCATAGGCGCACAGCTTGGCCGCGCTCGGGAAGCGACTAATCGAGTCGATCTCGGCCGCCGCGACCGCCGCCAGGATCTTGCCCATCCCAGGGATACTTTGCAGGTAGCCGGTTGCTTCATCTCCCTGGTTAAAGAGGACAATCCGCGCTTCCTGGGCTTTGATCTGTTGTTTGACCAGCTGGAGTAGCTCCAAGTCTTCCTTGAGCAAGGTCGCATCCGGCTCCGCTAGGACAAGCTTAGCTAAGGCGCTCATCCCTTTTACTCCAAACAGGTCGCTGCACTGCGGCATCTGCAATTCCGGCTGCCGATCCAAGAGCGCGTGCACCCGATTGCGGATACGGGTGCGCAACCGCGCCCAGTAGAGCCGCTGCCGCAGCTCGTCCTTGCGCGCCCGGGTGGCAAAGTCGGGAATATGCGCCCGCGCAATCAGCTTCCCGCGCAGCAGCGTCGCCAAGGCCAGCGCATCCAGCCGATCAGTCTTAATCTGCGCTTCGGCAATCAGCCGCGTCTTCAAAGGATGGGCCAACACCACTTCTTCCACCTCCTTTAGCTCCTTTAACACATCGTGGATGCGCCCCCAGTTCCAGCACGCCTCCAAGACCACTTTGCTTTGACCCTCCAGACGCGCAAAAAACTGCGCGAATCCTTCCCGCCGGTTCTCCTCTACTCGCCCTCGCGCCAGCTCCTCTCCGTGCTCGTCCACCGCCACCAGCACGCTATACTTCTTGTGCAAATCGATCCCAACATAGTTCATAAAAACAGTTCCTTCCTTTTGCCGCCAAGCTTACGCTCCGCCAAACTGTTTTCATGTTAGCTTCTGACCCCTATTCCCTCCATTACGCAAGGAAATTGAGTATATTAAGTCGAAAGGATATTGGTTATTAAAGGACGGCTCAAGGATGGTCAGGCAACAACGGCCTGCACCACCGCCCAAACCATTATTGCCGCCAAAACCGCTGAAAAACAATCGGGGTCGGTTCCACATTTCTATACCTTTGCGCTAGCAGGTTCGGAGAAGCACTATTCTTATAGTGGGAACGCCAAGCGACTGCGCGACCTTTGAAAATGGCGGCGCAGCGGTTATGGTCAAATCGGCTTCTCAGACAAGTATAGAGATCAAGAATAGGGTCAGTCCAACGAGCATATAATTAGCTATGGCTAGAAACTACGCGACATGAAAGCGATTTCGCGAAGAAGCTTCGCCATTTTAGCTCCTCTAGCGATCGCGGTCGTATTCGTTTTGAGTAAATGCTCCTACTACGTCTGGCCTCCCGACGTCATTACAGGCCGGAAAATTCGTCTGTGCTCTGCACATTCGAAAGCGGGCGACCGATTCGAGGTGAGTCAATACTGGAACTACGAAGATTTCTACACGACCGAACTGTTGCACATTCGCCCCGATGGTAGGGAGCATAAAGATGTGGTTGATTCAGACGACAACAAGGAATGGTCATGCTCGGCAAGAGTGCTGGAAAATGAAAAACTCTTGCTCCTCGCCTTTTCCGCCAAGAATACAGTGGTTGCTTACAGGTGGGATACCGACAGGTTTATTTGGGACAATCAAGGAAACTCGCTGATCATAAAAGACCACTTTGCGGCGGCCAACGGTAGCTTCGGTCTACGAGTTATTAGTTACGAGGAAACGCGAGAAGGGATGCCAGACGATACTTATTATATGTTTGAATCCGCGCTGCCACATTCCAACAAATTTCACGAGTTCATGGGAGTACGCGCGAATGAACCAAAACCGCTTCCTGAAAAGCATCTCCGCTTCGTTGATGATCACGTTGGTTATGTTTTCTTTGGCTGCGACTATGCGGTTAGCACTAACCAAGGCGTAAGTTGGAGCCGATTCAATTTGGAACGTGACGTGCCTGACCGCCAAATCCGATCTTCGGAAATCCTTGAAATAGACCTCCACTCCAGCGGAAATGGAACGATGACACTTAATGTAGTCGGAGAAAACTCGCCGCGGGAAATTCAACTTCATACAACCGATTTCGGGCGAAGCTGGAAGTAACTTCCTCTTTTAGAAGAAAGAGTTTCTTCTCTCGGCTCAAGCTATCTCGATCCGCAAAAGCTTTTGGGGTTACAATTGGGTCGCGGCTTAATACTTGGAATTTGAAACTCACAAAAATACGCTTACTTCTTCGGCACGGGCCGCAGAAGCAATTGCCCCAGCCATGCCGGATTCGCTACCCCGGCGCGGTAGGCTTCGAGCCATTCCACCGACGAGTTCACATGCAGATTGCCGTAGGAACCATCTTCGTTTTGCCAGCTCTCGTGCCAATAAACAGCTGCCTTAACTCGCGGATACCTTGTTCGAAATAGCTCCAGCCCCAAGGCAATAGGGGTTAGTCCCCAATTTCTATACTTTTTTACTGGATGTGGTTGTGACGTTGTCCCGATTTCTGGACAGTGGCTGGGTTTAGTTTTCGGCCAGTAGCAGCTCTCGATTTGGTTGTTGTTTTACTTTTCGCACAGTGCTCGCCGCAAACGCAGCCGGAGGCAAGTTTGCAAAGTAGAGAATAGGGGTCCTTCGGTGGGATCAAACGCTCTGGCTACGGCCGCGAGCTGGGCGCGGAAGGGATTCGCGAATTCTGCAATGTGAAGACGATTTATTTTGGGCAGTAAGTTCGCATTTGAATTGCGCGGGCGGAATCTCCATTCTCGCCCTGGATGGATGCCCCCCACCCTCCAGGGTTCCGTGCTCGCCGCGGCTTGAACTGGGGCTGCGTCGGTCTGCTCTACGCGTCGTTCTACCTCTGTCGCTACAACTTCGCCATCGCTAACAAATCGATCAGCGATGAGTTTGGGTTTAACAAGACCCAGATGGGCGCGATTATTACCACCGCGCTCCTCGCCTACGGCTTCGGCCAAATCATCAATGGTTTGATGACCGATCGACTCGGCGGCAAGCGCGCCATGCTCATCGGCGCGGTCGGCACGGTAGTAATGAATTTGCTCTTCGGCGTCGCATCTTTCTGGGGGCTGCTGGCGCTTTTTGTGACGGTGCGCGGCATCGATCAATATCTCCAGGCCTTCGGCGCGCCGGGCATGATCAAGATCAACGCGGCCTGGTTTCGACCAAACGAACGCGGGCGCTTCGCCGGAATTTTCGGGTTCATGATTAATCTCGGGCGCTGGGGAATTAATTCCCTCGGCCCGGCATTGCTGGCTGGTTTCGCGCTCGGCTCACTTCTGCGAATTCCGCCGCTGCATTGGCGCTGGGTTTTTTGGGTGCCATCAGCGGTCACGGCCGCGATGGCCATTCTTTTCGCTTTAGTAGTGAAACCATCCCCGGAAGAAGCGGGATTCCCAACCGTAAATCCGGACGAAGAAGTAGGCGGCAAAGTGGAAGTGGGCGTGCTCGATGTTTTAAGAATTGTCGGGACAAATCCGGTTGTTTGGATTGTCGCTCTCGCCTACGCCTGCACCGGCCCGGTGCGACAGGCGGTGGATCAATGGTTCCCGCGTTATCTCCAGGATGTTTACCATCTCAGCCTGAACTCGGGTCGTTTTCAAATTGTCGCCTATCTTCTGCCGCTGGTCGCGACTCTCGGCTCGCTTGCTTCCGGCTACATTTCCGATGTTTGGTTTGGCGGGCGGCGCGCGCCTGTCGCGGCCGGCCTCTATTTTCTCGAGAGCGGCATCATTTTTCTGGCGGCACAATTTCATTCCGCCGATGCGGCGATATTTTTTTTAATCATCATCGCGCTGACCGCGAATTCCACCCATTCGATTCTCGGCACAGCGGCAGCGATGGATATCGGCGGCGCGAAGATGGCTGGCTTCGCTTCCGGGCTGATCGATTCTTTTCAATATTTCGGCGCCAGCCTGGCAGGTGTGTTTTTGGGTCGGCTGCTCGACAAGAGCTGGGATTATTATTTCTACTTCATGATTCCGTTCGGCCTCATCGGCGGTTGTCTCATGCTAACAATTGTTGGGCGGGTCTCTCTCGCGGCCAAGTCTTCGCGCGCGGCGCCCAAATGACGCTCTTCGCTCTTACTCCGGAAGAAAAGCGCGTCGTCATTTTTGTGGTCCTGATGATCTTGTTCGGAGTGGCAGTGAAAGAATACCGCAAGCAACACCGGCCAGCGACGATTGTGCATAAAGTGGATCGAACCCGCGAAACTCAAGCGCTGGCGGCGGCACTCCGCGGTTCGCCAGCGGCGGCCGAGACGCCGAGCGCAAGTCCCCACATTAAGCACGCGCGGAAAGCACGAACTCCTCGCGCGGCTGCAGTTTCTTCGCCGGCGTTAACCCCTACAGCCGTTGAATCACCATCGGGTTGAAGCCGCGTGTTTGTCATCGCGCACCCGAGGGTCTTAGTTAAGAGAATGCAAAAGATTAGTCCATTTCTTTGGTTCAACACGGAAGCGGAAGGAGCCGCGCAATTTTACATTTCGGTTTTTAAGAAAGGAAAAATAACTTCCGTCACGCATTGGGGCGAGGAGGGCCCGGGCCAGGCCGGCTCGATCATGACGGTGGGTTTCGAGCTCGACGGGCAGGAATTCGTCGCGCTCAACGGCGGCCCAAATTTCAAGTTTACCGAAGCGATTTCCTTCGTCGTGAACTGTGAGAACCAGGAAGAAGTTGATTATTACTGGGAAAAACTTACCGCTGGCGGCGGCAAAACCGTCGAGTGCGGTTGGCTGAAAGATAAGTACGGGCTTTCCTGGCAGATCGTCCCGAAAGCTTTCTTTAAAATGATTGAAGACAAAGACCCGGCACGGGTCCAACGCGTGATGCAGGCGATGATGCAGATGACGAAATTCGACATTGCCGCGCTGGAGAACGCTTACAACGCCAGTCGCTAATCCTATGAATCGTTAGCTAATTGCGATGCCACCGCTGACTTACGCCAACTATCTCGACCTCGAGAAGCTGCTCACGCTCCAAAAGCCGCGTTCCTCGCCGCCCGAACACGATGACGAGATGTTGTTCATCATCATTCATCAAACCTACGAGCTTTGGTTCAAACAACTCCTGCACGAATTTGAAAAAATTAAGCGCGATTTTTCCGCGGGCGATCTTTACGGCGCGATCCACTCTTTCAAGCGTACTCGCACCATCATGAAAGTGCTGGTGGCGCAGATCGACATCCTGGAAACGATGACGCCCTCCTCCTTTTCCAGTTTTCGCGACCGGCTCGAAACCGCTTCCGGTTTTCAATCCGTCCAGTTTCGTGAGCTCGAATTCTTGCTGGGATATAAACGCCAGGTGGCGCTCGCCCAGGTGAAACCCGATTTCCCCGGAGCGGAGCGATTGCGGGCGCGTGTGAGCGAATCCACCGTCATCGATCATTTCTACCAGTTTCTCGAAACGCGCGGCGCGAAAATACCGGCTGAATTAAAAAATCGCGACCTCACCAAACCGAACGAACCTAATGAACCGGTGCAACAGGAAATTCTTCGTCTCTATAAACAATCGCCGGACGTTTCCATTCTCCTCGAGCTCATGACCGACTTCGATGAAGGCTTGCAGGAATGGCGCTACCGCCACATTAAGTTGGTCGAGCGCACCATCGGCGCCAAAACCGGCACGGGCGGTTCGCCCGGCGTCCCGTTTCTTCTGCAATCGCTTTTCAAACCGATCTTCCCCGATCTCTGGGCGATTCGGAAAGAGATGTAGCTCGCCCCGCGATTCAGGAATCGAGACCCAGAAATTCGCGCGCGGTTCCCGCCATGATTTGCGCTTTGTCTTCGCTGGAGAGCGCGCTGATTGATTCGACCAAATCGCCGGCCTTCGCTTCGCCAAGTGGGAAAGGATAGTCGGAACCAAGCGCGACGCGCTGCGGGCCGAACAAATTAATCAACATCCGCAGTGCCTCGGCGTCGTGCACCAAGGAATCGACGTAAAATCGGGCAGGAGCGTTTCCCTTGCGCAAATAGCTGCGTGGATTCTTCTTGTTGTCGATCGCGACTAGATCGGGGCGAACATGAAAAGCGTGTTCGATTCGGCCAATGGTAAATGGAAATGAGCCGCCGCCGTGGGCGAACGCAACGCGCAATTTCGGGAAGCGATCGAAGACGCCACTAAACATCATCGAACAAATAGCTAACGAGGTCTCAGCAGGCATTCCTACCAGCCACGGCAGCCAGTATTTCGGCATCCGCTTTTTGCCCATCATGTCCCAGGGATGAACGAAGAGCGCGGCGTTATTTTTTGCCGCCGTATCCCAAACCGCGTTGAGCGATTCGTGGTCGAGGTTGCGGCAATCCGGGCCGTGACAATATTCGTTGGGATCAACGTGGGTGCCGATTTCGGCGCCACGCAACCCCAGCTCGCGCACGCAGCGTTCGAGCTCGGCCGCGGCGAGTTGAGGGTCCTGCAAAGGAAGCGTGCCCAAACCGGCGTAACGGGTCGGATATTCCCGCGCCACTTCGGCGATGTGATCATTTAGCCGTCGTGAAAGATCGAGTGCGTCTTTTGGTTTCGCCCAATAACTGAACATCACAGGGACGGTCGAGAGCACCTGCATGGAAACGCCAGCCCGATCCATTTCTTCGAGGCGACGCGGTGGATGCCAGACATTGTCGTTGATATCGCGAAAGAATCGCTCGCCAATCATCATCCGCGCGCAGCATGGCCGGTGATGTTCGAGCCTAACGAAACCTGGGTAGCCGTATTTCGCGTCAAGGTCGGGCCAGGTTTTCGGCAAGATGTGAGTGTGCAGGTCGATTTTCATTCGCGATTCCAAATATTAATCGCGTTGCGTCCGCAGGAGAAGCGGAAGCCGGCGGAAAATTCGTTGCCCAGTCGCGTTTCTCTGTTTATAGAACAATTGTGAACAGTAGCTCTCGCGACGATCGCGCGCATTTTTTTGTGCCGTCGCGACCTGTTTATCGCGGATATTGGTGCCGCGCGCGCGGCGCGGGCGGGTAACTCGAAGCCCTTCGCTTCGCTCTGCTTAAAGCAGCGTTTCCTACGCAGAAGCGTTTTGTTTTCTCCCAACTAGTCAAAACCATGCAACAACAACCATCAAAAATCCTGGCACGTGAATTGGATGACTCCGATGCACTCGCCCGATTCCGCGCACGTTTTTATTGTCGCCCGGGGCAAATTTACCTCGACGGAAATTCCCTCGGCCTGCTTTCGCGTGACGCCGAAGAAACGCTTCTTGAAGTCTTAGAAAGATGGAAATCCAGCGGTATCGCTGGCTGGCTGGATGGCGATTCGCCCTGGTTCACCATGGCGGAGACGCTGGCCGCGCGGGTCGCGAAGCTCGTCGGGGCCGCTGCGGACGAAGTTGCGATCGCGAATTCGATGACGATAAACCTGCATCAACTGCTGGCGACCCTTTATCGGCCGCAGGCGCACCGGCGCAAAGTCCTGATCGATGCGCACAGCTTTCCGACTGATCGCTACGCTTTGCGAAGTCACCTACGATTGCGTGGATTAGATCCGGATGAAAACATCGTCATTGTTCCGGCAGATGAATCTCGATTTTTGGACGAAACAAAAATCGAAGAAGCGTTGCGTGATCCTGAATTGCAAATGGCGCTTTTTCCCTCGGTCGTTTATACCACCGGGCAGCTTTTGGATTTGCAAAGACTTTGTCGGGTCGCGCGCGCACACGACGTCATCATTGGTCTTGATCTATCGCATTCCGTGGGCGTAATGCCGCATTATTTGGACGATTGGAACGCGGACTTCGCCGGCTGGGGGCACTACAAATGGCTGAACGCGGGACCGGGCGCGGTCGCAGGTCTCTATCTCAATCGGCGCCACTTCAACCAAACCGGCGTGGTAGATGCCGGTCTCGCCGGTTGGTGGAGTTCGCACAAGGAGAACATGTTCGAGATGTCGGACGAATTTTTCCCGGGCATGGGCGCCTCGGCCTTGCAAATCGGCACGCCGGCGGTGTTGAGCATGGCGCCGATCGACGGGGCATTGCGCACGATCGAAGAAGCTGGCTTGGAAAATATCCGCGCGAAATCGGTGGCGATGACGAATTTTCTCATTCAAGCGGTGGAATCGCAGCAGCTAACGGAACTTGGATTCGAAATCGCGACGCCGCGTGAAGCGAATCGACGCGGTGGGCATGTTTCGATCCAGCACGAAGAAGCGCAATCCATCGCGCTGGCCCTGCGCGCGCGCGGCGTAGTGCCAGATTTTCGAAAACCCAATCTCATTCGTTTCGCACCTTCGCCGCTCTACAACACCTTCGGTGAACTTTGGACGGCGCTGGAGATTCTGCGGAAAATCGCGGCGACGAGCTCCTACGAACAATACAAATCGGTGGCCACTCTGGTGACTTGATGCAGAAGGAAAACTTTCTTCAGGAAATTCTTTTGCGACGCCGGGCGCAAGTCGCATGTGATCGCACGGGCGCAGACGAAGACACGTTAGCCCAAGCGGCAAAAACCGCTCGCTCGGGCAAAAGTCCGCATCGATTGCGCGCGGCATTGGAGAAGGGCGACGAGATGAAAATCATCGGGGAATTCAAACGCGCTTCGCCCTCGCTTGGCGCAATCCGGCGCGACGCCGATCTCGGCGCAATTCTTCCTCTTTATGAGACAGCGGGAGTTTCTGCCATTTCGATTTTGACCGAGCCGGATTTTTTCCAGGGATCGTTAGAAGATTTGCATCGAGCGCGTGTGCTGACGGCGCTTCCAATTTTGCGGAAAGATTTTATCATCGATGAATTTCAAATTCTGGAAACCGCGGCGGCGGGCGCGGACGCGCTACTCCTGATCGCGGCGGCGCTGAGTGACCGCGAATTGCTGCAGTTTCGCACCCTGGCGGAAGAAACATTTTGTCTGGACGCGCTGGTGGAAGTTCACACCGAAGAGGAAATGCATCGGGCCGTGAGCGCGGGCGCGAGTTTGATTGGAGTGAACAACCGCGACTTGCACGACTTCACGGTATCGCTCGAAATCTCGTTCCGACTCGCGCCCCTCGCTCCGAGCAATATACTTCTAGTTAGCGAAAGCGGCATCTCTTCACCGGACCAGGTGCAACGATTGCAAGAGTACGGTTATCGCGCGGTTTTGATGGGCGAGTCGCTCATGCGCGCGCAAGATCTGGCGGCGTTGCTTCAACAGTTACGTGGCAGAGGAAAAAGCATTTTCTCGACGTGATCGATTTTAAGAATCGCGTGGGTGTAAAAGTATGCGGCGTGACCAACCTCGCGGACGCCATCGGTTGCGCAAAATTGGGAGTCGATTTGCTCGGACTGAATTTTTCGCCTCGAAGCCCACGCTGCATCTCGCGGCGCACTGCCGTCGAAATCCTCGACGGGGTGCGCGGGCAATTCGCCGACTGCAAATTCGTAGGCGTGTTTTTGAATCAAGATCTCAATTTTGTGAAAACTACCGTGCTCGACTTTGGGCTTGAGGCAGTGCAATTGCACGGTGACGAGTCGCCCGAGTACGCCGATCAAGTCGAAGCCCCGTTCGCCATTAAAGCAATTCGCGTCGGTCCGCATTTTTCACTCGCTGCCGTCGCCCGCTATCGATGTCACGCCGTTCTCCTCGATAGCTGGTGCGACCTCAATCCTGGCGGGACCGGAAAAACTTTCCCTTGGTCGGAGGCGGCAAAGCAGGATGGGCGCGTCGAACGACTGATCCTTGCGGGCGGATTGACGAGTGAAAATGTGGCGCGGGCGATCAGCGTCGTACGACCTTTCGCGGTGGATGTTTGTTCGGGAGTGGAGATGCGTCCGGGAAAAAAGAATCTCTGCAGGGTGAAGGATTTTCTCCAAGCCGTGCGGCAGGCATCAACAAAATGAAAAGCTTCCGCTCGGAACCGAACGCGCAGGGATTCTGGGGCAAATTTGGCGGGCGATTCGTCGCCGAAACGCTGGTCGCGCCTTTGGAAGAGCTGACGCACGCTTTTTTTTCCGCACGGCGCGATCGCGATTTTCAACAACGCCTGGCACAATTGAATCGCGATTACGCGGGACGGCCGACGCCGATCAGCTTTGCTGCCCGACTGACGCAGTTCGCGGGCGGGGCGCGCATTTTTCTGAAACGAGAAGATTTGCTGCACACTGGTGCACACAAAATCAATAACGCGCTTGCTCAGGGATTGTTAGCCAAACGGATGGGCAAACGGCGCGTTATCGCGGAGACCGGCGCGGGCCAGCACGGGGTAGCGACCGCCACTGTCTGTGCCTTGTTCGGAATCGATTGTGTTGTTTACATGGGAGCGGAGGATGTCCGGCGCCAGGCGCCGAACGTTTTGCGAATGCGCCTGTTGGGCGCGGATGTGCGCGTGGTCGAGTCCGGATCGCAAACTCTCAAAGACGCAATCAACGAGGCGTTAAGGGATTGGGTCGCGAACGCGCGTGACACTTATTATCTTCTCGGCAGCGCGCTTGGGCCACATCCGTACCCACTGATGGTGCGCGAATTCCAAAGCGTCATCGGCCGAGAAACGCGGCGACAATTTCGCGCGCGCGAAGACAAATTGCCGGATGCGCTGGTCGCCTGTGTCGGCGGCGGATCGAACGCCATCGGATTTTTCCATCCATTCCTAGGGGATAAAAAGGTGCGATTGATCGGGGTCGAAGCCGGGGGGCGCAAGAAAAAATCCGGCGAACACGCCGCTCGATTTCGTCGCGGCGGGGGCGGGAAGCCCGGCGTGCTACATGGCACTTTTAGTTTCGTTTTGCAGGATAGGGACGGGCAGATTTCAAACACTCATTCCATTTCCGCCGGTTTGGATTATCCGGGTATTGGGCCGGAGCATTCCTTCCTGCGTGAAAGCCGGCGGGTTGAATACGTTTCGGCGAGCGACAACGAAGCTTTGCGCGGTTTTCACCGCCTGGCTCGCCTCGAAGGAATTATCCCCGCGCTGGAATCGGCGCACGCGATCGCGCATGCCCTGCGGCTGGCAAAAAAACTTTCGCGCGACCAAACGATCGTGGTCAATCTCTCCGGGCGCGGCGATAAAGATCTTGTT
This sequence comes from Chthoniobacterales bacterium, assembly GCA_036758965.1. Taxonomy (GTDB): domain Bacteria; phylum Verrucomicrobiota; class Verrucomicrobiia; order Chthoniobacterales; family UBA10450; genus AV69. The sequence goes on from DAIOVO010000054.1 coordinate 15,179, forward strand.
AGCTCTGAGCCGAAAGACAAATGACCCTGCTGACCGAGCGCTTTCGCGAGCTCGCTGCGGAACAAAGGCGCGGATTTATTCCTTTCGTCGTTGCGGGACACCCTGATCTGGCGACGACCGGAAAAATATTAGTTGCGCTTGGCAGGCTCAATCCGGTCGCAATTGAGGTGGGCGTGCCATTCAGCGATCCGACGGCTGATGGCATTGTTATCCAGCGAGCATCCCAGCAATCGTTAGAAGATGGGACCTGCCTGCGAGAAATTTTTGGAATGTTGAAAACGCACGGCCCGACGGCGCCAATTATTCTCTTCAGCTATTACAATCCGATTTTGCAATTTGGAATCGAACAGTTTGCCCGCACCGCGGCGGAGGGAAAGATCGCGGGAGTTCTGGCGGTCGATTTGCCGGTTGAAGCCGCCGCGCCACTTCACCAGGCTCTGCGAAGACACGCGCTGGATCTTATTTTTCTCGTCACACCCACTACGTCCGCCCAGCGATTGAAGAAAATCGCGAAAGTAGCGAGCGGTTTTATCTACGCTGTCTCGCGCACCGGGGTTACTGGGAGCGCGCGCGATAGTACTGATGAATCGCGCCAATTAGTCAGGCGCATCCGAGCCGTCAGCCAGCTGCCGGTTGCGGTTGGGTTTGGGATCGCAACTGTCGCGCAAGCGAAACGCGTTTCGCGCTATGCCGATGCGGCGGTGGTGGGATCGCGATTGGTGGCGGAAATCGAAAAAGCTTCGGCCAGCGGAAAAACTCCGGCCGCGATTGTGCGCGCCGCGCAGAAGTGCGCAGCCGAATTCGCGCGCGCTATTTAAAAGGTTTTACCGGTTCTGGCTGCGGAACTTTTGTTCCACAATTCTTGCAGGTGCCCCGGGCGTCATCGTTCCAAAAATCGAGCATGGCCTGGCTGAAATGCTGCACGATATCGCCGCAATCGAATTCGATATCTTCGACCAACGCCTCGCATTTTGGGCAATAAAAGATGACGTGCTCGGCTTCACCCGGCGGCCGCCGCCGCTCGACCACCATTCCCAAAGTGTCCGGCGGCCGCACCGGCGCGTGCGGCACATTGGGCGGAATAAAAAAAGTTTCACCTTCCCGCACGAGATGATCGACAATGCGATCGCCTTCGCGCATCCGCACTTTGATGTCGCCTTTGAGCTGATAAAAAAATTCTTCCGAATCAACCTGATGAAAATCGTTTCGAGCATTCGGCCCCTTGATGATCATGACGAAAAAATCGCGACCATCGTAAAGGTAGCGATTGCTGACCGGCGGCTTGAAGAGATGCTCGTTGGCTTTTATCCACTGCCCAAGATCAATGGGCGATTGGACGGCGGTCGAGCCGGTTTCCTTAACTGATGCTGGCGCGGTGGAAGCGATAAAGTAGTCTATTTTGATCTCTGAAATCGTCAATTGAGGCGGACCGGAGGATTGTCGCCCGGCGCGCACGTTTCTTGCCTTCAAAGGGGAGTCGTCTATTATCCGCGCCTCCATGAAGTGTCTTTGCAAATTCCTCGCTCTGATCGGGGCTGCCGGTTTGCTCGCGAGCTGCGAAGAGTTAGCGGACCAGGTGAACACGCGCGCGCCGGATTTTGTGCCGACGCTCGGATCACCGGGGGGCTACTGGCGCGGCGACGATGTTTCAGGTCACGCCAGAATCGTGGTGCACGTTTCGGAACAGCGCGCCTATTTTTACAAGGGCAAGGCGCTGGTTGGGGAGAGCACGGTATCGACCGGGCGCAAGGGATTCGATACGCCGCCCGGCCACTACCGCGTGACCCAGAAAGATGAGCACCACGTTTCCAGTGAATTCGGAGATTACGTGGATGCGGATAACAACGTGGTGAAATCAAATATTGATGTGCGCAAGGACGACCGGCCGCGCGGCGCGCACTTCGATGGCGCGCGGATGCCGTTCTTCATGCGCTTCAACGGCGGCTACGGAATGCATGCCGGTTATGTGCCGCGTTTTCGCGCATCGCACGGTTGCATTCGCCTGCCCGAGCGAATGGCGAGACATTTTTTCGAAAACGCGCGCGAAGATACGCCCGTGATCGTGAAGGAATAATTAGCCGGGCGGCCAATTCAACTGCCGCTGGCCCAGCAAGTGAACGTGCAGATGAGGCACGCTTTCTCCCGCGTCGGGCCCGCTGTTGATGACGACGCGAAATCCGTTCTTCAACTCCAGCTTCCGGGCCAATTCGCCGGCCGCGAGTAAAAGATCGCCCAAGAGCTCGCGATCTTTCGCGCCCGCATCCGCCAGACGAGGTAAAAGACGTTTCGGCACAATCAGGACGTGCACCGGCGCCTGCGGATTGACATCGCGAAACGCAATCAAGCGATCGTTTTCTAACAAGATCTCAGCAGGAATTTCGCGGGCGATAATCCTTTCGAAGATGGTCACGGTTTTAACGTAGAGAACAATTCAAGGTTTGAAGGCCGGGGGCGGCAGCAATTTTCTCGCGAACAAATGCCACAATTTCGGCCCGTAATTGTTCGCAGGCGCGTGACCAGATGCGCGCGCCCCGAAGATGTTTTACAGAAGAGTTAAGACTCACAAATTGCACCCGCTCGACCTGGGCGTGAATCAGGCCTTCGATCCGGCGCGAAAGGCCCTCGAAAAAAGCCAGCTCGTAGCCGGCTGCAGCAGACTGGGCGAGCTCAAAAAGAGAAATGGTAATGGGCGGCGGCCGCGGAGTGAAGTGCGGGCCGATTTCCTTGTAACCAATCACGCTCAAAACGTAGCGGACGGTTTGCGAAAGCTGATTGAAGGCGACAAATGTTTCGTCGTTCCGCAAGCGCAGGTAAAAAGCGATGCTCTCGGTGACGTGGTCGGTTAGCCACCAACTGGGATAACCGGCGTCGTTCGCCGCTCGGGTGATGGCTTCGCGCAGCCAGCGCTGGTCAAACTCAAATAGCTGTCCCGATTCGGATTTGAGATAGGGAAATTCTTCCTTGAAAGCGACCATTAGCGTTTTTCTGCGGGGAAAAGTTCGCGCTGTTGTGCACTGGAACGCACGCGCCGCCCGAGCGCCTGGATGGCATTGACAAATTCGTCCGCTTCTTCAAAACGCTGGTGCACCGAGGCGTAGCGCAAGTAAGCGACCTCATCGATGTCGCGCAGCTTCGCCATGACATGCGCGCCGATTTTAGCCGAGGGCACTTCACGACCGCCGGTCTCGATTTCGTGAATGATTTCGTCAACCGTCTGCTCGAGCACCACCAGACTGATGGAGCGTTTTTCGCATGCTTTCGCGAGGCTATTAACCAACTTGCGTCGGTCGAACGGTTCGTGCGAGCGATCGCGTTTGATAACGCGCAAGTCGGAGCGCTCGATTTCTTCGTAAGTGGTGTAGCGAAACGTGCACTTGAGACATTCGCGGCGGCGGCGAATGCTCTGACCCTCCCGCGACTGGCGCGAATCGATGACTTTGTCGTCTCGCGATCCGCACTTCGGACAACGCATAGTGTGGCGGAGGACTTATCACACAAGTAATTGTGTCGTCAAGCGTCCCGCCACCGACAAAATGATGACGTGCCGCGGATTAGTTGCGACTTGGAAACTCGAACTCCGCTTTGTCTTTCTTTGCCGAAAGCACAAGATAAGCGGAAAATTTGTTTCCTCGTTTGGAAACGAAGTCCTCGATCAAAGGGGATCTGCCCTCAGCTAGCAGTTCTTTGACTTCGTCGCGCGTGATTTCGTGCTGGCAAAGCTGCTTGGAAACTTTGAAGACCGCTCGATTATCTTGCGCCGGTTTGCGGACGTAATATGCACCTTCGATTTCCACCAACTCTCCATGGTGCACCTTGCTCTCGCCCACCAAATCCGCTTTCGAGAGATCAATCTTCGGGCGCGCTTTGCCGGACTTGCCTTCCTTGCCGGTTTTCGGAGCGCGCGGCGGAAATTCCCAGCGGATCCGGCCGTCGCTCCGCACGAGGAACGCGTCGAATGGCCGCCCTTTTTTCGAGATGAAGCCGTGAATTAAATCCGTTTTTCCCTTCTCGACTAACTGCACCGCCTGTTCGCGTCCGAGTTCTTTTTTGCACATTAAGCGCGGCAGGCGCAGGGCCTGTTTCCATTCGCCATTAGCGCGTTCCCGCAAAATGTAGCTCGATCCCGCCTCGCACCATTGCGCCCCCGTGGCAGGATCGGTCCAGAATGGTTCGACCGCCGCGAGATCGACCTTGTCGCCGAAGTCGTATTCGGTTTTCCATTTTCCGCTCGTTTCATCTCTTGTTAGCTTGAGAACAGCGGCAAAACTGGCGCGTGTTTTCGCCGAAACAAATCCATCGAGC
>DAIOVO010000055.1:0-18781 GCA_036758965.1 Chthoniobacterales bacterium
CTCAGCGGCACAGGCAGCGTGGCCACGGTTTTCGATTTTGCCTCCGGGGATGGACGGATTTATTTCAACCGGCCTTCGTCGAACTCGATGAGGTCGAAATACGTTTTGATGTCTTTGCGCCCTTCGCCGCCCGCTTCCTTGAGGAAATGAACGAAGCGCGCGCGCTTGGCCGCCGTATCCGGATGGCGCGAAATCATTTCGTCGTTCCAATGCGCGATCTCTTCCGCGGAATGCTTGGCCGCATTTTTTTGCACCCATCCCAGAATGCCCTCGTCGTCATCGAGCCGATTTGCGACTTGCTCAAATTCGTCGCCATTCAATTTCAAAAAGGACAAAAGATGTTTATCGAAGCCGACCGTTTTGTAGTTGTAGCCGTTGAGCAATCCTTTTTGATGGAGACGCGCCTTGTCGATCAAGCGCGGCAGGTGGACGTAGCCGCCTAATTTTTCGTAGGGACTGCGCGGTCGCAGCTTCTGCATCGAGCTACCTAGGTGGCAGGGAGCGATTCTGTCAATCCAGGCGGGACTTCAGGTTTTTTCTGCAACTCTTCCCCCGCGGCGGGAGTAAGCAGCAGGTCGGCCTGCTCCAGATGCGCGCACCCAATGACGAGCTCGCCAGAAAAAACTCCGCCCTTCTCCACGTTAATTGCGCGGGCGGTGACGTTGCCATCGAGCGCGGCGTGCTTGCGGATGGTGACCATTCCTTGCGCGATAATCTCGCCGCTCATGCGGCCGCGAATTTCGATGTTGGTTACTCGCAGCCGGCGAAAAAATTGAATCTCCGCGCGCCGCTCCACCAACATATCGCGAGCGGTAATGCGCCCGGAAACTCTGCCTACAATCTGGATGCGCAGCGATTGGTCACAATTCAAATTTCCGCGCAGCCGCCCTTCGATGACGGCATTTCGACAACGCACGCTGCTGCTGCTCATGTCGCCTTTGTTGGTGACATGCACCTCGCCATGGGTGCGGATGGCGCGACTAAAGTTGGTGCTGATTTTGTAATCGCGCAGGTCAATGTGCGCGCTGCACGAGGGACAGATGGTCGAGCTGGCAGCGCCGCTCACTTCCTGTTTTCGTTTACACTCGAAACACTCGATGACTGAGTTGCGATTCGTTTTCCACAACCCATCAAAACGCCGGAGCAAGGAAGAGCTCTCGACCGCGCGCGGTGGCGGCGCGGTTTCCACCGGCGCGCGCGGCGTCAACACGATAGCTGGCCGCGGCCGATCCGTAGACGAAAAATGAGCGCCGCATTGACGACACATGGTCGTCTTGGCTGCGGCGTACTCCTTCTGTTTAAAGCCGCAATGAGGGCACTCGAGAGCGACTTTTACCGGCGACGACGACTTTGCCACGGTCTCGCGCTAGAGCTTGATTTACGCCCGCGTTCCGAAGGCGGCGGTCTTCGCCGGTTCTTCGTGGCGCACCACTTCCGGCCGGGTGTGCTGCGGTTGCGGCTGCGTTTTGCTCGCACCAGTAATTCCAGCAGCGCCTGCGGCGGAGCTGGTGACTTCGGATTTTCCAATGAAGGTGGCGCCTTCTTCGATCACCAGGCGGGCCGCTTTCAGGTCGCCCTGTAAGGTGCAACGCGATTTCAATTCGCAACGTTCACCCACGGTGATGTTTCCCTGCACTTTACCGTAAACGGTGATCGATTTGGTTTTGATCTCGCCGCGAATGTCCGCGTTCTCGCCAATAGTAAGCACTCCGTCGGAATGAATCTCCCCTTCGACCTTGCCGTCGATCAGCAATTCTTTCTGAAATTTGATTGAGCCTTTAATTTCGACATCGCTCGAGAGCACGTCTTTGCCACTATGTTCTGCCATATAATTTGGATGATCGGTTGACGTTGTTGTTCTTGGTTGTTCGCGATAAACGGGTCGATTAATATCTTCCTCGCTCACCGCGCGCTGCGGCTCTTCGCCAATCGACGAGTTTGGCCTTTGCGGGATGAATTTCTTAAGCACACATCAGTATGGGGAGCCGACTCCGGTATGTCAATGGATTCCATCGAAAAAGCGGTTTTTCTCCAAGTTTTCTACCCGATAAATCTTGAGTCGCCCCGTCTGTGCACGCAGCGAAAGGAAAGCCGGAGCGTGGCTCGGTGATCGGTCAAGCACGAAGCAAAGGGCGTCCGGCGGAATAGGAATCGTTAGGAGATCGTGGCAGTTTTTCGCCAACCGCTCGCCGTCGTATTCAACAACCGAGCGCACCTTGCGCCGCTGGCAAATCTCAATCGCTTTCTGGAATTCGTTTGTTGCGTAAAAATGTGCGGTATCTGCAATTCCTGCAATACTTTCATGCGAACTGCCTGCTACCGCCGGTTGCCTCGACCAATAGGCAAGCGCGGGCGATAACCACCAGGGCGCGAGAAATGGACCATCGACCACAACCGCCACCCGACGCAGCTCGGCTAGCTCGATTAGATTTTCGGAGCGGCCCAACGTTGCCGCGGGCCCGAATGAACCGTCCCAGGCCTGCGCGCTCGGAAACAAACTGATAACGAAAACTGTCACCGCAACCCATCGCTTGCCGAAGCGCGAGAGAATCTCGGGAGCTAGTAAAGCATACATAACCGCCAAAAAATAACCCCAGCGTGCCTGCCAGATGGAAAGAACAAATGTGGCCACGAGAAGCGCAGGCAAAAAAATGGGCAGGTCGGTTTTACGCCGCAGAAACAGAATCGGCGCCGCCAGCAACAACCAGCCGCACCATTGGAACCAGAGGTTGCTTCCTAACGAGACGTGGGAAAGCTCGCCGATGCTGGCGCTCCAGTTATGCAGAGTGCTTGCCAGGGCAGGCGCGGGCAACGCGGGAACGCGGCGCTCAATCAGCGCGGCCAGCAGCAGGATAGCCGCGAAGACGATCCATCCGGCCCGACGCTCGGCGCGAAAAAGAAGCCGGCCGCGCAACACGAGCAAAAGTGCGAGTAGCACCAGCGGCTCGTAAATTGAAATCCAGAGTGCGAAACCCCAGGCGGCGCTGGCGAGAATGCTCCAACTGCGCGCAAACTGAATAGCCGCCCTCCACTCCGCACAAATTGCCACCGTGATGAGCGCAATTAATAACGCTTGATGGTCCGGTCGCCCAAGAGCAAAGCCGTGGGCCAGAATGGGACTGGCCGCGAATAAAAGCAGAAGCGCGAATCGAAATCGCAACGCCATCCGGCGCGACCACCAGCAGAGAAAAATGCCGAGCGCAATCGAGAGCAGCGGCGAAATAATCGCGCCCGCGAGATCGAGCGGATTGGACGCGAAGGACGAAAGCAACTTTGCGATCGCCACAATCAGGTAATCCAGCGGCGCAGTAGTGTGCGGCGAAATGCCGACCGGGAAATTCTCGAAATCATGCCAGCGAACGATTGTCCCCGGATGTTCGAAGCAAATGCGCGCGCGCGTCATTCGCGCGTAACAATCGGCATCGACGAAATAAATCTGATGGCCGACGAAAACATCCGCGTAATTCGCGCAGCGGGTCAGGAGAACGAGGGCGGTGACGCTAATAATCTCCAGCGCGAAAAAAAAGCCGCGTTGCATCTCGCCGTTCTATTCAGAATTTAGAAATCAGAAATCAGAAATTTTTCACGCCTTCCAAGCCGTAGCCTTTGAAGGCGCGGGCGAAAGTTTGCCCCACCACAGCCCGCCTTCATTTTATTACGGCGTGGCAGCCCCGAAAGCTTTCGGGGCTGGGCCCGCCAGGATTCGAACCTGGGACCAAGGGATTATGAGTCCCCTGCTCTAACCGCTGAGCTACAGGCCCGAGATGACAGCGCATAAAATATCGCGTTTTGAGCAGTCACCAACCCGAATGCTTCCGGGCTGCTCCATGCCGAAAACCACTGTAGCCGCCCCGCACTTTCCACAGCGAAGGCGCCAGATTACCGAGTTGCTTTATCATCGTGTACGGTCGCGACCGTCCACGACATAGAAAAAAAAGTGTTGCCGCCTGTAGGTATTTTTCGTTATCCCTCGTAAAACATTTACCGACTATGACCAAAAATCCGACTATGACCAAAAATCGCTTCGCGAGATTTGGGGCTCATCGCGCAGGGCTCGCGATGAAAATTGCCATGTCACTCTCCATGGCGGGAGGCGCGATTGCGCAAGTTCCATCAACCACTCCGGCAGCCACGGCCGTTGACGCGCAAGGCAACGCCTTGCCCGGCAACGAAGCTACGGCTGAGCGTGTAATTGTTACCGGTTCGAACATACCGACCGCGGAAGAGGTTGGGTTTAGCCCGGTCGATACCTATAACCGTCAATCGCTTTCGAAATCGGGCCAGCGCACCACCGAGCAATTTCTGCAAAGCCTTCCAGTGGTAAACGCCAATGTCGTTCCCATTTCAAATAACGAAAACGGCTCGAACACCGCCGTCGGCGCCGCCACGATTGCGCTGCACGCGCTCGACCCACGCGCCACCCTTATTCTGATCGATGGCCGTCGCGTGGCGCCTTACCCAACTGGAAACAATCCCGGCTTGGTGAACGTCGTGTTTGTCGATCTTAATTCCATCCCCGAGGCTGCGATCGAGAGCATCGAGGTGTTGAAAGACGGTGCTTCGACGACCTACGGCGCCGACGCAGTCGCGGGCGTGGTGAACATCAAACTACGCCACGATTATCCCAACGGCGGAGTCGCGAGCGTGGAATATGGAAACACGCCTCAGGATGACGACACCGCCTTGTTTCAGAGTTCGCTTGTTTTCGGCGTCGGCGACAAGAACACCAACGTGACTGGGGTGCTGAATTATTATCATCGCAACTCGATCGCGAATCGCGACCGAGCCTACTCAATCACGCCGCCATTTCTGAGCTCGAACGCAAGCCCTTATAATTTACAGCTGAGCAGCGACGTCGCGGCCGCCGCCGGCGGACAAAACTTGAATCCTGGCGGAACTGAATTTGCCACTGCGCCTGATTTTACGAACGGCGCTGCGCCCGCCAGCACTTATCTCTACCGCGCCGACGATCGTGTCCGTTCCGGCGCGAACGGTTTTAATTTCAATAAATTCTCCCTTTCCTTCCCGGAAAGCGAGCGCTACGGAATTTACCTTAGCGGGGACCACAAGTTCTTTGGCGACCAGATGGTGCTGTATGCCGACGGTTATTATCAAAACGTCAAAACCCACAACGAACTCGCCCCGCCTGCCACCGGCTCGTTTCAAACTGCAGGCCAGGTGACGCTCGCGATTCCACCGAATTCGCCTATCGCGCCCGGCGCCGAACCACCGAACACACCGACGCACGCAGACACCGGCGTTCCTGCCAATGCCTTCAATCCGTTTAACCCTTTTAATCAAATCATCTCCGGCGGCAGTCGCGCGCGTTTGGCTGAGTTCGGCAATCGTTTGTTCGACAATGAAACCGACGCCTTCCTCGGCACGGTCGGATTGAAAGGAGACAAGTTGTTCGGTGGAAGCTGGGGCTACGACTTCGGCTTCCGTTACAGCCAGTTAAAAAACATCCAGACCGGACAGCAGGTTTCCATCTCGCGCTTCAATCGTATTCTTAACCAGGCTGATCCCATCTTTGATCCGAATTCCTCGGAGTTCATCGGCACTACTACCGCTTTCAATCCATTCGGCGACTACCGCAACCCGCTTCCCTCCAACCAGGCAACCGTCGCGTTCGCACGTGCGCATCCCAAAGACGAAGACATTTCCAAACTCTGGACTGTGGACGCCAACATCTACACTACTTCACTTATTGATCTGCCCGCGGGTGGTGTCGGCTTTGCTTTCGGCGGACAATTTCGCCGCGAAAATCTGGATGAGCAGCCGGACGAATTGAACGTGCGGGGCGATATTGCCGGCAACTCGCCCGTGCCGCCCGCGAGCGGTGGGCGGAAGGCCTACTCTCTTTTCGCAGAGAGCACCATTCCGATTTTCAGTGAGAAGAACGCGATTGCCGCACTTCATTCGCTCGAGTTTACTGCCGGCGTTCGTTACGAAGAATTCCTAAACAACGACAGCAATGTGCTCGTGCCGAAATTCGGTGTGCGCTGGCAGCCGATCGACGAACAACTGACGGTTCGCGCTACCTGGGGTGAAGGCTATCGTCAGCCGTCGCTGGAAGAATTATTCGGAGCGCCCCTCTCCACCCTCCAGCCGTCGCACGATCCTTTGGTCAGGACTCCACCTACGCCGGAGAACCCCAACGGAAAGCCTACATTTGAGCCGGAAACGAACACACTCGTGGTCAGCAATAAAAACCTCCAGCCGGAAGATTCCCGCTCCTTTAGCGCCGGCATTGTTTACACACCGAAATTCGTTCCCGGCTTGACCACCTCGATCGATTTCTGGGACATCGAGCGCATCGGTGCCATTACGGCGCCTTTGCCGGATCAAATTTTGGCGCGGGAACTAACAGGATTGAACCCGGGCGAAGCCGTCGAACGCGATGCGGGCGGCAACATCACTCGCATCATCACCATCGATCAAAATATAGGTAACCAGGAAGTCCGCGGGTTTGACTTAGCTTTGCAATATCAGAAGCAAACGCAGTGGGGAAACTTCATCTCCACCACCCAGGCTACCTACCTCGATGAGTTCATCTTCCAGGGCTTTCGGTTCGGAGAGTTTGGCCTGCAAAGTAACGGAAATCAGGCTGGCCGCACAAGCGACCCGGGAACTTCCAACGAAGGTTTCTACAAATGGAAAGGGAACAGCACTCTGGAATGGAATTGGAACCACATCGATGTCGTCGGGACCGTGCACTATATCGATGGCTTCCACGAATTCAGGCCCAGCCTGGCGCCTCACTACGTCAAACAAACCTTCTTCTTTGATCTCCTGGCTACCTACGATTTCACCGGGCTGATTCGGGTCGAAGAGAAACCTATCGCCGGCTATTCCAAGGGACCCAAAGATGTCTCGTCCGGAAAGAATGGGCCTTCTCCGCAGACGAACAATTCGCTTTGGGCGACTCTCATCAATGGCACGAGCATCACTGTCGGCGTTAACAATCTCTTCGATCAGGATCCGCCGCACGCCTTCGGCGAGGGCGGCAACAGCGTCGGTTATCCCGGATTCACCTACGATGCGACTGGCCGTTTCCTCTACGCGCGTCTGACGAAAAAGTTCTAAGGAGTCGGTTCAACGCCGCGGTCATCGGGCCGCGGCGGCTTATCTAGCATAGGCGGCGTTAGCGCTCCGAAATTTTACCGCTGACTTCGCCAAAGCCGACGCGGTAGCCATCGCCCTGCGCGAATCCAGAAATCGTTAGGGTGTCGCCGTCTTCAAGCCATTTGCGTGTTTCGCCGCTCCCGAGTTGAATTGGATTCGCTCCGCGCCAGGTCAGCTCGAGCATGCATCCGCGCGATTCTTCTGTCGGGCCGCTAATGGTGCCGCTGGCGAGAAGATCGCCGGGCTGGAGATTGCAACCGTTGACGGTGTGATGCGCGAGCTGTTGCGCAATGCTCCAATAAAGATTTTGGAAATTGGTGCGCGTGATCGTTTGCGGCTCACTCATCTTCGAGGTTTGCAAACGCGCTTCGAGTTGGATGTCGTAGGTGAAATCGTGTTCGCGTTTCAAATAGGAGGGTGGCACCGGGTCTTGCTCCGGCAGATTTTTGCGAAACGGTTCCAGCGCCTCTAGCGTGACGACCCAGGGCGAAATGCTGGTGCAAAAATTTTTCGCCAGAAACGGTCCCAACGGCTGGTATTCCCACGTTTGAATATCGCGCGCGCTCCAATCGTTCATCAGCACCAACCCAAAAATGTGGTCTTCCGCCTGCGCGACCGGAACCGGCTCGCCCAGGGCATTGCCCGGCCCGATGAAGAAAGCGCTTTCCAGCTCGAAGTCGAAACTCTTGCTTGGGCCAAAGACGGGCGCGCTTGCGTCCGGCGGTTTCATTTGACCGTAAGGCCGCTTCACTCCGGCGCCGCTAACGACAATTGAGCTGGCGCGACCATGGTAGGCTACCGGAAGCCATTTCCAATTCGGCATGAGCGCGTTCTCCGGCCCGCGCAACATCGTGCCGACATTGTGCGCGTGGTGATAGGACGAATAGAAATCGGTGTAATCGCCGATCTTCGCCGGCAACCGCATTGTCACATCGCTCTGTTTGTGAAAGGCGAGGGCGCGCAACGCAGCGTCATCGCGCAGTGTCGGAGTTTCGGCCGAAAGAAGATTTTGAATGAGGGCGCGCGTCTTTTGCCAAACTGGCCGTCCCAGCGCCATGAACGCATTCAAGGAATCGTTAGAAAAAACTGGCTCGCTGATACTTTCGCGAAAAATTCCGCGTTCTTCCAGCACCGACAAATCGAGAATCTGTTCGCCGATGGCCACGCCGGCGCGGGCCGGGCCGGTTCGCGGCTGCAAAATTCCGAAAGGCAAATTTTGAATCGGGAAATGCGATTCCGGCGGAAGCTCGATGAAGGACCGAAGGGCCATGATCGATTGACTATAGAAGCGCGAGCGAGCGCAGATCCTCGCGCGGTTCACCGAAGCTGCAACTGCCGAAGGAGGTAATGAGCGCGCGATGTTTCTCGATTTTCTCCGCGCCAATTTCAAATTCGCGCCAGCGAAACGTTCCGTTCGAGAATTGGAAGGCGCCGGCCTCTTCCTCATCCAGCATGGCCGCGGTTTGCGTTACATCCCAACCGTGCTCGATCGCCAGCACCCCTGCTCCGAGGACATTGAGAAAACCGTGCATTTTCGTTTTCACTTCATCGCGAAACATCCGCACTGGATGATGCAGACCAGCAGTGAACTTTATCGGGACGCGATTTTGGGCGGCGGCCACAAGCGCGGTCGCGATCTGAAGAGAAGTAGGAAAAACGTCCGCCGTCACTCCGCCCGTGCGCAATTTGTAACCGAACAACTTTCCTTCTTCCTGCACATTTTGTTCCGCCAACGCGGCGATGGTTTGTTCCGATTCACTGGCGGAGGTTTCCCAGAAAGTGCGCACCTGCAAATCACCCAGAATTTCGCGCATTGAACTGATGACCCTCACATCGAGAGTGGAAGGCAGCGGCATCTCCAGTTGCGTCACCCGCGCGGTGCTTCCGTACTGTCGGAGAAAACTGCGGGCGGAATCGACCGCGGTTTTGAGCGCAACGGAAAAATCGATGGCGTTGACTGTCTTCGTCCCGAGCGCGGAAATGATGAGCGGATTCTGTTCCCCAAATGCGATCAGCCCGGCGGCGTCGCTGAACTTCGCCACCGGCAGGACGAAGCTGGAAAGCATCCACGAATCGTTAGACGCTTCGCTTGCCGCAAAATTTTCCAGAGCCTCTTTTAGCTCGAGACTGGCCGGCGGAAAAAGGCCGGCGTAATCGATCGATTGCGCGAGCAAGGCGCGCAAACTTGCCGCTATCTCCACCATCTTTTCTAGGGGAACAAACCGCGGGTCGTTTTCGCTTTCATCACCCGCTCCACTCCGATGGCCATCGCCGCCATGCGATGGGAAATCTTATGCGCCTTGGCCCGGCGAATCACCTGGGTAAAGGAATGTTCCAGGATGCGGAAAAGTTTGTCGGTCACTTCCGTTTCCGTCCACATAAAGGCCTGCAAACCCTGCACCCACTCGAAGTAGGAAACGATCACCCCGCCAGCGTTGCAGAGGATGTCGGGAATGACGAAAACGTCCGCCCAGCGTTTATCGAGAATCCTGTCCGCCTCCGGCGTGGTCGGGCCATTGGCGCCTTCGGCCAAAATGCGACACTGAAGTTTGGCGGCATTTTTTCCGTTGATCACGCGATCGACCGCACACGGCGCCAGCACGTCGCATTTTTGAATCAACATCTCGTTAGGATCGATTCGGTCACCCTGATCGAAGGCGCGCAGGTTCCCTTTTTTCAAAGCGTGTTGCTCGGCCGCTTTGACGTCGATCCCTTTTGGGTTGTAGAGCGCAACCGTGGCGTCGCTGATCCCCACGATTTTCATCCCCGTCGTGAGCGCGAGTGAGAGTGCCGCCACCGATCCGACATTGCCGAATCCCTGCACGATCGCAGTGCATTTTTCCGGATCCATTTTCAGCATGTCCATTGCGCGCTCGATCAGGTAAACTACGCCGCGCCCGGTCGCTTCCCGCCGTCCTTCGGTGCCGCCGATGGAGACGGGTTTGCCGGTCACAATTTCGCTTACGGCGTAACCCTGGTAAACCGAATAGGTATCCATGAACCACGCCATCACTTCTTCATTGGTGCCCATGTCCGGGCCCATGATGTCGGTGTGGGGACCGACAAACGGAATCATTTCCTGCATGTAACGCCGCGAAACCGCTTCCAATTCCGCGCGCGAAAGCTTGGTTGGGTCGCAGGCGATGCCGCCTTTGGCTCCGCCGTAAGGCAAACCCGCCAGCGCGCACTTCCAGCTCATCCACATCGCCAGCGCCGCCGTTTCGCCCATGGAAAGATCGGGTGAAAAACGGGTGCCGCCTTTGGTTGGACCGAGGGTGAGGTGATGTTGGACGCGATAACCCTGAAACGTCTCGGTACGCCCATCGTCCATATGCACCGGCAGCGTGACCGCAATCGAGCGCTTGGGATACATCAGCCGGTCGCGCGCGTTGGGATCGATCTCGAGATAATCGGCGATGACGCGAAATTGCTCGCACGCCATGTTAAAAACGTCGTCTTGGTAAATGCTCAACGCGGAACTCATAGGTAGGCAAAACGCGGCAGAAATCGCGCCAGAGGAAGGTATTTGCGCCGGGTGCGCGGCGGCGTCAAATCGAATCGCGCTCGGAAAAGTTTGGCGCACCCGCCTGAAAACCGATTTAGTTTGGCGAAATGACTACCGACTGGTGCAAAACCCGGCTCGAAACCCTGGCGGTGCACGCCGGCCACGAAGTTGATTCCGCTACCGGCGCGGTCTCGGCCCCGATTTATCTTTCGACCACGTTCCAGCGCGAAAGCGATGGCGATTATCCGCGCGGCTACATGTATATCCGCAACGATAATCCCAACCGACGCGCGCTCGAAATCGCGCTCGCGGCGCTGGAAGGCGGAGAAGCGGCGGCGGCATTTTCGAGCGGGTGTGCGGCAACCAACGCAATTCTGCAAACATTAAACGCGGGCGACCACGTGACCATTTCCGGCGACTCCTACTACGGGACGCAACGCGTGGCGCGCGATCTTTTCGGACGCTGGAAGCTAGGGGCGAGTTTGGTTGATACGACCCAACTGGCGGAAGTGGATCGGGCGCTTGCGCAGAAACCGCGTTTGATCTGGGTGGAAACGCCTTCCAATCCGCTCTTGAAAATCAGCGACATCGCCGAAATTTCCGCGAGGGCGCACGCGGCCGGCGCGCTCTGCGTTTGCGACAACACTTTTGGGCCGGCCCTGCAACGCCCGCTCGATCTGGGGGCCGATCTCGTTATCCATTCCACTACCAAATACATTGGCGGCCATTGCGATGTCGCCGGCGGAATCGTGATCGCGAAAAATGACGACGAAAATTTTGCGCGCATTCGCGAAGTGCAAATTGCGGCCGGCGCTGTCCCCTCGCCTTTCGATTCCTGGCTGACTTTGCGCGGTCTGCGCACTTTGCCCTGGCGAATGCGCGCTCATTCCGAAAACGCGCTGGCGCTGGCCGATTTTCTTTCCACGCACAAAAACATCGAGCGCGTTCACTATCCCGGTTTGAAAAATCATCCGGCGCACGAACTGGCGGCGAAACAAATGCGCGCCTTCTCCGGCATTCTTTCTTTCCAGGTGAAAGCCGGAGCGGAGGAAGCAATGGCGGTCGCCGCCAAAACAAAAATATTTATTCGTGCGACCAGTCTGGGCGGCGTCGAAAGCTTGATTGAGCATCGGGCGTCCATCGAAGGACCAGGCAGTCAGGCGCCAAAAAATTTGCTCCGCGTTTCGGTCGGTTTGGAGCATCACGAAGATCTGATCGCCGATCTCGACCAGGCGCTGTAACTCAAACCCTACGATCGCATCAGGTCCAACATTTCACGCACGGCATTTTCCAAGCCGACAAAAATGGCGCGTGAAATAATGGAATGGCCAATGTTGAGCTCGGTCAGATGCGGGATTTCATGAATGAGCGCGATGTTTTTGTAATTGATCCCGTGCCCGGCATTGACCTGCAGTTTTAATTCCGCCGCCATGGTGGCGCAGGCGCGCAACCGGCCGAGCTCCTGTTTCTCGATCGCTTCGGTAAACGCGTTCGCCAGTTTGCCGGTGTGCAATTCGATCATCTCGGCGCCGAGCGCGGCCGCGCAATCGATTTGCTCGCTTTCCGGATCGATGAACAGGCTGACGCGAATGCCGGCCGCGTGCAGACGTTTGATCGTCGCCTCCAGCGCGCGTCGATTACTAACGAGATCCAGACCGCCTTCAGTGGTAATTTCCTCTCGCTTTTCCGGAACGAGGCAAACTTCGTCCGGCGCAATCTTAATTGCGAAATCAAGTATCTCCGGCGTGTTGCCCATTTCGAGATTCAGTTTCGTCATGATGCTCGAGCGCAGTTTCTCGATATCGCGGTCCTGCATGTGGCGGCGGTCGGCCCGCAAATGCGCCGTGATGCCGTGCGCGCCAGCGCGTTCGCAGATGGAGGCGGCAAGAATCAAATCCGGCTCGGCATTCTTCGACTCGGGCATGGTGGCGTAACGCACCTGCCGCAGAGTAGCGACATGATCGAGGTTTACTCCGAGGCGCAACGCTCCCATCCCGAAGATTTATCGCATCGCGCCCAGCGAGGCAAAACTTCTCGAAATTTTTCGCGCGGATTTTTAAAACGCTTCGTCTAGGCTTTGATCGACCCAATGGACCCCTCCGACCGAGAAATGTATCGAGCCGCCATTCGCGGCGATCAGGAAGCTTTTGAAATGATTATCCGCACTCTCAGCCGCCCGCTCTTTGCCATCGCCTTCGGCATTTTGCAGAGTCGCGAAGAGAGCGAAGACGCGGTGCAGGACACATTTTTACGGGCATGGAAATCGCGCTGGCGAGTGCGCGAGCCGGAGAAATTTCCGGCTTGGATTTCGAGCATCACGCGACACCGCGCGCACGACATCTTACGGAAACGAAAAACGCTGCCGCTGGCCGAGCAATTAAGGGAAATCGCGAACGACGAAGAGCACATCGCTTCCGCCGAAATGGAATTGCACGAGCAGGTGCGGAGCGCGCTCGCGACTTTGCCAGAACTTTATCGCAGCGCGCTCGCGCTTCGCTATTTCGAGAAAATGAATTACGCGGCGATCGAGCAAACACTGGGATTATCCAATGGCGCGCTGCGCGGGATTCTCGGTCGCGCGCTGGCTCTGCTGCGGAAACGGCTCAAGCCGGCCCTGGCGGAAATGCATTAATTTTTATGGCGACCATTCACGAACAAATCGACGAGCTGGTGGCGGCGGCGGTGCTCGACCAATTGCCGGAAGGTGAGAGGCATCAACTGCATGTGCATCTGGTGGAGTGCGAAGAATGCCGCGAGTTGCACAAAGAACAGCAACTGGTGCATCGCGCGCTGGAAGAAGTTTTGGCGGAGGAAAAACCGGATGCGGCGCTCGAGCGGCGAATGTTGACGGAGTTTCGGCGCACGGTCCCGCGCCGGCCAAGCTTTGCGGCATTTTTGATGAACGTGCTGCGTTCGCGCGCGACGCAGGCGATTGCGGCTGTCGCAATCTTGTTAGCTCTCGTGCAAATCGGCCGGGGGATCACGGGTGAGAGTGGTTCCCTCTGGAACAGAGGAACATTGCGCAACCAAGAGAGGGCGGTTTTAGCTGTATCGCCGCTGACACCGGGCAAAAGTGATAAGTCCGATCTAAAAAGCCCTCCGTTTGCGGCGAGTCGCGCAAACCAATTAGCGGCGGCAACGGGCGTTTCATCCACCTCGACCAGTAGCGACGAAAAAAAGACAGCAGGCGCGGCCGGCAAGACAGAGCGGATTGAAAAAGACGCAGAGCCAGATCGCGCAATCGTTACAGGTTCGAACATTCCCACGCCCGAGGAGGTCGCCGCCAGCCCCGAAGCTTCGTCGGCTCAAAGCCAGGCCCCGGCTGCTCTCCCGGCAAATCGCAAACTGATTCGCAACGCCAGCGTCGATCTCGAAGTGCAAAGCTTCGACGATTCGTTGCAAAAAATTACCACGCTCGCAAACGACGCGCATGGTTACGTCGCAACCAGCAGCTCGCAAAAACAAGAGAACGGAAAATTGCGCGGTCAGGTGATCGTAAAAGTAGTGCCGGAAAATCTGGATTCGTTTCTGACGAATCTGCGCGCGTTGGGTGGACTAAAAAACCAGACGCTCGGGACGGAAGATGTTTCCAAACAATATTTCGATACCGGCGCCCGCTTGAAAAATGCGCAGGCGATGGAGCAGCGGCTGCTCGACATTTTGAAAACGAAAACGGGCAAGGTCACCGAGTTGCTCGAAGTGGAAAAGGAACTCGGCCGGGTCCGCGAGCAAATCGAAAGAATGCAGGGCGAGCTGAAGTTTATGGATGCGCAGGTGCAATTTGCCACCGTCACCATTTCGCTGGCGGAAAAAGACATGGCGCAGGCCGCCGGTTTTTTGCTGAAAGAACACGCGCAGCTTTCGCTTTTCACCGGTGAGGTGGAAAAGACGTACAACGACATCAAAGCGCTGGCGACGCCGAAGGTGCAAATCACCAGCGCGCTTTTGAATCGCGATGTGGCCGGCCGCGTTTCCGCGAATGTGAGTTTGTTGATCGCTCCGGAAGAGAGCGACGCCGTCATCGCGCAAATCAAAAACATGGGGCGCGTGGAAAATTTCGAAGTGCAAACCGAACGCGTCGCGCGCGGCGGGAGTGACATGTCGGAAATGGCAAAAACCGAGCGAGACAAAGTGCGCCTGGACGTCGCGCTCTCGCGCCAGGAACAGGAAGCGGCCTTGCAGCAAACGAGTTTGCGCATTCGGACCACGCAGGTGAGTGATCGCGCGAAACAATTGCGCGGCCTGGTGGAAAAACAGGAAGGCCGCGTCCTCAGCTCCAGCTTTTCGCGCGACTCGAGCGGACAAGAATTCGCCAGCGTCGTCTTGCGCGCACCGATGAAAAATTATAACGCGCTCGTGCAATCGTTCAACGACCTCGGGAAAGTCGAGGACGTAAGCGTGCACCGCGAGGAGCGCGCCGGCGTACAAATCGACGAAGCGACTGCGCCGGCGGATTTAACGATCGAGGTTTACAGTCAGGGCAACATCGTTTCTTCCGAGAACGGCGTTTTGGCGACGATGCGTCGCACTCTGTCGCAGGGCGCGGCGGCGTTGATGTGGAGCGCGCGAATGGTCGGCGTGGCGCTGGCATTTCTGGCGCCGTGGCTGGTGCCGCTGATTTTGCTGATTTGGATTTGGCGGCGCGTCGCGCGCGCAAGAGAACTCAAACGCAGCCGCGGTTTGTAGCTCAACTGCGATCCCAGAGCTGCGCTCGAACCAATCCGGCGCGTGCGCATTTTTCCTCGCGTAAAACAAAGCCGTTTGTCTTTAGAAAACGCGACGAATCGACTAGCGCGCGGGTTTGAAGGCCGGTAGTTAATCGGAAAAACAAATACATCGCGCCCAGCCACATTTTTGCGTGAAGTCTGCGCCAACCATTCATCGGCTGCGCGAAATCGGAGAGTAACCAGCAGGCGTTGGGCGCAGCGAAGGACACGAGTTTTTCAATTACCCGCGGCAGTTCTTCGGCATCGAAACAATCGAGAAAAAAATGCGTAACGATCAAATCGTAGCGCGTTTGATCGGAGCTCCATTTACGAAAATCAACGTGATGAAATCGGGCACGGGTTCCGGCGCGCGCAAGCAGCAGCATTTGTTCGCTCGCGTCCACACAATCGATCATGATTTCTGGGTTCGACTGGAGCAACGCGCGTAGAAATCGCCCATTTCCCTCGCCCACAATCAGTGCGTTACGACAATTCCGCACCTGCGAAAGAAAGGCCACGCGAGCGCACTGCAGAGCGTTTCCAAATGCGATGGTCTCGAGCCTCCGGTAAACTCGCGCCACACGATCGAAGTTCGGTGGCGGATGAAGGCGATTCAATCGTTCTGAATTCAACGAGCAAACACTGTTGCCACAAGAGCCGCGAATGGTGTGAGCAAAACAAGGTCGGCGAGCGCCACACGTTCGTCCCGCAAGATCGGGCGGAAATTAGTCAATAACGCGAGCAGCAGGGAAGACGACGCGATGCAGAACCAGAGTGAATGCGGTTTCGCCCGGAGAGCGAAGACCAAAGCGACCGCGGCAAGAAGCAGGCAGGCGATTCGCGGCAATGGCGTCCCGGCCGGAAATTGTGTCGCGAAAGAAATTCTTTTTTGGGCGCAATCCAGCTCGCGTTCCCAAACTGAGATGCTGAGACAGTTGAGCGAACAGAGCGCGCCAAAAGCAGTAACGGATTGCCAGTCGAGACCGTGCACCGCCGCGACCACGCCGAGCGCAAAAAAGAATCCGATGGCGATTTCTTTTACCGGAATTCTGCGCCAGAGATGGACCGCGAAATGGTTGACCGCCAGATACGACACAATGAAGAGGGAGACGATTCCGCCGCGAAAAAACGTCCGGCGATCGATGAAGAGGAGAACGCAGACAGTGTTGGCTAACGAGAGTAAGACAAAGAGCGAGATGAACCAGCGGCGGTGAGCAGCACAGAATTTCTGGCGCGCGGACAGGACCGCGTCCGGTGGGACGCTAAAGGAATCCGCCAGACGATCAGCCAGATAAATTACCCATGCGGTAAGAAACAGCACCAACCGCGCACTGAAACGGAGCGGGACATGAAATTCCCTTGCGAAAAGCGATTGCCAGGCAACGGCGACGAGCGGCGCATCAAGACAAACAAGATTCAGCCAGGTAAATGCGCGGTCATCGCGCCGTCTCCCGGCGACGTCTTCACTCCGAGGTAAGGTTGCGATGAAACGAGAAGGGTCCCTCGAGGCCAAGCGCTTACTCGCCATTTCGTTGAACATAAGTTAAAGTCTAGCCGGTATTTTCGTTCTATTTTCCGTATGGATTCCAATGGCATCTCGATGGGTAACGCGGCCGTAGCGTCGCTCCCGAAACATTTGCTGCAATTCGCGGTCGATCAACGCTACGACCAATACACGCCGGTCGATCATGAGGTCTGGCGTTTCATCATGCGGCAAAATATGTTTTTCCTGAAGGAGTACGCTCACAAGGTTTATTTCCAGGGCTTGTTAGATACCGGTATTTCCTTCGACCGCATTCCGCGTATCGAGGAGATGAACGACATCCTCGGGAAAATCGGCTGGGGCGCAGTGGCGGTCGATGGTTTTATTCCGCCGGCGGCGTTCATGGAATTCCAAGCCTACAAGGTGCTGGTGATCGCGTGCGACATGCGGCAAATCCATCACATCGAATACACTCCCGCGCCCGACATCGTGCATGAAGCGGCGGGACACGCGCCGATCATTGTGGATCGCGAATATTCCGATTACCTCCAACGCTTCGGCGAAGTGGGCGCGAAAGCAATGTCGTCGCGGAAAGATTTCGAGCTTTACCAAGCGATCCGGCACCTCTCGATTTTGAAGGAGCTGCCGAATTCCGCTCCGAAAGAAATTGAGAAGGCGACGCGTGAAGTCGAGCACGGACAAAAGAACCTGGGCGAGCCATCCGAGATGGCGCTGCTCTCGCGCTTGCATTGGTGGACGGTCGAATACGGACTTATCGGAGAAATCGAAAGTCCGAAAATTTACGGCGCCGGTTTGCTCTCATCGATCGGCGAATCGGTTTCGTGTCTTGAAAAAAGCGTCAAAAAAATTCCCTATTCGCTCGCGGCCAAAGATCAGGCCTTCGACATCACGACCAAACAGCCGCAACTCTTTGTTTGCCGAGATTTCCCACATTTGCGCGAGGTGCTGGAAGAATTTGCCAGCGAGATGGCTTATCAGGTGGGCGGGTTGGAGGGAATCCGCAAGGCGATCGAGTGCGGGAGCAACAGCACCTGCGAGTATTCCTCCGGCTTGCAGGTGAGCGGGACATTTACCGAAGTTGTGACTCAGGGCGACGCGGCCATTTATTTACGGACGACGGGACCAAGCGCGCTCGCTTGTGCCGGACGGGAACTACCGGGACATGGCCGCGACCAACATCAGGAAGGCTTCGGCTCTCTCATCGGCGCGTGGCAGAACGCGCCCAAAGCGCCAGAAGATTTGAGCGAGGACGATCTTTTCCAGCTTGGCCTCGAGCGCGGGAAGGAAGCTCGCATAACTTTTGTTAGCGGAGTGGTGGTAAGCGGAAAAGTAACCGAAATTTTGCGGCGCGACGGAAAATTAATTCTTGTTAGTTTTTCAAACTGCACCGTCAAATACGGCGAGCGCGTTTTGTTCGAGCCAACCTGGGGAACATTCGATATGGCAGTCGGCGCCAGGATTCGTTCCGTCTTTAATGGCGCAGCCGACAAAGATGCCTTCAATCAGGTCGCGCTGGTGCCGAAAGAGCGTACGATCAAGGCGCCATCCGACGCGCAGCGCAAGAAGCTGGAAAGTTTGTACAAGCAGGTGCGCGACATTCGCGAGTCGAAGAAAGGATACGAGCGGTTGGGAGAAATTTGGGAAACGCAGCAGGCGCAACATCCCAGCGATTGGCTGCTTTCGATGGAAATTTTTGAGATTCTCGATGAGACCGATCAACAACCGGAGTTGAAGGCCAGAATCGAAAAATTCCTGAACGAAAAAAAATCGGCCTCGAAAGACTTCGCAACGCTGATCGGCTGGGGCTTTCGCCTGGTCGAATATCACAAGTCTCCTCAGCATGAAACGGCCGAGGCGCCTGCTGCGCAGTGAGGCTTAGCCCCCTTTGCTAAAGCCGGATTTGCAGCCAGCGTTGCGCGGCAAACTGCTTGAGCTTCGTCC
>DAIOVO010000055.1:18791-19284 GCA_036758965.1 Chthoniobacterales bacterium
GATGAGTTCGATTTGCTGTTCGACGCCGCGAAGGATCCGCTGATTTGGGAGCAGCATCCCGACAGCGATCGCTACCAGCGAGAGGTGTTCAAGCACTACTTCGAGAGCGCGATTGCGTCCAAAGGCGCTTTCGCCATCATCGACCGAGCTTCGGGCAGGATCATTGGCAGCTCGCGTTACTGCAATCTAAACGAAGCTCGACGCGAGGTGGAGATCGGCTGGACATTTCTGGAACGCGCTTACTG
Organism: Chthoniobacterales bacterium; assembly: GCA_036758965.1. GTDB lineage: Bacteria > Verrucomicrobiota > Verrucomicrobiia > Chthoniobacterales > UBA10450 > AV69. The sequence goes on from DAIOVO010000055.1 coordinate 19,037, forward strand.
GGGCGGACACTACAATCGCGAGTTAAAGTCGCTCATGCTTGACCACGCTTTCGGTTTCGCGGATCGGGTCCTCTTTGTTGTCGGGAAAAATAATTTGCGCTCGCAAAAAGCGCTGGAGAAAATCGGCGCGAAATTTCTTCACGAAACGGAAGTGCCCAACCGCAACCAGAAGCTCACGTTGAATGTTGTTTTCGGCATTGGCCGGCCAGCTTGAACTGCTTCCTGGGCTAAGCGGCATGAGTATCATC
>DAIOVO010000056.1:0-9552 GCA_036758965.1 Chthoniobacterales bacterium
CTGGCGGGCAGCGTAACTTACTCGAACGAAGAAAAAATTCGCGCGCTTGGTGTTTCCGGGGAAACGCTGGAAAAATTTGGAGCCGTGAGCGAAGAAGTCGCGCGGGAAATGGCGGAGGGAATTCGTAAATGCGCGGGCGCGACGCATTCGCTGGCGACGACTGGAATCGCGGGGCCAACTGGCGGCTCAGCGGAAAAACCGGTTGGCACCGTGTACATCTCGTTAGCTTCGGAAAATCAGCCGACGATTTGTAAGAAACTACTTTTCCTGACCGACCGCCAGACCTTCAAACAGATGGTTGCCCAAAACGCTTTCGATCTATTGCGCAAGCGATTGTAGATGCCCGCTCCCGCCCGCCTACTCCACATGCTTGTACGCTGCGTTACGCTTCGTCCTTAACTGCTTGCTGATATCGAGCCAACAAGGCTTGGAGAGGTTTCGATAAACTGCCCGCTTCTTCCTTCCCGGTTACAGGTGTTTGTTCGGGCTTCACCTCCTGGTGGCTTCACCTTTTTCCGGCAACATCTCGATCAATTGTTTTTGCCCGTTCAACAAATAGTAAGGAATGAATTTCGCGGGCCTTCATCGGAAGCGTCGAAGCGCTCGATGATTGTGTTCGCCGGTTCATAACAGATCTCGCCGGCGTGAAGCGTTTGCAGCCCTTGTCCTTTCACCTGAAACAGGATGGTACCTTCGACGATGTAACTAATCACCGGACAAGGATGGCGATGAAGGCCAGTGTGTTGTCCTGGCTTAAAAACAATCTCGCGCACGTCCACCGTCGAAATGGTCTGCGCCTCAATGTTGGCCTTGAACAATTCCTTTCGCTCGATCTTCTCCTGCGCCGACCCATTCACGGCAAGAAATGCAGTGAGAAGAAGAATACTCGTCGCAAAAATCATACGCTCTTTCATGAATAGAAAAAGCTTAATCGCATGATAATGGAAACCCAATGGAGATTGGTGGCGAGACGAAATTCTGCGAAAGCGGGCGTGACAATGGGAAGTTTGCTTATTCATGAGCTGGTTGTTGCAGGCGCAACAATAACGTTTATTGTTGCACACGCAACAACAAAGCGCGTCGGCAACTTATGAATGACGGAATACGCGAAAAACAAATCGTCGCCTGGGAGCAGTTGTTTATCGCCCAGGCGCGCATCGTGCGCGCGGTGGAAGCGGAATTCGTGGCGCGCGGACTCGTGCCGTTTACTTATTACGATATCCTGCTCCAGTTGCGATACGCCCCCAAACGGCAATTACGTTTCCGGGAGATAGCGGGCGAAATCCTTCTTTCCAAAAGCGCACTCTCCCGCTGCATTGACCGCATGGCGGCCGCCGGCCTCGTCAAAAAGCTGGAATGTCAGGATGACCCGCGCGGTCTGGTCGTTGCGTTAACCAGCGCAGGAAAAAATGAACTAAGGAAGGCCTGGCCAGTTTATCGAAAACAGATCGAAAGCCTTTTTGGCTCTCACTTTAGCGCGCGGGAACTGGACTTTCTCGCGACCCGGTGCGCCCAAATTTCGCGAGAGTTACTCGACAACTCGAGCTAAAACCAAGGTCAGTTTTGCCAAGTGACCGAGACGCTCAGATTCATCGGCGAAAGGTGCGGCGCGAATTTGTTGAACTAGGTCCGCCGAAGACGCCTTGGAAAAGAGAAACAGGTGTGCTTTTATATGCATGTGCTCAAGGCGAAAATGTCAATAGCGACGCGGACGAGGGTTGGGTTTCTCGTCATGCTTGCGCTCGCCGCGGCGTTGCCAGCCAAGGCGACAGAGTCCTCATCGCATTTCGCGAAGCTCGATGACGGCCAGAAGATTCCCTACACCGTGGCTGGTCGGGACGAGCCGACACTCGTTTTCATTCATGGCTGGGCTTGCGACCAGACCGTCTGGAACGCTCAGGTGGCCGATCTCTCAAACGACATGCGCTGCGTCACGATCGATCTCCCCGGTCACGGCCAAAGCGACAAGCCGCCAATCGATTACACAATGCATCTTTACGCCCGTGCCATCGACGCGGTCTTGCGCGATGCCGGAGTGAAATTGGCCGTGCTCGTCGGTCACAGCAACGGCACCCCGGGCATCCGGCAATTTTATCGTGAATATCCGGCCAGCGTGCGTGCGCTCGTCATTGTCGATGGCGCGCTGCGGGCCATGGCGGACGCGGCCACCATCCATAAATTCCTCGAACCCTTCCACGGATCGGATTACCCGAAGATGGCCGGGAAGTTCGTCGATGACTTGACTGGCACGATCAAGGACAATGCCCTGCGCGAGCGGATCAAGACGACGATCCTGAAAACGCTGCAATCAGTCTCCGTCAGCGAGCTCGAAAGCACGACCGATCCGGCCATCTGGAAAGCGGACAAGATCGAAGTGCCCGTCCTGATGATCCTGGCCAGGCAGCCGGCCTGGACGCCGGAATACGAGAAGTTCGTGCGCGATCTCGTGCCGAAGCTGGACTACCAGACGTGGGACGGCGTTTCCCATTTCATCATGATGGAAAAACCGAAAGAGTTTAACGACGCCGTCCGCGGCTTCCTCCGCACGAATCACTTTCTCGACGCGACCGGAAATTAACCGGGATTCGCTCGGGCTGCCGCCGCACACTATCGCCCGTTCGGCGTTCGCGCAGTCGATGCCATTGTGCTGGCTTCGAATTGGCCACGCGCAAAGAATACAATCGCTCCTCCCCTGTCTTGCGCGCCATGTGCAAGTGGAGCGAATCGCACTTATAGGATTAAGGTTGCTCTTGTCGCGTTCTTCCGAAAGCATGATCACACGGTCCTCTTTCTCCCAGAAGATCGCGCTTGCTGGCATTCCCTGGGATGAGAATTCTTCATTCTCGCGCGGGCCGAGCGAAGCGCCGCCGTTGATTCGCGCTGCGCTTTTTTCTGAGGCGTCCGGCTTGCGGAGTGAAAGCGGAACGGAGTTTGGACCAGATTTTTTCCTGGATGCCGGAGATGTCCTGGTGCGCTCGGGCCTCGAAATGCTGGTGGAAATCGAGCGCTTCATTGCTGCGCTTCTCGCCCGGGACTTACGTCCCATTTCTCTGGGCGGCGATCATGCCGTGACCTATCCGATCATTAAAGCGTTCCACCAAAAATACCGCGAGCTAACGATTCTTCAGTTCGACGCGCACTCGGATCTTTACGACAGCTTCAAAGGCAATCGCTACTCACACGCCTGTCCTTTTGCCCGCATCATGGAAGAAGGTCTGGCCACACGTCTCGTCCAGGTTGGCATACGCACCCTCAACTCTCATCAACGCGAACAGGCGAAACGATTCAACGTCGAGATCATTGAGATGAAGGACTGGCACAATGGGCGCGTCCTAACGTTCGATGGGCCGATCTATATCAGCTTCGACACGGACGCACTGGATCCGGGTTTGCTCCCGGAGTCTCGCATCACGAGCCAGGAGGCTTTACTACACGACAAGTTATAGACACCTTGCTCACGCTCAAAGCCGATGTGGTCGGCGCGGATATTGTTGAGTTCAATCCACGGCGTGACGTTGCACATATCACCGAAGACCTGTGCGCCAAATTGGTAAAGGAGATCGCGGCTAAGATATTCGCAAACGGCTAAGACTCCTGGCGAGCTGTCCACTAAAACATACGTTCCGTCAATCGCCGCCTGGCCCGAAACAAAGAGCAGATCAGTTCGGGATTGTTCCGATATGAATCCCAGCCGACGTAGAGCGTCGAAGCGAGGGCGAGCACAAACCAAACGACCAGAAAGTAATCGATTCGTTGGATCAGCATTCTTGCTCCTTTGGTTGGTGTTCCGGCAAAAGATGTTCGCAATCGTGCACCCGCACGCGCTCAAAAATAATAGGATTTGAATTTTTCCTATACCGCAGCAGGGTATGCGGCAAGCGAACGGGAATCGAGACCCGAAAGTTTGAACATCTAATGGAGCCGCAGAATCGAATTAGGGTTGTGACAACGCGCAATTCAACACCGCTGCGAGCGAGCGTAGTGCTCGTCACGCTTTTCGCGTGGTTTGCGATTTCCAATCATTGCGTGCTCGGGATGCTGGAAAGCGCCAAAGCCGCAGCGACTCATGCTGCTTGTCACGAAAGTGAGCGCACGCCGTCAAAGTCGCCCTGCCAGGACGAGCAATCGCCGTGCTGCAAAAATTTGCGCGCGACCTTGGTCGATCTTTCCATCCCGCTCGTATCTTTCGATGCTTCGGCTTTTGCGCTCCAACCATACCTGGTTGGCCTGATTCGTTTTCCAGAACAACGTGATCTACTTCGCCCATTGGAGCTGGATAGGGGTCCGCCTTTTAGCGTATCGTTCGCGGAATCTGTTTTGCAGCGGAGCATTCTTGCTCACGCTCCACCCGTTTCTCTGAGCTGACGATTCGTTTCTCCCGCGGCGGGAGATTTACGGTTCGTCGCCATTCAGGCTGCTCGCCTGAAGCTGATTGCCTCATCCCGGGCAGCACTTACGACTTCGCGCAAGCGTCGTCCTCACTCTTAGAACTCAACTTGAACAACCAAAAAATTATGAATCACATCAAACATCAACAATCACTTAGGCTCGTCGCCATTGTCGCGACGGCAATTCTAACAGCAGGCTCCCTGTTCGCGGCGAATCTTTCAGACAAAGACAAACAATTCCTCGCGAGCTACAGCAAAGCTCAACAGGCTTTGGTCGCTGACGATCTCTCGGCCGCCAAAGCAGCCGGTAGCAATCTCGGCTCCGAAGGCGCCGAATTGTCCAAAAGCAGCTCGCTGAAGGAAGCGCGCATCGCGTTCGAAAAACTCAGCGCGAAGGCAAAGGAACTGGCCGCCGGCCAATCCGGTTACCACGTCTATCACTGCCCAATGCTCAAGAAGGATTGGGTTCAAACATCAACAACGACGGCCAACCCATATGGCGGAAAAGACATGGTCGGCTGCGGCGAAATTCAGAAATAGCAAAACATGAAAACAAGAATCCGAAACATTGTGCCGCTCATTGCGGCGTTCACTCTCACCATAACCGGCGCGTACGCGCACGATCCGAACGGCAAGGTCGATCCGATGAATGCTGCGCTGGAAAAACTCAAAGGCGCGGAGTTCGAGCAAACCTTCTTGCAGCAGATGATTCAACATCATCGCAGCGGGATCGAGATGGCGAAACTCGTCAGCGATCACACCAAGCGAACCGAACTGCAGGGATTCGCGAGCAAGATGATCTCAGCGCAGCAGGAGGAGATCGAGAAGATGACCAGCTGGCTAAAGAGCTGGTACAACATCTCTCCAAAACAAATCGCGAACGAAGCCGCCGACAAAGAGATGCAGATGCACATGTCGATGTTGAGCGGGAAACACGACTCCGATTTCGACAAAACGTTTCTGGAGATGATGCCGAGACATCATCACGCAGCGGTCGAGATGGCTGAGCAGGCGGAGAAGAAAGCCACGCATCCTGAGTTGAAAGAATTCGCGTCGAAGATGACGCAGGATCAGCAAAAGGAGATCAAAGAGTTGAAAACCTGGGCGCAATCCTGGTTCGGCCCGGCCTAACCAAGCCCCGTTCGGCAAAGCGTCACGTTGCATTACTGCGATGAATACATTTTTCCAACACTTGAATGACCCGGAATACATGCACGTGTTGCTCAATCCCTTGCCTGTTTACGGACTGGCAATCGCGGTGCTCGGTTTGGCACTGGCGCTGATTTTTCGCAATCGGCACGCATTGACTGTGTCGCTCGCCCTCGTCTTCGTGAGCGGGCTGTCGGCGTGGCCCACTTACTCATATGGGGAAGCGGCGTACGATCGAATCAAATCAATGTCCGACCCAGCCGGCGAGCAATGGCTCGACGAGCACATGGCGCGGGCCGAAAAATTGATCCCGGCGTTTTATATCCTCGCCGCGCTCGGCGCTGCGGGAATCGTTCTGCCTTTGAAGTGGCCGCGTAGTTCGGTTCCACTTGCGATCGCAACGCTAGTGGTCGGTGGAACGACTCTCGGGATTGGCGGTTGGATCGCATACCCAGGCGGTCATGTTCGACACAAGGAATTTCGCTTCGAATCTCCGCCACCAGTTCGCGCCGAAGAACATCATCATGGCGGCGAAGAACAGCCCGAGATGCATGAGCATGCAGCGGAACAGTCACCACCAGCGGCATCGGCACAACCGCAGATGGAGCATGGCGACCATCAACAAATGCAGGCCACTCCCGAACAACCAAAGACGGAGGAAGAAAAGAAACAGCTTGAGGCAAGCCGACTGCAATTGGAGGCGAGCCGCTTACAGCTCGAAGCCAGTCGCAAACAACTTGAAGCGACCAAGGGCGAATCCGCGTCGCCTTCGCCCTCAGCGTCTCCTCATCCGGAGAACGACCATAAAGATGAACACCAACCTTAAGCGGGCAATGCTTCGGCCCTTCGCTATGCTCGCGCTGACTCTCCTCGCCGGATGCGCGACGAATTTTGAACCGGCATCGCTGCCGTTGACTAATCCCGGGAACCCACATGCGCAGGAAGCGCCGCGGCGGGCGAGCCAGCGCTTGATCGCGAGCGATGCCATCACGCGCAAAACCATCGCGCAGCTCGAGCGGAAGGAAGCGCCGACACCTGACTACGAAAGCGGTGGAATGTCGCACGACATGAGCAGCATGGGCGGGATGGATCACTCGAAGAACAACGGCATGGAGGGAATGGACCATTCCAAAATGCAGGGGATGGACATGAAGAAGCCGGCCGATGCTCCCGCAACAAAGCCGGCCGAGATGGATCATTCCAAAATGCCAGGAATGACGATGCCTTCCCCGGCCGCAACGGAATCACCGAGGACCAAGGAAGCCGCCGAGACAGAGATGAAAAAAACTTCGGACGAAATGAAAACACTTTCCGATGAAATGAAGGCGAAGTCCGACGCGGAGAAATCAGGAAAGAAGACGTCGACAGCCTCGCCGAATCCGCAAAGCGCGGCCGTTTACTGGACCTGCGTGATGCACCCGGAAATCCGAGCGGACAAGCCGGGACAATGTCCGAAGTGCGGCATGACGTTGGTTAAAAAGGGAGGCGGCACGAAATGAGAAGCTTGTCTCTTCTGTTGGTCCTAGCGTTGGCTCCGAACGCCTGGTCCGCCCGACGTGAATCGGTTCAAGATCTGCAAGCCACGGTGCAAGGCCGCATCGGGAAGCGCGTGGAATGGCGAAAAGACGCCGCTGCCGATGCGGAAATTTCGCAAACGGTTCACGCTCTCCTACGCAGTACTCTTACAGCGGACCGCGCAGTGCAGGTCGCACTGTTCAACAATCGTGAGCTGCAAGCCACCTTTGAAGAAATAGGGATCGCCAATGCGGACCTAGTCGAAGCGGGTTTGCTAAAAAATCCGAGCTTTGATGTCAGTGCACGCTTTCCGGACCGGCCTCCATCAGGAACCAATCTTGAGTATTCGATCGTTCAGGATTTTCTCGATCTGTTCCTGATCCCGTTGCGCAAGAAAGTGGCGGCGAACGAGCTTGCGCGCGCCAAGCTGCGGGTCGGCGATGCCGTCCTGAAACTCGCCTCTGAGGTGAAGACGACGTTCTACACCTTGCAGGCGAAGCATCAGTTGTTTACACGTCTCACTGAGCTCGGCGCGACGAATTCGGCTGCGCTGGAGTTCGCTCAACGACAGCACGAAGGCGGCACGATCAACGACCTTGAACTCGCCAATCAACAGGCGAGCTATTCGCAAGCGAGAGCAGATGCTGCGCAGATCACGGCGGAGATGCGGAGCGATCGCGAGAAACTCAATCGGCTGATGGGAGTTTGGGGTCGGGATACCGAGTGGAAGATCCCGGACGAACTCCCTTCAATCCCCGGAAAGAATCTTCCGGTCGATCGTCTCGAATCCCTTGCAATCGTACAGCGTCTCGATCTAGCCGCTGCCAAAGCTGAGTTAGCTGCGGTGGTGCAAAGCCTCGGCCTAACTAAGACCTATCGCTACGTTGGCGCGGTTGAGTTCGGAGTCGATACAGAGAAAGATCCGGACGGTCAGCGCGTCACAGGACCAACGCTCCGACTCGAACTACCAGTCTTCAATCAAGGGCAGGGTCGGATCGCAAAACGGCAGGCGCAGCTTCGCCAGGCGGAACGCCGGCTGGAAGCGCAGGCGATCGACATTCGCTCGGAGGTGCGGGAAGCGCGCGACCGGCTCCTGGCCAAGAAAGACCTCGCCACTTACTATCACGACGAACTGATTCCCGAACGCACGCGGATCTTGAGTCTTACTCTTGAGCACTACAACGCCATGTTAAAAGGCGCCTACGACCTGCTCCTCGCCAAACAAAATCAATTGTCCGCCGACCGTGGCTACATCGACGCGCTAAGGGATTACTGGATCGCACGCGCCGATTTGGAGCGGGCGGTGGGCGGAAGCCTAACAAGAGTTCGAACGAACCTCGAAAGTAATAGTTCCAAAGAAACTGTAACTCATCACTAACCAATCCTATGCTCTCAAGACGTAAATTCTTTTCCGGCGCCGCTGCCTTGCTCGGCAGCTCCGCCATCGTGGGTCGCATTGCTCGCGGAGCCGAGGTGGTGGCGAATCAATCGCCAACGCCAAGCAGTCCCGCGCCTAATTCAACCACTCTCAATTACTCGCCGGTCATCACACCTAACGGCTCCTCTCTGCCCTGGACGATGGCGGGAGGCGTGAAGGAGTTTCGGCTGGTCGCTGAACCTGTGAAGCGAGAGTTCGCACCAGGTATGATCGTGAACTGCTGGGGTTACAATGGCCAGACGCCTGGTCCAACAATTGAAGCCATCGAAGGCGACCGCGTACGGATCTTTGTCACGAACAAACTGCCTGAACCAACCACGGTTCACTGGCACGGAGTAATCTTGCCGAACGGAATGGACGGCGTCGGCGGAGTAACTCAGAAGCACATCCCGCCGGGCGAGACCTATGTCTATGAGTTCACGCTCAAGCAGCATGGAGTGCAGATGTATCATCCGCATTCCGATGAGATGATTCAGATGGCGATGGGCGTACAGGGCTTCTTCGTCATCCACCCAAAGAATGGGTATCCCGAACCTGTTCACCGTCACTTCCTCGTTTTCCTGCAGGAATGGGCCATCGAGCCGGGAAGCTATACACCGAATCCAAACGTCATGACGGATTTCAACATCTTTACCTTCAATAGCCGCGTCTGGCCAGGCACGGCGCCGTTGGTGGCTAAGCTAAACGACCGCGTGCGCGTCAGCTTCGCAAATCTGAGCATGGACAGCCATCCGATTCACTTCCACGGCCATCGTTGGTGGTTGGTGGGAACCGACGGCGGCCCAATTCCGAAGTCAGCGTGGTGGCCCGAGACAACAATGAACGTGCCGCCTGGAACCACGCGCACGGTCGAATTCGTCGCCGACAATCCCGGAGATTGGCCATTCCATTGTCACAAAAATCACCACGCCATGAATGCCATGGGCCACCAGGTGCCGAACGTCATTGGGATCGATCAAAAAGGAGTGTCTGATGAGATCGGCCGGCTCGTGCCGGGCTATATGTCGATGGGAAGCACTGGCATGGCGGGCATGTCCGAAATGGCGAACATGATGCCCGGCC
>DAIOVO010000056.1:9562-15124 GCA_036758965.1 Chthoniobacterales bacterium
GAAAAACACGCTGCCGATGATGACCGGCACGGGTCAGTTCGGCCCGATCATGATGGGAGGAATGTTCACCATTCTCAAAATTCGCGAGGGACTTACGAATTACGACGATCCCGGTTGGTATCAGAACCCACCCGGGACCGTGGCGTCGTCGATTGCCGGTTCTGAATCGCCTAACGAGAAACTGAACGAAGCGATGCACCACGACCATTCATGAAAACGATCCTAACAGACTATTTCACCGTTATCCTTGCGGGCCTTCTCGTCACGACTGGACAGTCCTTCGGCGAACTAGGCGCGACGGCTGACTTAGCGGCGATCACCTCCACCATAGAAGCTTTTCACAAAGCGCTTGCTGCGGGCAAGCCCGAGCAAGTGATGTCGCTGCTTCAGCCCGACGCCCTAATCATCGAAGGAGGTGTTGTCCAAACCCGCAGCGAGTATGGAAGTGAACATCTCGCGGAAGACATCGCCTTCGCTCGCGCCGTGCCGGCCACCTCACAAAATGTTGCCGTGCGGCAGGAGGGCAACGCGGCTTGGGTTACGACGTTGTTTCGTGTGGTGGGCGAATTTCACGGCAAGCCAGTCAATAGTCGCACCGCCGAGACGGCTATTTTGACCCGAACGCCGACAGGCTGGCGAATCCGGGCCATCCACTGGTCGCGTCAACGCGGCGAAGGCTGAGATTTCAAAGGTGCGAGGACAGAACGTCTATTAAACGGACGCTTGCTGCGATTTGACATATACCCTGTCTGGGTATATATCACTCGCATGCAGGCTGAGCTAAAGAGCAAATTGTCGAAACGGATGAACCGTATCGCAGGGCAGGTCGCCGGGATCAAGCGGATGGTCGAAGAAGAGCGCTATTGCGTTGATATCCTCAATCAAATTTCCGCTGTCCGCTCTGCGCTCGACTCGCTCGGAATTGAACTCCTGAGCAGCCATCTCGAAACCTGTGTCGTCGGTCACGGGACCGGTTCGGAGCATCCCAAGGCGAAGCCGATGAAGCCCAAACAACTTTTGGCCGAATTACAAACCGCGCTGTCGCGCTTTCTTCAATGAAGATCGAAACGGAAGATCGGATCGACGAGAAAGCCGTTTGTTGTAACTCCGACACGGAGGCGTCAGCGACACACTCGTGCTGCCACGGTCATCAGCATTCGGCAGTTGAAACTGCGACCGCAGCGGCAGAACGCAAACCGGCAAAAAAATACTTCTGCCCGATGTGCGAAGGCGTTGAGAGTGACACGCCGAGGAGTTGTCCGAAGTGCGGAATGAGCCTGGAGCGCAATCCGACTTTCCGCGAGCCGAAGATTTATACCTGCCCGATGCACCCGGAAATCGAGCAGGATGATCCAGGTAACTGCCCGATTTGCGGGATGACACTTGAGCTGAAGAACGTCACCTCCGAAATCGAAGAGGATAACTCCGAGTTGCGCGATATGACGCGGCGCTTCTGGATAGGACTCACTCTGGCGTTGCCAGTCTTTGCACTCGCGATGGCCCACTTGTTTCCCCACCCACCCGCATGGGTCGCGAGTAGCTTCTCGCGTTGGTTACAATTTGCGCTTAGCACCCCTGTCGTGTTGTGGGCCGGATGGCCGTTCTTTACGCGCGGCTGGCAATCAATCCTTAGCCGGTCGCTCAACATGTTTACACTTATCGCGATCGGTATCGGCACAGCCTACTTCTACAGCGCAGTCGTGATGCTATGGCCTCAGCTCTTTCCGCCCTCCTTTCAGACGCACGGCAAAATCGGCGTCTACTTCGAAGCGGCCGCCGTCATCACCGTCCTCGTGCTCCTTGGACAAATGTTGGAACTTCGCGCTCGCAGCCGAACGGGTAGCGCAATTCGCGCACTGCTCGATCTCGCGCCCAACTCCGCGCGCGTCGTGCGTGATGGTGAAGAAAGAGATATTCCGCTCGATCAGGTGCATAAAGGCGATCAACTCCGGATTCGCCCAGGCGAAAAGATTCCGGTCGATGGACGCGTCCTTGAAGGTAAGACAAGTATCGACGAGTCGATGATCACGGGCGAGTCTATCCCGGTTGAAAAGACGACGGGCGATCGTGTCACCGGCGCAACGGTTAACCAAAGCGGAAGTCTTTTGATCGAAGCGGAACGTGTCGGCAGTGAAACCGTGCTTTCGCAAATTGTCGAGATGGTCGCCCAGGCCCAACGCAGTCGCGCGCCGATTCAGAGTCTGGCTGACAAAGTGGCGGGTTGGTTCGTTCCAAGCGTGATCGCGATTTCAATCATCACGTTTGTGGTCTGGGCGTTAGTCGGACCCGAGCCACGTTTCGCCCACGCGATCGTCAACGCCGTTGCCGTGTTGATTATAGCTTGTCCGTGTGCGCTTGGGCTGGCTACGCCGATGTCGATCATGGTCGGAGTCGGCCGCGGCGCGCAAGCCGGCGTCTTGATCAAAAAAGCCGAAGCCATCGAGTTGATGGAGAAAGTGCGGACGCTGGTTGTGGACAAGACCGGAACACTAACCGAAGGCCGGCCGCGCCTGACTAGTATAGTCAGGGTTGATTCCATCTCGGAAGAGCAACTGCTGGCCGGCGCTGCCTCCGTCGAGCAGCTAAGCGAGCACCCTCTCGCCGCTGCCATCGTCGCGGGCGCAAAAGAACGCGGCGCGAAATTGTCGAGAGTTACAAATTTTGAATCTACCACTGGCGGCGGAGTAACTGGCTGCGCCGATGGCCGGCAGATCGCGATCGGGAAACTACCATACCTCCAAGCGCGCGGAGTTACTGGTCTGGGCGAGTTGGAAAGCAAAGCCGCGGAACTGCAAAAGGAAGGACAAACCGCAATCTTTGTCGCCTTCGACAATCGCGCGGCCGGGATCCTTGCGGTGGCTGATCCGATCAAGGAATCGACGCCCGCAGCGATCGATCATCTGCATCAGCTCGGGATCAAAGTCATCATGCTTACCGGCGATAACGAACGCACCGCGCGCGCAGTTTCGCAGAAGCTCGGCATTGATGAAGTAGAAGCCGGGGTCGAACCGCAGCACAAGAATGATCGCGTTCGCGCCCTGCGTGAAAGGAAAGAAGTTGTCGCGATGGCGGGCGATGGAATCAACGATGCGCCGGCTCTTGCCGCGGCCGATGTAGGCATCGCAATGGGTACCGGCACCGACGTGGCAATGGAGAGCGCCGGAATCACGCTATTGAAAGGTGATCTGCGCGGGATTGAGAAAGCAATTCGTCTCAGCCGCGCGATGATGAGAAACATCCGCCAGAATCTTTTCTTTGCCTTTATCTACAATTCGTTAGGCATCCCGATCGCCGCTGGCGTTTTGTATCCCGTCTGCGGTTTGCTTCTCAGTCCAATTATCGCGGGCGCCGCGATGAGTCTCAGCTCGGTTTCGGTCATCGCGAACGCGCTGCGCCTTCGCGCGGTAAAGCTGTAGCGAGCGCTTTTGCGGTTATCCTCAAAGCACGAAGTGCAATGCGGACTCTAGTTAAGTACGACCAGGGCAGCGCAGATTACTTCCTCGCTACCACATCGATTAGTGCCGACATTCCGCCATGACAGGCGCCTTCCTGAATGACGCTGTCGTGTTCGTGAATCTCGATCGAGGAGAAGTCGCCGAACGCGTCTTCCAACATCTCACGTGTGTAAAGCTTCGCGATATCGGGCGGGCCGCCGGTCTTGTACTCGAGTTGTTTCGGCCGGTAGCCTTGTATAAGCAACAGGCCACCGGGCTTCAGGGTGCGCCGAATACCGGCGAAAATTTTAGTTCGTTCGGCGGGCGTGGCGAACTGGATAAAAATCGCCGCCACCACGTCGAACGCAGCCGCCAGCCACTCCCGCTTCGTTAGGTCGGCCTGCTCGGCGCGCAGGATGACGCCGCGTTCTTTCGCGAGCATGCGAGCTTTCTCCTGCGCCAGCGGAGAGAAATCAACCGACAACACATCGAGGCCGTGCTCTGCCAGAAACACACCGTTGCGGCCTTCACCATCGGCGATCGCCAGCGCGTTCTCACCTTTGCGGAGGAGATGGGCGTGCGCTTTCACAAAGGCGTTCGGCGCAGTGCCAAATAAATAACCAGACTGGGCAAAGCGCGACTGCCAGCGATCGAATTCAGTTTCCTCCATGAGAGTAACAGTCCGTAGCTACTTCTTATTCTCCCCAACCTCGGACTTCAGAAAGTCGGCGTGACGATGGACCTAGCCGCTCCTTCAACCCAATCTCCCTTTGGACCAAAGATTGTCGCGGGCGAGGAGTGGGTAGAGATGCGGTCCAGCGGGCTGATGTCACCATTGACAAAGGCCTGGGAAGCCTCTTCACGTTGTCTCATAAACTGTTTAAAATCGTGTAATTCATTACTCATAGTTTGCTCCGGTGTAGTTCTACATTCGTTCAGCCTGGAATAAGTCCTCTTCCTCCTGTGATTTGACTTGCCCGCTTATCAAGCTACTCCCGAGCTCCGCAGACGCGCTTAACTAGATTTAATCGGAGGTAAAACCAGTTGGGGGGAGGCGATAAGTCGGATTAGGCCGCGGGCTGCACTTCCACCGGCGTGCCAACTTTGACGTGGTCGAAGAAGAGCTTGGCGGCGTCCGATGGCATGCGGACGCAACCGTGTGACGCCGGATAACCAGGCAGAATGCCCACGTGCATGCCCACGCCGTCGCCGGTCAGGCGCATGAACCATTTCATGGCTGCGCCTTTAAAATGAGTGCCACTGGGCGCGGAATCAATGTGCATGCTTACGCCCGCGCGCACGACGCGGCCGCCGCCATCGATGAAGTCGCCGTAAAGCGAAGAAAAATGGTTCGGATCTCTTTCCAGTACGCGCATGCTGCCGCTGGGCGAAGTGTGCCCCCGTTTGCCCGACGAAATGGGGGAGTCAATCACGACCTGGTCGCCAACCATCAAATACGCGCGCTGTTTCCCGAGCGAGACGATGATGTGGACGCTCTCCGGAGAGAGGCTCGCCAGCAACGCCTGATCTACCTGGAGGGGCGCTTGCTTCTTGATTAAATCTACGGCGCTGCGCATCGGTTGGAGGCCGGTTTTAGGCCGGCCAAATTGCGCCTCGGCGGCGAAGGGGCCGAGACAAACAGCACCGGCTAACAATAAGTAGATTAATCGTGTTTTCATTGGTCGCGATAGCTATCGACACGACGCAGCCAGCCATTAAGCCAGCGGGCTTCGCCGCGCGCCGGCGGGGAATTCGCGATCCGCCGACGGAGCACAGTCTTGGCAGAATCCGCGAATTCGTCGAGCGCAGATTGCGGGTCGCGGCCGCGCATGTTTTCCAGCGCCTGGAGTAATCCCCAGCCTTGATCTTTATACCGCTCGGTCGGCAAAGTTCCTTCGCCTTTGAAATTGACGTAATCGATCAGCGCGTAGCAGCCTTGTCCGGTCGCGCCAACACGGTCGAACTGCCGCGCAATATTGTCGCGCTTGGCTGGTGGCGCGGCCGCCAGCATTTTTGGAAGCGAACCCTGGAGCCGGGCAACGAGAAATTGGGCCTGCAATTCAATCGAGCTCGCGAGAAAAGTGCGAAGCTGTTTCATGGTTTCGGAGTTTTGCGCGCGCTGAAATTC
>DAIOVO010000056.1:15134-19181 GCA_036758965.1 Chthoniobacterales bacterium
CGTCAGCGGAGAGGAACGCCGGCAATTTTTTCCCGCGCACAGAAATGAATGCGAGCAGGTTCGGAAAACTTTCTTCAAACGGGCCGCGTTGGAGGCGCGGGTACCAGATAAAGTGACCAATTCCGAGGGAAGCAAAATTTTCCCCTTCATTCCACGAAGTCAGGCCCGGTATTGTGCCGCCGCATTCGTTTTGCCAAATGCGCTGGCCGATGCGTTGCGCTTGTGCCTGGGAAATTTGCAGGTCTGCCCCGCGGGACTGAGCGGCGCAAGCGAGCAGGAAAATTATCGCCGTTCCCGTCCAGCGGCGGCGTTGGCTTGACGCTGCCACTTTCTCTACTAGCGTGCCGGGCTTCTGCTGCCGGCGGCAGTTTTTATTTATGAAAAATTTCATTATTGCATTGGCGGCGGTGGCATTGGCCACACCCGTTTTGGCGCAAGATCGACCGGCGCTCAAGGACACAAAAGATAAGGCGAGCTACAGCATCGGCCTGAGTATAGGGACGCAATTAAAACAGCGGCAATCGAATTTGAACGGCGAGGCGCTGGCCGCCGGAATGCGGGACGGTTTTACGGGCACCAAGCCGCTGCTGAGTGAGACGGAGATGCAGCAAACGATGGACACGTTTCAAAAAGATATGATGAAAACCGAAAGTGAGTCGGCGCAAAAAAACGCGGCTGAAGGCGAAAAGTTTCTGGCCGAAAACAAGTCCAAGGCGGGAGTAAAAACCACCGCCAGCGGTTTGCAATACAAGGTGGAAAAGGGAGGCAGCGGCGCGGCGCCGAAAGAAACCGACCAGGCGACGGTAAATTATCGCGGCACACTCATTAATGGGACCGAGTTCGACAGTTCCTACTCCCGAGGTAAACCGGCAACCTTCGGAGTGAATCAGGTGATTCCGGGCTGGACGGAAGCGTTGAAGATGATGAAGCCGGGCGCGAAATATCAGCTCTTTGTCCCGGCGAATCTGGCCTACGGCAAAAATTCTCCCGGCGGCGCGATCGGGCCGAATTCGGCTTTGATCTTTGAAGTCGAGTTAATCAGCGTCCAGCCGAGCGGATCGCCATCGGCATCGCCGTCTAGTTCTCGTTAGCTTCAATCGGTCGTCCCGAGCGAAGTCGAGGGACCCCGACGCGTTACCTTCAGGCTTCCAAGACGGGGTCCCTCTGCTGCGCTCGGGATGACTAGCGGTCCTCTATTACTTGAGCGTATAGCGGCCGGCAGCGGCGTTTCGGGGGAGCGCACGCGCCTCGCGTACAATGCCCGTCCGGCTCGGACTTTCGCCGCCTCGCCAAAACGCATTTATGCGCCGCGCATCCCTAGCCACCGGGGAAGCAAAAATTCGCGATGGCGGGGCGCCCTCGCCAGCACCCGGGGGCGCGTGCGCTCCCCAGATCGCCGTGTTTTCACGCGTAGCTACTATACGAGTAGAAGATACAGCTACTAGCGCGTGGCGCGCGCCGGTTCCAGATCGAGTCGCGGCGCGTCGCCCCAGAGATCTTCCAGAGAATAAAACTCGCGTTTTTCGCGGTGAAAAACGTGCACGATGACCTGTAAATAATCGAGCACGATCCATTGGCTGGCGGGAAATCCATCCACTGCCGCCGCTCGCAGCTGGTGATCTTCCTTCAGCTTTGTTTCCACTTCGCCCGCGATCGCTTTCAAGTGTGGCTCGGAAGTGCCGGAGCAGATAACGAAAAAATCGGTGAAGGTAGAAATGCCGCGCAAATCGAGGACAATGATTTCCTCCGCTTTTTTATCGGCAGCGTATTGGGCGCAAACTCTTGCTAACGTTTCGGACTCGATATTGCCTCCTTCTGATATAAACCCTGCGCGTGAATTATTTTCTCCACCGTCGTCGGCACAAGATAGTGAATGGAGCGGCCGGCGGCGATTCGGTCTCGAATTTCCGTCGCCGAAATGTCGATTTCTCGTTCTACCTTCAAATATTCGTGCGCGATGGCCGTGTGGGCGCGCCTGAGAATAATGAGCGATGCCAATTTTCTTAAATCAGCAAAGCGCCGCCAGCGCGGCAGGCCAGCGAGGTTGTCGTCCCCAACCAACAGAAAGAATTTCGCGCCGGAATATTTGCTTTGCAGTTCCTCGATCGTGTCGATGGTGTAACTCGGCGGCGGCCGGCGCAATTCGCAATCGTCTATCTCAAAATGCGGCTCAATTCCGATCGCCGCGCCCAACATTTGCAACCGTAATTCAGCCGGAGCGGCCGGCGCCTCTTTGTCCGGCGAAACCGCGGCTGGAACAAAAATAATTTTCTCGAGCTCGAATTTTTCCAGCGCGTCACGGGCGAGAATCAAGTGCGCCAGATGAATCGGATCAAACGTTCCGCCGTAAATGCCAATTTTTTGCAAAATCAATAAAGCAAATACGGAGCGCGCTCTCTTTTGAAACGCAACACGTTTTCGGTCCAGCTCACGACAATTGTGTTGGCCCCGTTTCCGCGCGCGAACTCGCTGGCGACGGAAGCGCTGCCGTAACATTTGAAAAACATCTCGCGTTTTCCCCCGCTGCTGCGCGCGATCAGATTCGTGCGAAGCAGGCGATTCATTTCGGCGAGAGCGTGTACGTTAATGGCGGTAAGATTCGCCGGCGTATCTGGTTCGATGCGGATGGAGCTGCCGCCGACCGCGCCGCTGCGATAGGGCGTGAAGGAAACGCCACGAAAGTTTTGCGCGTTCATGTATTCGGTAAACGCGCCTGCGTTCACTCCGCGCGCCGCTACCAGCTCGAATGGCCGCGCTCCGCCCACGCCTGTTTCTACGGCCAGTTCACCGATCAATCCAGTCGCGACATAGTAAAGCGGCGATCTGGCGCGCGGAATATTGGGCGATGTTTGCACCCAGCGCAGACCAGTTTCGCTCCAGGTAAAATCGCGCGACCAGCCGCGCATCGGCGCCACTTGCAGGCTGCAGTGTCCGCTGATCCAACCTTTGCCGTTGATCATTTTCGCCAGCTCGCCGCACGTCATTCCATGCACATAGGGCACCGGAAATTGTCCCACGAAAGAAATCCAGCGCGATTCGACGGACGGGCCTTCCACCCGCAAACCGCCGAGTGGGTTCGGCCGATCGAGCACGACAAAATCGATCTGATTTTCCGCCGCCGCTTCCATGCATTTTCCCATCGTGCTGATGTAGGTGTAACTGCGGCAGCCGATGTCCTGGAGATCGAACACGAGCGTATCGATTCCGCGCAGCATGGCCGGAGTCGGCTTGCGCGTCGGACCGTAAAGCGAATGCGCGATCAAACCCGTCACGCGATCGCGCCGCGACGAAACGTAACGGCCGGCTTTTTCCGTGCCGTCGAGGCCATGTTCCGGCGTGTAGAGCGCGACCAGATTGATATTCTTCTTCAACAACACGCGTGTCTGCACACCGCGCGAATCGACTCCGGTCTGGTTCGTGATTAACCCGACGCGTTTTCCTTTGAGCAACGCGTAATCGTTTCCCTCCAGGACATCGATTCCCAGTTCCACCGCGCCACGCGCGTTCGCCGTCAACAGAAAAAGCAAAGTGGCGACGAGAATTTTGTTTCCGGGAAGAGCCATCAAATTTAGCGTCGAAAGTATGAAGCACGTATCCATCGGTCAACTTTTGCTCGTGGGCGTGCGCGGGCCCGAGTTGGAAAAGGAGGAAGCGAAACTTCTGCGCCGGGTGCAGCCTGCTGCTTACATCTTGTTTGGTCGCAATATCAAATCAGCCACGCAATTGCGAAAGTTAACCGATTCCCTGCGCGACTTGAGCGAAGTCGAACCGATCATCACGATCGATCAGGAAGGCGGGCGCGTTTCGCGGCTGCGCCTGATCGGCCACGAGCCGCCGAACGCGCAACAATTGTGCGACAAAGGCGATCTCGCGCTCATTCGGCAACACGGCGAGATCACTGGCCGTTTACTGCGCTTGTTCGGATTCAATCTCGATCTTTGTCCGGTGCTCGACATTTCGTTTTACGACGAGGCCGACAATTCTTTGCGCGGACGTTGTTACGGCAAAACGGTCGCGCAGGTAATCAGGAATGCTTTTGCTTTTAAC
>DAIOVO010000057.1:0-15696 GCA_036758965.1 Chthoniobacterales bacterium
CTCTTCCCCAGCGCAACCTGGAGCACATTGGGAATCAAATGCGTTTCGATGCGATGATCCTCCCCGAATTTCTCCGACGCGCCGGCAGCATTGAAATAGCGCAAGCTAACGAAACGCAGATTATGGATTTGGTCGTACCAGTGGAGAATCTTCTCGAAAGCGAGCTTGGATTCGCCGTAGGGGTTGATTGGCTGCTGCGGAGTTGATTCGTCGATCGGCAGGCGTTCTGGCGGGCCGAAGGTGGCGCAGGTAGAAGAAAAGACCAGGCGCCGGCAATCGGCCGCCAGCATGGCATCCAGCAAATTCAGGCCACTGGCGATGTTGTTGCGAAAATATTTGGAGGGATTCTGCATCGATTCGCCGACAAGCGCGTTGGCCGCGAAATGCATCACCGCCTCGGGGCGAATGCGACGGAGGGTGTCGGTTAATTGCTCGCGCTCGGCCAGGTCGCCTTCGATAAATTGTGCGCGCGGATCGATGGCCGCACGGTGCCCTTCGCTCAGATTATCAAGAATCGCGACTTCGTAACCTTCATTTAACAAAAGCTCAGCACAAACGCTCCCGATGTAGCCGGCGCCGCCAACAACCAGAATTTTCACCGGAAACGTTGCGCTCTCGGAATTGATAAATCAAAGGCGGCGCGCGGCCACCTTATCTTTTTTGTTCGCGAGCGCGAGCGCGAGCAGCATGCGGCGGACATGCCCGTTGTGCGCGCGCGGCGTCAGCACCTTTATACTTTGGGCAAACGAACCCCATTTTAAAATTTCGATTTCCATTTGACGCACGCCCCAGTTTTTCATTTCCGCGCGCGACCTCTTGTAGAGATCGATGGTGCGGGTCCCGACCAAAGCGTAGCCGTAATCATCAATGACAAAATCTTCGCCCGTTCTGACCATTTTGAATCGCGTGCCGACCGGAAAATCCGAAGCGGCGCTGTGAACGGTGCGACCGGAGAGAAATTGGCCGATGGCGTTGCGTTTCCCCCCGGCTTCGCCCGGACAATAGGCAGTCGTACGCACGGTCATCCGCTCGGCCCGCCGAGCGGTCGATGGCGCGGTGGGCGTGGCACAACTCGCCAGCAGCGCGGTCACAAAAACGGCCGTAACTAATTTCGCGGGAGCGGGCAAACCGCGCGCTGAATACGCATTGAAGCGAATGCCCGCAAGCGATAATTTCCGCCACCACTTCATGCTAACCCTTTCGCCAAGGCAAACTTTTGTAGCAGAAAATGTGCTGCTGGACGCGCGGCTGGCGCTTTTTCATGAACGTGAACGGTGGCTGGCAATTGCTGATTTGCATTTTGGTTTCGAGCTGAGCCAGCGGGCCGCGGGCCGCCTGGTGCCGCTTTGGGGAATGGAATCAAGTCGAACTCGCCTCCTTCAGTTGCTGGCCGATTACGCCCCGCGACAACTCATTCTTGTGGGCGACCTGGTGCACGATCACGTTGCGGCGGAGCCGTTGCAGCAATTGCTGGCGCAAATCGCGCAACATTGCGACGTGATCGCGATCGCTGGCAATCATGACCGCAAGTTGCCGCGCACAATTCCGCTGCTGCCTTCGTTCGCGACCGAAGAGTTTGAATTTCATCACGGCGATTGCCAGCGCGAGAATTCCGGTCGCACCCAAATCATTGGACACCTTCATCCATCGGCGACGCTGCGCGATGGCGCGGGACTGCAATTGCGATTTCCCGCCTTTGTTCAAAAAATGACCTGCTGGGTCCTGCCGGCGTTTTCGCCGTGGGCGAGCGGGACGGAATATTGGCCGGGCGAACAAAGCCAGGTCTGGCTTTGTTCGCCCCACCGAATCCTCAAACTAGAAGCGAACGAGACGGCCGCTTAACGACGCGCGCCGCTTAGATCGGTCGTGCAATGCGGGCAACGTGTTGCCTTAATCGGAATCGTCATGGCGCAGGACGGACAATCTTTCGAGACCGGCTCGGCTGCGGGGCGCTTCATTTTATTGAACGCCTTCACGACGAGAAAAATGCAAAATGCGACGATGATGAAGCTGAGCAGGAAGGTGATGAAATTTCCGTAGTTCCAGGTAATCGCGCCCGCTTTGGCCGCTTCCACCGGCGTAGCGAAGGTTGCGCCGCCGGGCGCTTGTTTCAGCACCAGAAACTTGTTGGAAAAATCAAGGCCGCCCGTGATCAGACCGAGCGGCGGCATGATAATGTCTTTAACCAGTGAAGTGACCACTGCGCCGAACGCAGCGCCGATGACTACGCCGACCGCGAGATCGAGCGCATTGCCTTTGACCGCGAATTCTTTGAATTCTTTCCACATAATTTTTCCCCTCGGTTAATTTACTACCAGGTTGACCAGTTTATTTGGGACCACCACGATCTTGCGCACCGTTTTGTTTGCGATCAATCCCTGAATTTTCGATTGGGCGAGGGCGGCTGATTTGAGTTCTTCTTCGCGCGCGTCGGTCGGCATCGACATTTTGTCGCGCACCTTGCCGTTGATCTGGACGATGATTTCGGTCTCGCTTTCGCGCAGTAACGCTTCGTCGTACTGCGGCCAGGGGTACTTCGCAATTTCGCCGCCGGGAAACTTTGCGTTCAATTTTTCCCAAAGTTCGCAGGCGATATGCGGAGCAAACGGATTCAGGAGAATGAGCAGCACCCGCAGGGTAGAAACCGGAATCGAATCGAGATTTGTGAACGCGTTCACCAGAATCATCATCTGCGCGATGGCGGTGTTAAACGAAAGTGACTCAATGTCCTGGGTCACTTTCTTAATCGTGGCATGGACGACGCGCGCCTGCGATCTGCCAGATTCAATTTCCTGGATCCGCCCGGACAATTCCCAGTCGCCCACCTGATTTTCCTCCATCATCAGGCGCCAGACGCGCGCAAGGAAGCGCGCGACGCCTTCGACCCCGCGCATACTCCACGGTTTCATTTGCTCGAGCGGTCCCATGAACATTTCGTAGCAGCGAAATGCGTCCGCCCCGTAATCGGCGATCACGTCCAGGGGATCGATTACGTTCCCCCAGCGTTTCGACATTTTGCGATTGTCTTCGCCGAGAATGATTCCCTGGTTAACGAGACGTTGAAACGGCTCTGGCTTGCTCACATAACCGAGATCAAAGAGCACCTTGTGCCAGAAACGCGCATACAAAAGATGCAGCACTGCATGCTCAGTTCCCCCCACATACAGATCGACGCCGCCAGGTTGCGCGCCGCCCATCCAGTAGCGCTCCGCTCCTTCACCAACAAACCGTGAATCGTTAGCCGGATCGCAAAAACGCAGGTAATACCAGCACGAGCCTGCCCACTGCGGCATGGTGTTGGTTTCGCGTGCCGCTTTTTCTGAGTAGCGGAGCCAATCTTTCGCTTTCGCCAGCGGCGGTTCGCCGGTACCGGTCGGTTTGAAATCCTCCAGCTCGGGCGGAATCAGCGGCAATTCATTTTCCGCGAGCGCGCGATGGCGACCATTTTCCCAAACTACCGGGAACGGCTCGCCCCAATAACGCTGCCGGGAAAAAAGCCAGTCGCGCAATTTGTAGCGAATCACGCCGCGTCCATTTCGATTTTCTTTGAGCCAGACGATGATTTTCTTTTTCGCTTCCGCGGTCGGCAATCCATCGATCAGGGGCGAATTGATCGCGATGCCCTCGCCGGTAAATCCCATTGCGTCTTCATCGCCCAGCGGCTTGACGACCTCGACGAACGGCAGGTCAAACCTGCGCGCGAATTCGAGGTCGCGCTCATCGTGCGCGGGCACGCCACCGATCGCACCAGTCCCATAACCAATCAGGACGTAATCGGCGATCCAGATCGGTATTTTTTTGTTATTCGCCGGGTTGATCGCGTACGCGCCGCTGAACACGCCGGTCTTTGTTTTCGCAAGCTCAGTCCTTTCTAAATCGCTCTTGCGCGCTGCCTGCTCACGATACTCGCGCACCGCCGCCCATTGTTCCTCAGTGACAATTTTATCGACCAGCGAATGCTCCGGCGCGAGCACCAGGAATGTCCCGCCGTAGAGCGTGTCGGGGCGAGTGGTGAAAACGCAGACTCCGCATTCCGCATTCCGCATTCCGCGATCCGCAATTTTGAAATCGATTTCCGCGCCTTCGCTGCGACCGATCCAATTTTGTTGCAGCAATTTGATTCCTTCCGGCCAATCCAGCCCGTCCAGTTCATCGATCAATCGTTCCGCGAAGGCTGTGATGCGCAGCATCCATTGGCGCATTGGCCGCTTAATAACTGGAAAACCGCCAACTTCGCTCTTGCCGTCGATCACTTCTTCGTTCGCCAAAACGGTGCCGAGCTCGGGACACCAATTGACTGGAACTTCCGCGACGTACGCCAGTCGCACGCTGTCGGGATCATCGCCGCCGTAAGTGGCGATCGGTTCGGCTCGATTCGTCTCGGGATTAAACCAGGAGTTGTAGATCTGAAGAAAAATCCATTGTGTCCAGCGATAGAACTTCGGATCGGCCGTGCTGATCTCGCGTTCCCAATCGTAAGAAAATCCGATGCGCTTCAGTTGCGTCTTAAATTTGGCGATATTTTCGCGGGTGGTAATCGCCGGATGCTGGCCGGTCCTGATCGCGTATTGTTCCGCGGGCAATCCGAACGCATCCCAACCCATCGGGTGCAGGACGTTGAAGCCGCGTATGCGTTTGTAGCGCGCGATGATGTCGGTGGCGGTGTAGCCTTCCGGATGACCGACGTGCAAACCCGCGCCGCTTGGATAGGGAAACATGTCGAGGATGTAAAATTTCGGTTTCACCGGATCGAAATTTTCGTCGCCGGGATTCGGCGCGTGAAAGAGTTGCTTCTCATCCCAAATTCGCTGCCACTTCGGCTCGAATTGATCGAAAGGATAAGGTTTGCGGCGTTCGCTGCTCATGATAACAGATTGAATCAGGAACCCAGGAACACGGGAAAAGCAATGACCGTCCATCCCGCTCGGCTCAGGATGACGAGATTATTGTTCGCGACTCGAAATGCGCATAAGACGCGCGAACTAGCCGCGATACTCGGCGGCGATTTTGCTTTGGAGGAGGTTTCTTCGCGGGCGAACGCGCCTGAGATAATTGAAAATGGAAAGACGTTTGCCGAAAACGCTTCCATCAAAGCTTTGGCAATTTCGCGCGCGTTTCCGCAGGAAGTTGTGATCGCTGATGATTCCGGGCTGGAAGTGCTGGCGCTCGAAGGCGCACCGGGGATTTTTTCGGCGCGCTACGCCGGCGCGGAAGCGAGCGACCGCGCGAACGTGGAAAAACTTCTGTTCGAACTGCGAGCCGCAAAATCACAGGATCGATCGGCCCGTTTCGTCTGTGTGATCGCGCTGGCCAAAGAAGGAAAAATGATCGCTGTTTTCGAGGACGAAATTCGGGGGGCGATTACCGAAGCGCCGCGCGGCCAAAAAGGATTCGGTTACGATCCGGTCTTTGTCCCGGCTGGCTCTAACAAGACTTTTGCAGAGTTACCGCTGGAAACAAAAAACAAAATCAGTCATCGCGCGCGCGCGGCGAAGAAGTTGCGGGAATATTTCAGAACTGCGCGCCCGTCAGAGTAAAGGTGATCGGCACCCGGACTTTGCCCGGCGCTCCGATCCTGAAGCGCCAGCGCCGAAACGCACTCAGCGTCGCCTGATCAAGAATGGGATTACCGGCACTCTGCTCCATGGTTGCGTCGATGACTGCGCCACTGGCGGGATCGACTTGCATCGAAACAATGCCGCTGCCGGTGATGTGTTGGCGGCGTGCTTCGTACGGATAGGCAGGCCGCAGCGCGCTGAGCGCCAAGGGGCGGGGATTAGAAACTCCTGCCGCGGGCACCGACGTGACGGGCGAGCGCCGGATGGGGACGAAAGCGACCCCGCGCTTCGAAACCGGGCGAGCCGGCGGCGCCTCTTCTACAAATTCGGTGTGAAATGATGGAGGCGGAGGCAGTGCAATTTCAACATCAGGAGGAGAGGGCGGTGGCGGTTCCTCCAAATCGATTCCGGTAACATCCGGCGGCACCGCTGTTGCCGGAACGGAAAGATTTTCGCGATGAGAAGCGAGCGCGACGGCGGCGAGATGAATCGCAATTGCGAGCAGGAAGGCACAAATGATCGGCCTCCTGGAGGGTAAACGGTAAAGGAACGTCGTGGTTTGCATGAGAAACTCCTCATAAGACAAACACGCGACGGCTGAAAAACTTAGTGCGGCAATTTGCGCCGCGCCCGGACCGGAAACCCGGCGACAGTTTGAAAAAACGGCCGCTAACGCGCCGGCGGTGCGGCCCGAATTTGATAGCCGACTTTTTCGATTCCGACCTGGCGCACTTTGTCCAGCACGTCAATAACATCGCCGTGCACCGCCATGATCTCGGCGCTGATCGATACCTTTATTCCCGGATTCTGTTGGTGGAGCGCGAAAAGACGCGGCAACACCTGGTCCGGGGGCACTAACTGGTTATCGAAATAAATTGTGTTGCCCGGAGAAACTCGAATGGACACGAAGTCTTTCACCGGAGGTGTATTCGGAGGCACGCCCTTTGCAGGAAGATTGACGCGAATCCCCTTCATGTGAGTTTGGCTTAAGCTCACCATAATGAAACTGGCGAGCAAAAAGAACATGATGTCGATGAGCGGAATAATTTCGATCCGCGCATGTTTCTTGGGGATGGGCGAGGTAACACGCATTGGTTAGTAGGAAGCGCCTGACATCGTGTAGGTGATGGGAATTCTAACTTTTGAAACGGTGTTAGGTTTGAAGCGCCAACGTTTGAAGGCGCTTAGGGCCGCATTGTCCAAAGTCGAGTTGCCAATGCTCGTGGCCATGGACGCATCGGTCACGCTTCCGCTCGAGACATCGACCGTTACTACGCACACCCCGCTACCCGTGATGTGCTGGCTGCGGGCTGTATAGGGATATTCCGGTCGCGGCGCGCTGATGGCCGAAGCTTTTCCCTGGGACGCACTAACCATTCCCGGCGGACGCGGCGGCCCGGTCACTTGCGGCGCCTTGATCGGTTGCACTTTCTGGGCGGGCTTATTCTGCTGGGGCGGCGGAGTTTGTTCTTCGTGAAACTCCGGCTGCACATCGGGTGGCGGCGGCGCTTCCGGAATCGGAATATCTTCCGGCGGCGGCGTAGGTTCATCCGCCGGCGGCTGATCAATTGTCGCTTCGATGACGGCAGTAGGAATATCGCTCACATCGACCGGCGGCGGTTCTTTATGAAAAGCCAGGGCGACCGCGATGCCATGAATCAAAAGAGCGGCCCCAACAGCAGCCAATACCTGCCATTTCGGTGGCGGAACGAAAAGTAAAGGACCGGGCATAAAATCAAGGACCGGTGGCTGGTCCAGGAAGATTTTTTAGCGCTTCGCTCTTAATTTCGAAGGCAATTTTATAAAAACCTACCGAGCGCAAAATATCCAGCACACGGATGATATTGCCGTGCACGGTATCGCGATCGCCGCGGACAAAGACCTTCGCATCCGGAGTTAGCTCATGCACTTTTTGCAGAGTCTGAGTCAGCTGATCGTAAGTAACTGGGTTCTTGTCGTAATACGGATTGCCATTCGCATCGATTGATATGCTGATGTACTCGCGCTTCGCCTGCGTCTCACCCATTTTACCCGTGGGCAAGCTCACCTTAATCCCTTTCATGTGCACCTGGCTAAGACTCACCATGATAAAGCTGGCGAGCAGGAAAAACATGATATCGATAAGCGGAATAATCTCGATGCGCGCTTTTTTGTGCGGGATTGGCGTGGTTATGCGCATTTGATCAGACCATTTTAAATGGAAGACCGCGTCGCCGAGGAAGGCGTAGGCGAAGTCACGTCAACTTCCTGATGCACTCCCCTGTTTTGCGCTTCCAGCATAACCTCGAGATTCGTCGCCGCGGTTTGCAGCTCAAACTCTAAGTTAGACACTCGGGAAGTGAAAAAGTTAAACGGAATTAGCGCAAAAATGGCAATACCGAGACCGCAGGCCGTCGCTATGAGGGCTTCCGCGATACCGCCAGTCACCTGCGTCACCGCGATTTCTTCGTTGCCGAGAAAGCTGAACGAACGAATCAATCCTGTGATCGTGCCCAACAGACCGAGCAACGGCGCCAAAGTCACGAGCGTATCCATCACCACCAGAAAACGACCGGCACGTTTGATCTCGATTCCGGCGGCTACTTGAAGTGCACCTTGCAGCGAAGCGTGCTGATGGTTCAAGCCATTCCACATCATGCGCAACACCGGATCACGCGAGCCACGCGACAAACGAGACGCCTCCGTTACGTCGCCAGTCTCGATCGCGGTGAAAACCTTTTCGATTCGCTTCGGGTCGCGTCGCATCCAACGGCCCACCCACCAGAAAATGCGCTCCAGCACGACAGCCAGCCCGATGATCGAGACAATCAAAATAGGCCACATGATGGGCCCGCCCTTATGAAAATTATCGATCAGAAAGTTTGTCCAGCTTTGGTCAACCTTGCTGGCCGCGGCCGATGGCGAAGCCGTTGGACTTAATGTTGCCGCTACTGACGTCGCAGGGCTGGGGAGCGCACCCGCAGGCGAAGTGAGCGCACCGGGCACGGCGGGTGAAACCATCGGAGAAGCGCCGGGGACGGCGGGCGCCGATGCACCGGGAATCGCGGGTGACATTGTGGTCGTCGCTGGCGGTGGCGGCAAAGGAGCGCCGGGCTGCGCCGGAACCGCGGTCGCCGTTGCCAGGGGTGGCGGAGGAGGAGGCGGCTGGGGTTGCGCGAAAGCAGCGCTGAGAGAAACGACGGCAATGGCGGCAGTAAGCAATGTTTTCATAAGCAGTGAGATGTTTGAGCGGGCGCTGAGGTTAAGCGGTGTTGCGAACGAAGTTATCCCAGAGCAAATCGGTCGGAGTCCAGCAAAACTTTTCATCTTGGCGATTTGTGGCGGATTTAATCCTGCCATTTATATCGAAATATCAGAGGAAGCAGGATGTAGCGCAAGCAATCGAAAAAAATATTTAACGAAATCTGGCCGCGTTTTACCCTGCATTGCGCACCGAATTACGCAACGCGCGCCAATCGCCAATGCGCGCTTCGAGTTGATCGCCGGCGCAAATCGCTCCCACACCTGAAGGCGTCCCGGTTAAAATGACGTCGCCCGGAAATAATGTTAGCTGCTGGCTGGCGAAGGATACGATCTCGGCCACGGAATAAATCATCTGGCTGGTGCGGGCGTGTTGTTTTGTTTCGCCATTTTGCTGCAGGGTGATTTCCAAATCGGAAACGTCCACCGCGCTGTAAACAAACGGGCCCAGCGGCGTGTAGGTGTCGAATGATTTGCAGCGACCAAATTGTTTTTCCGATTTTTGCAAATCGCGATCACTGATATCGAGGCCGATGCTGTAGCCGAAAATAAAATCATGCGCCTGCTCGGCCGGCACGTTTTTGGCGCGCGCACCAATGACGATGGCGAGCTCGGTTTCGAAATCGGTCTGGTGCTCGGGGAAAGCGATCTCGATCGTGCCGTTGTGCGGCAGGAGCGAGCTCGGCGCTTTGAACCAGATGAGCGGCGTGCGGAGCGGCGTGCGTTTCATTTCCGCGATGTGGTCGGCGTAATTCAGGCCGACCGCGATGAGCTTGGATGGCGCGACCGGGAGGGCGATCTCGAGTTCAACGAGGGGCCACGTTTCGCCGGTCGTCTTCAGGTCGATCCAAAATGGCTCGGTCAAAACATCCACGCGATCGCCGATGACTTCGCCATGGAAAAATCTCTCGCCTGATTGGAATCCGCCGAAGGTGCGCATTTTGTGACAATAGAACCAGCGAGGAAATAGCACGTCATCCCGAGCGCAGTCGAGGGATCCCGCCGCGAAAGCTTAGAGGTAACTTCCGCGGGATCCCTCGGCTGCGCTCGGGATGACGGAGTTACTTCGCCGCCACGCCCACAAAATCGCGCACGGCTTTATCTTCAGAAATTGAAAACACGCTCCCGTCACTTTTCCTAAACCAAAACGTGCTCGAAGAACCACCGTCGAGATTGAGCGCCCGCCAAATCTTGAAATCGTTAGCAATCGAACGATCGACCAGCACATTTGCCAGTTGCGCCAGGGTCAGGCCGCTTGAAACACCGAGCGCTGCGCTCTCCGCGCGCGCCACGGCAACGAACGTTCGACGCGCGCTGCGCCGATCGTCCAACTTCGCGACCGGCATTCCCCGATCAACAAGCAACGGTCCGCATTCGATTGCCGCCTCGATTCTTCGCCCACGCGAAAATTCTCCCACGCGATTAATCGTAATCCCGCGCGCGGTGGCGGAAAGGACGCCGGTGAGCAGCCGCGCGCGCGTCAAGGGTGAAATCGTTTTGCCATCGATGATACGCAAACCGAGCGGACGAAATTGCGGGTCGAAATATCCGCCGTTCACGCCCGCAATAAACTTCCCGCCTTTCATCACGCCGGCTAAATCATCCTCGCCATTGGCGTTGTCGATCACGCGCAACGCGCCGGATTTACTCGGAAATTCCGCGAGATCGATCGTCGCAGTTTGATTTTCCCCGCGCAAAATCAAATGACGATGCTGAATGCCGCTGACGCCAGAAGGCTCGGTCGTACTCGAAACGACCTCCCGCTCCGCCCGGGCGATTTGCGCGACAATCAGCGCCAAAAAAACGGCGCTAAGTTTTCGCACCGTATTTTTCTAACAAGGCCTGGAAATGCGCATCCTGCCGCAGCGGGTCCCACACCGGATCAATCTTCAGCAGCGGAACGGTAATTCCCGCTGGCGTGTTCAGCGAGTGATCGATTAACGCCAGCGCCTGCTCCGGTTCGCCCGTCCAGGCATAAATCTGCGCGAGAAAAATGGTGATGGTGGGACCGCCAAAGGCATCCTTCGATTCTGGTAGCAGCTCCGCCGCGCGTTTGCCTTCACGAATGGCGTCCGCTTTACGATCGAGCGCGGCGTAAGTCATCCCCAACTGCGCATGGCGCGAAGCATCTTCCGGGAGTTCCCGCACCCGTTGCTCGAGAAATTCGCGCGTAGTCTCAAATGCGGCGCGCGCCTTCTCCTTTTCGCCCAGGAAAAAATAACACGCGCCGACCATCACCGCCTTCGGCATGGGAGCGCCACTTTCATCTTGCAGCGTGTCGCTCGGCATTTTCTGCAAGACCGCAAGCGCCTCGGCAAATTTCCTTTGGTAAACCAGAAGTCCCGCGCGGGCCTCACTCACCATCCCATCGGGATCGAAGTTCGGGGGCGCCTGCGCCACGGCCCGTGCGAACTCATTAAGATCACCCTTCCACACTATGGCCAAGTGCGCCTTGAGCGCGCGCAAGCCCATCGTCTTTGGTGCCAGTTCCAGGCCGCGATCGAAGGTCCTCTCCGCGGCTTCGTAATTCTTCACTGCCTGGTAGTTCATCCCGAGATTTTGCAATACCCACGCGTCTTTGGGATTGATCGCTGCCGCTTTCTCGAAATTCGCCGTCGATTCCGCCCATTTGCCCTGGCGACGCTGAATCGCGGCAATCGCCAGCAGCACTTCCGAGCTATTGGGCAGCCCGCTCTGCGCAATTCTGAATTCGGCGAGAGCGCGTTCGTAATCGAGATCGCCATAATAATAGCTTTCACCGAGCGCAAGATGGCCCTCCGGCAAATCCGGTTGCAACGCCAGCGCCCGCTCCGCCAGCTCTCGCGCTTTAGTCCGCCGGGCCGGCGTCGCCTCAAAGGTGTGGGAAATCCAGCTCTCAATTAACGACAACCGCGCCATGGCCAGGGTAAACTTTGGGTCAAGCGCAATCGCGCGTTCGTAAAGTTGTTGGCTTTGCTTCAATTTCAGGAGGTCCTCCGGAACAAACAAATCGAGCGCCTGAAGGTAAGCCAGGTATGCCTCACCGTTGGTCGTGGGCGCGCGCGACACCTGCGCTTTTTCGCTCGGCGAAAGTTTGGCCTGCAATTCGCCTGCGATCTTTTGCGCGAGATCGCTCTGGATCGCGAACATGTCGCTTAAATCCCGATCGTAATCTTCCGCCCACAGATGCTCGTCATTAGTGGCGTCAATTAACTGTACGTTTACACGCACCCGGTTCTTATCTCGCCGCACGCTTCCCTCCAGAATCGCGGAAACGCCCAGGGCTTTGCCGATGTCGCGCACGCTTCCCGTTTTTCCCCGGTAACCCATCACCGACGTGCGTGAAATGACTTTCAGGTCTCCGATCTTCGACAGGTTGGTCAGAATGTCGTCCTGAATGCCGTCGGCGAAAAACGCGTTCTCCTTGTCGTCGCTCAGATTTTCAAACGGCAATACCGCAATCGACTTGTCGATTTTACGCGCCATCGCCCGTGGGAGCACAAAAAATCCCGCGACCGCCGACGCCAGCACACCGATGGTGAGGAGAATAAGAAGATTGCGGCGACGATGGCGCTGTGGCGTAACGTTTGGTGCGGCGTCCGTCACTCGAATGCCTTCCGGCGTTACGTCGTAGGCCCAGGCCAGAATCAGCGCAATCGGGAAACCAATCAGCAGCAGCATGATCACCAGGCGCAACGACCAATTCGGCAATTCCCACGCAGGGAAAACCGCCGAGGCGATCTGAATGATGCCGCCGGCTGCGATGATATAAGCGACCGCGACGCGATAAACCTTGCGTCGCTTCACTTCTTCAAAAAAGCCGCTCATAAAATCACGCTCGTCGATAAGCGCGCTTGTTGGAATAGACAACTGGCTCGCGCGCTTGTTGAAGCGAACTGCCGAATGGTCGCTTAATCTGCCGAAATGTAACGAGAACTAGTTACTGAGCTTGATTCCTTCCGGCATTTCCGGCGGCGGCAGGTTGATGCGACTGTGGCTTTTGCCGTAACTGAAATAGAAGACGAGGCCGATGGCGAGCCAGACGATGAGCCGCATCCAGTTTGTCCAACCCAGGCCGTAAATCATCGCGCCGCAAACAATGATGCCGAGCGTCGCCACCAGCGGCGCCGCCGGCACGCGAAATCCGCGTTCCAATTCCGGACTGCGCACGCGCATGATCCAAACACCGGCGCAGACCAGGATGAAGGCGAAGAGCGTTCCGATGCTGGTCATTTCGCCGGAAACATCGGCTGGGACAAGGGCCGCGAAGAGGCCGGTGAAAACGAAGAAGAGCATGTTCGATTTGTACGGCGTGCGATAGCGCGGATGAACATCAGAAAAAACCGGCGGCACCAACCCATCGCGACTCATGGAAAAGAAAACGCGCGATTGCCCGAGTAACATCACCAGAATGACCGAGGAAAACCCCGCCAAAATCGCGACCGTGACTGATTTCGAGAGCCATTCGTAACCCGTCATGTAATGGCTGATCGCGAATGCGACCGATGCTTCTTTGCCCTCGGTTCGGAAATCCTGCACTGTAGCCACGCCGCTCAGCACGTAGGAAAATAGTACGTAAAGAATGGTGCAAAGTCCGAGTGAGCCAAGAATTCCGATCGGCATGTCGCGTTTGGGGTTGCGCGCCTCCTGCGCGGCGGTCGAGACGGCGTCGAAACCAATGTAGGCAAAAAAGATCACGCCGGCGGCGCCAAGAATTCCCAGGATTCCACCGTAGTGATGCGTGATGCCCTGCGGAGTGGTGTATAAAGTCGCCGCCGGAATCAGCGGGGTATGGTTGGCCGGGTTGATAAATCCCCAGCCGATGCCGATAACGAGCAGAACGATTGTCGTTTTGAGAATAACGATCAGCCCGTTTACCAAAGCGGATTCTTTGGTGCCACGAATCAGCAAAAGCGTGAGCAGGAAGAGGATGAACACCGCCGGCGCATTCATCATCCCGTGAACACCGGCCGCATCGTGCTCGAACGGTGAATGCGCCCATTGGTATGGGATGCGCCAGTGGAACCATTCCAGCACGCGGTTCGCATATTCACTCCAGGCAATCGAGACAGTCGCCGCCGCGACCGCATATTCGAGAATCAGATCCCAGCCGATGATCCACGCCACCAGCTCGCCCATGGTCGCATAAGAATAAGTGTAGGCGCTGCCCGCGACCGGAATCATGGAGGCAAACTCCGCGTAACAAAGACCGGCAAACGTGCAGCCGACGCCAGCGACGACAAACGCCAGTACCACCGATGAGCCTGCGCGATCGGCAATCGCGGCCGCGGTGCGCACAAATAAACCCGCGCCGATGATGGCGCCGATGCCGAGCGCGATCAGGTTCCAGGGACCGAGCGAGCGTTTCAAACTGTGCTCGCCCACTTCCTGCGCTTCGGCCATAAGCTTATCGAGCGGCTTTCTCGCGAATAGATTTGCCATATGTTGGTTCTCCTTTTTGCTTTCGGCTAAGTCAAGCCACGGGCGTTTTTCTCCAGAGGAAATAAATCGGCACGCCTGTCAGCACAATCATGAGGCCAGGCCAGCTTTGGGCGGTTTGATAGACAAAAAGGACGCAAAGAATCACCGCCGCGCCAGCAATGTAGAGCGCGGGAACGACCGGATAACCGAACGCGCGGTACGGCCGCTCGGCTTCCGGTCGCTTTTTCCGCAGCACGAAAATTCCGAGAATCGTTAGGATGTAAAAAATGAGCGCGGCCGAAATGACGTAAGTGAGTAGATCATTGTAGAGGCTTCCATAAGTCGGCGCGCCGGTTGTTTTGTCCGTGCCGGTGACGACACGCGGCAAGACCAGAAATGCCGCCCAGATTCCTTGAATTACCAGGCCCCACGCCGGCACATGTTTCGCGTTTAGATTTCCGGATGAACGGAAGAACAAACCGTCGCGCGACATCGCCCAATACGCGCGCGCGCCAGCGAGAATGAGGCCGTTGTTGCAACCAAAAGTCGAAACCATGATCGCCGCCGCCATGATGGTCGCCCCGAGTCCGGGAAAAATAACATTGGCGGTGGCGGAGGCGACGCGGTCATTCGGCACAGTTTGGATCGTCGTGAGGGGCAACGTCACCAGATAAGCGACATTGGCGAGCAGATAGAGCGCGATCACCAGAAATGTTCCGAATGCGAGCGAGAGTGGAATGTTGCGCTTCGGATCTTTCACTTCGCCGGCGGTGAAGGTAATGTTGTTCCAGGCGTCGGCGGAAAAAAGTGAATTGGTTTGCGCGACGCAAATGCCGACGAACAAGCCGAACGCGGTCGCCGCCGTTAACCCGTGTCCCACGCCCTCGAGATTTCCGCGCGGCGTCCAGAGATCGCCGAAGTTCCCAGAAGCCGCGATCGCGTTGTAGCCGACGAACACGCCTAACAACACCAATGCGATGAGCGCGCCCGTTTTTGCGGAGGTGAAAACGTTCTGAACAATTTTGCCCAGCCGCAGCCCGCGCGTGTTCATCCATGTGAGCAGTGCGATTAAAATCACGCCGACCAGTTGCGCGGTCGAAAGGGAGATTGCGTAACCGGAAGAAATCGGAATCGGCGCGACGAGATAATTTTTTTCCGAGAACACGCCGGAATATTTGGCGAAACCGACTGCGACCGCCGCAATCGTTCCTGTTTGAATAACGAGAAACAAAGTCCAGCCGTAAAGAAATCCCCACAATGGCGAGAACGCTTCGCGCAAATAAACGTATTGCCCGCCCGCTCGCGGCATCATCGCCGCCAGTTCGCCGTAGGAAAGCGCGGCCATGACCGTGAGAAGTCCGGTAACGATCCACACCACCAGCAACCAGCCGGGCGCTCCCACTTCGCGCGCGATATCCGCTGAAACAATAAAAATGCCCGAACCGATCATCGAGCCTGCCACCAGCATGGTGGAATCGAGCAGGCCGAGTCCGCGGAT
>DAIOVO010000057.1:15706-19062 GCA_036758965.1 Chthoniobacterales bacterium
GTTCTGTCATGCCGCAGCGAATGGCGCCTAAATTTCAAGCAACCGTCAAGCCAAACCATGCATTTGGCGGTTTCTTTCTTGCGTCGGGCCAGCCCGTGTTATCATCCCGCTTTATGTTTCCGCGCCGAATTGTCGTCTCGCTGTTGCTGTTCGCCGGAACTTCGTTTTCCGCGTTCGCCCAACCGAGCGGGCGTTTCGCTCCGCCGAATGCCAATCTGGGCACGCTCCTGGGCGAGGCAAAATTCGAAGCGCTGCCGCTGGAACGCTCGCCGCAAAATCATCTCATCGTGCGCGCATTCATTAATGGAAAACCGGCCCGCCTCGGCGTCGATACCGGCGCACCCGTGACGGCGATTGCGGCCCATCGGCGTGAACATTTCGGGTTAACCCAAATCCCGGGCACGTCGAAATTGCCCGCGCGCCTGATGGTCAACGGCGTCTTTAGCTCGGTCGGAATCGTCAAGTCACTGCGTCTGGGGGCGCTTAACCTCATCGATGAGCCGATGGTGGCGATCAACCTCGGCTCCAAGAACCGCCACGGCCGGATGCGCGGCGAGCAGGAAATCGACGGTATTCTCGGCGCGGACATTCTGTTTCCGACACGTGCGGTGCTCGATTGCCAGCGGCAGTTGCTCATTCTCAATATGGAGCCGCAATCGCAGGCGATTACTCCTGGGGTGGACCTGCGCGGGCTCAAGAGCGTGCCGATTCACGTGAGCGACGGTTACAATCTTTACGTCGATGGCGCCATCAATGGCACGCCCGCGCAATTGATGGTCGATACAGGCGCCTTCGCGACCTTGCTGCACCGCTCGTTTTTGAAAAGAATGAAGATTCCGCTCTACGACACGCCCTTCGCCTCCGCCGCGGTAAATCTGCGCGATCGCGGTGTGCAGGTGGCGCGAATTCGGCGGCTTTCAGTTGGATCGCTAAATTTCCACGGGCGCGCGGTAGGCGTGATTGATCTCGATGGTTTGATTTACACCGGCGTGTCGAAAGGCCAGAGGCCGGTGGCCGGTTTGCTCGGGGGCGAACTGCTGCAGAGGCAGCATGGCATCATCGACTTCGGGACGCGGCGCCTTTATTTGAAGGGCTAGCCAGGACGAAGCCGCGGCGGTGTCGAGGAATCCCGTTGCGTTAATTTCAAGTTTGCGCCACGGGATGCCTCGGGTTCGCTCGACATGACGAAAAATATCACGCAGGCATTTGTTCTTGGCGCAGGTCTTGGCATCCGGCTGCGGCCGCTCACCGATGATTTACCGAACCGCTCGTCCCGATTTTTCAAAAACCATTGATCAGTTTTGCTTTTGATCATCTGCTCGACGCCGGAATCGACAAGTTGCTCGTCAATACTCATCGGCTTCCCGAAAGATTTCCGGAAATTTTTCCCGAATCGAAATATCGCGATCGACAAGTTGTTTTCCTTCACGAACCGGACCTTATGGAAACAGGCGGTGGAATTAAAAACGCCGAAAGCGTTTTGGCCAACCAGTCCTTTATTACCTACAGCGGCGACCTTCTCACCGATATCGATCTCCGTTCCTTGATCGAGGAACATTCGCGCCGCGACAACGATGTGACGCTGGCGTTGCTTGAAAAAGGTCTCGGCGCCGATATCGCGCTGCGAAATGGTCGCGTCGTTGATATTTGCAATCGATACGGAGTGCCAGGATATCTCGATTTTGCCGGCATCGCAGTCTGGAACGCCGGAATTTTCCAGCGGATTCCGGCAAATAAGAAAATTTCTTTTATTCCCATCCTGGCAGAGTGGATAGGAGAAAACGGGAAGATCGGCGGCCTGATTATGGACAAAGGAAAGTGGTTCAACATCGGATCGTGCTCGCAATATCTGGAGGTGCATCGCGAAATCCGCGAAACGGATTGGCGCCCGCCTTACCTCGCCGATCCATCGTGGCCATCGAGCGTGAATGAGCGGGCGGAAATTGCGCCGACGGCGAAAATTCTCGGCTGCTCGGTTGCGGGCGCGAATTGCCACGTCGGCGACAACGCGGTTTTGCATGACACCATCGTTTGGCCCGGTGCACAAATTGCTGCCCGAAGTGAGTTGCGGAATTGTGTTGTCCGCGCCGGTCGAGTAGGCGAAGGGATTCTACAGGACACGATCGTATGAAAACCGATTTGCTTCTGCGCCAAACGCGGTTGCGTCTGCCCGCTTTTCGCGAAGGCCAAATCGAGATCAACCCGATCGAGAAAGGTGGGTCGGGCCGCCGTTTCTATCGGGTGCGTTGTTCGAGCGAGCAATCCCTCATCCTGGTGAAATACGATCGCGCCAAGGAAGAAAACCGGCATTACGTGCGAGTGGCGGAGTTTTTGAACAGGCACAAGATTCGGGTGCCACAGATTTATTTTCACGATCCGGAAGAAGGCCTGATTTGGATTGAGGATTTGGGCGAGAGCGATCTGTTCATTTTTCGCGACGATTCCTGGCTGGTGCGCGGCGCGCTTTATCGTTCGGCGCTCGATGAAATCGCGCGCCTGCACGCGCTCCCGGAAAACGAGTGGCAACCATTGCGCGGCGAGATGCCGCCGGAATTCAACGCCGCGCTCTATCGTTGGGAGCAAAGTTATTTTTTTGAAAATTGTCTCGGCCGATTTTTTGGCGTCACCGAGCGCGAACGGACGGAGCTGGCGGCACTGCCCGCGTTGGAAAAAATCGCGCAAGAGCTGGCGAGCCAGCCCCGCAATCTCGTCCACCGCGATTTTCAATCGCAAAACGTCATCGTTCGCAACGGCCAGGCGCACCTGATCGATTTTCAGGGAATGCGTCCCGGCCTGGCGGAATACGACGTAGCCTCGCTTCTTTACGATCCCTACGTGCAACTGGACGACGACGAGCGGGACGCGCTCTATATATACTACCTTGAGCGGCGAGATTTGTCGGCCGAAAGCGAAAACGCGCGTCAGCGGCTGGAGCTTTGTGCCTTGCAACGTTTGATGCAAGCCCTTGGCGCGTATTGCTTTCTTGGCCTGGTAAAAGGCGTCCGCCACTTCCTTCCGCACGTCGCTCCGGCACTGGCTTCGCTGCAAAAAGTGGTCCGTAATATTGCCGATCTTGGCGCGTTAGGTGCGGCGCTTGCTAGTTTGCCAAAGGGTGGCGACGTCGGCTAGCGAACCGGTTCTTCTTTACCAACCCGGACCAGATCACGCAAAAACCTCCGCTCCCTCCAGCGGAGTAGACCCACTCCGCCGCTGGGTTGCCTGGGGCGCGATGCTCGCCGGCAGCGCGCTGCCAAACATCATCTGCACTCTTTCCGGTAATCGCTCACCTTATTTATTACCCGTTTGGCAAACGGCGCTGCTCGTCGTTGTCGCCATCGTGGTCGATCGCTCGATTC
>DAIOVO010000058.1:0-19016 GCA_036758965.1 Chthoniobacterales bacterium
GGTGAAATCGTGCAGACCATCGATCTGGGCGGGATGGATTTCGCGCGCGAGCCCAAATTCCTTTCTGAAAATCTCACCATTTTCCCGCGCGACGGCGGCGGCCCGCGCTATGTTTTTCTTTTCCCGCGGGCGCGCGCTCGAGCGGTCGAAAAAATTGTGGAGACACTGCACGAACAAACGCTCGAACCGTCAGTCATTGCTTCGTAGGCAGGACTTTTTTTGGAATCGCACTGCGAGTGGACTGCCGCTAAAACAAAACGGTGTCTTTGCTCGTCGATCGTTACGCGGATCTTCTGAATCGCGCGCAAGTAAGCGAGCGACCGCTCTTCGCGCTGCCCAAGATTCCCGGCGAATTGGAGTTACAGGCGCGCTGGTTTGCGGGCGATTTCGGGCGCAAATTTCACTCCACTTCAGGCGCGACGGTCGAGATTGTGCAATTCGGTTTTTGGAATCGCGAGGCCGGGCCCGATTTTAAGGACGCAGCCATTCGGCTCGATGGAGAAGTGTTGCGCGGTCCAATTGAAATCGACCTTTTGGATCGTAATTGGGAATTGCATGGACACGGCAGCAACTCCGCCTTCAACGAAACGATCCTGCATTTGTTTGTCGAGCGCAGCAGCGCGGAATTTTTTACCCGCACCCGCGCACACCGCAGCGTCGCCCAAGTGCAACTCGACCTCGGCGCGCTGGCGAACGTTTCTTCACCGGCGGCCGCGTTGGCGCATCCAGGGCGTTGTGTCGCGCCGTTGCAAAATCTCGAGCCCGCGCGGGTGGAAAGTGTTCTCGCCGCGGCCGCGCAATTTCGGCTGCGAAAAAAAGCGCAGCGCCTGCAACAGCGCATCGACGTTCACGGGCGAGACGAGGCAATCTTTCAGGCGATTGCCGAAGCGCTCGGCTACAAACAAAATCGCTTACCCCTCATCCTCCTGGCGCAGCGCCTTTCGCTCGAGACTTTAAGGAAACAGGCGGATCACGGCGAAGCACTTCTTTTCGGCGTCGCCGGATTTCTCGATGCGCTCGAGCTGGCGGCGGGACGCAATGTCACCGGCTCGTATTTGCGCGCGCTTTGGGACGAATGGTGGAAGCATCGCGATCGTTTTCAACGTCTCATGCTGCCGGCAAAACTTTGGAAAAGCAGCGGCACCCGTCCACTCAATAGTCCACAGCGGCGGCTCGGGGCGCTGGTAGCATTAATCGCGCAGTGGCGTGATTTTTCCCGGCTAACAAGAAATGGGACAACCGCCGAGATCGTTTCATTTCTCGTTAGCTTGCAGCACGAATTCTGGAGTTATCATTACACTCTGGCGGCCCCGCGCTCTCCGGCGCCGATGGCATTGATCGGACCAGCGCGCGCGGCCGACATTCTGGCCAACGTGGTTCTGCCGCTGCGTCTCGCAAACGGAGAGGAAGTCTGGAGCGATTACAAAAAGCTCCGGGCGCAACTTTCCAATCGCGCGCTCAAGATCGCGGCGACGCGTTTGTTTGCGACCGATCCGCGCCAAACCAGTTTTCTGCGTCGGCTCGCCGGCCAGCAAGGTCTGCTGCAAATTTACGAAGACTTTTGTCTGCGCGATGCAACGGATTGCGCGCAATGCCCTTTCCCGGAGCAAATGCGCAATTGGTGAGCAATTCCGTTTACTTGCAAATCACAAAGTAACAATCGAAACTTAGGCAGTTTCGTTGCGGGTGTAGTTCAATGGTAGAACGCCAGCTTCCCAAGCTGGACACGAGGGTTCGATTCCCTTCACCCGCTCTTTTGTTAACGACCTCCCTTCGGTGAATAATTTGACAGCCTGGCGTAGTGTGTAGCATATACTCCACGTGCCTGAGCCAGAGACAGGTTTCGGTGAGATGGTGCGACGACGCAGGCTTCAAAAAGCGTCGGCCGATCCGCGTTTCTCGTTGCGGCAGGTGGCGGAGCGCGTCGGGATCGAACCGTCTTATCTAAGCAAGATTGAACGCGGGCGGGAACAACCGCCCGGCGAGGAGACCATACGGCGCCTTGCAGACGAGATTGAAGAAGACCCCGATATTCTTCTGGCGCTTGCCGGCAAGGTCTCAGCCGATTTGATTGAGATTATCCGCGCGCGCCCGGCCTTGGTAGCGGGGTTACTCCGTTCAGTAAGAAGTCTTCCAGCAAAACGGGTCAACCAAGTCGCCCGGCAGGTACGCGAAGGCAACTGGTAAATACAGAACAAAACCACTCACTACAATGATCACACTCAAACAAATCAGCTGTCGTTCAGCTTTCCCGACATTCGCAAGAAACTGCGTTCATTAGTCGACCGCCATGTCAAAGAGACGGTCCCACATGTAATTGCCGAGGAACCCACGCCTGCGATCGAAAGGTCAGTTCGAGATGGAGTTATCAAAACGCCGAGCGCAGCAAACAGGTGGAAATAGAGCGCCAACTTTTGAGGCAAGCCCCGACGCGATTGAGAAAGGGATAAGCGAAAAAGCATTCAAAGTCGCAGGTGTCCCGGCAGCAGCAGGCGGACCAAAGCTTAGAGTGGCTTTTCAGCGCACCTTGCGGTCGCCCCTCCAACGATGCGGAAGGTTAGCTATCTCGCTCTGAAAAGATGGCGATTGGAGGGACGGGCGCAGT
Organism: Chthoniobacterales bacterium; assembly: GCA_036758965.1. Classification (GTDB taxonomy): domain Bacteria; phylum Verrucomicrobiota; class Verrucomicrobiia; order Chthoniobacterales; family UBA10450; genus AV69. The sequence continues at coordinate 2,606 of DAIOVO010000058.1, forward strand.
CCCGTCGCCGAATTTTTACGGCGACACGATGATCGGTCGTGGGATTCAAGCACAGGCACAAACCGTAAAGCTCACTTGCCAGGAATTTTTGATTCCCAATCCGGCGGCTTTTCGCGGATGAAATGCTGGGCGTTTTCCAAATCGAAAACGGACTGATTAGAAATTGCCGGATTTTTTTCGCGAGTGAGAAGTCGGGCGGCATGTAGTCTGCTTGATTTAATGGCATTAACCATAGATTCCATATTCTCCGCATTGGTTTGCTGCTGCTCGGCTGCGCGCTCATCAGTCAGTTTGGTTTCAGCCAGAATGCCGACGCCGCCAACGTGACGCTGGCATGGAACGGCCCGACAAATGTTTTTTCTACTCAGTACTACGTCTATAGCGGAACCGCCAGCGGCCGATATACCCAAATGCTCTTTGCAGGGAATAGCACCTCGACGGTGGTTCCCAATTTAAGCGACGGGACAACCTATTTTTTCCAGGTCCGCAACGCCGCGCTCGGCGCGGATGGGACGCCCTCGAACGAGGTGTCTTTTACCACTCCCAAGCCAGGGGCGCCGACTCCCACTCCCAGCCCTATCCCGGTGGTGACGCCTGCGCCGACTCCTTCACCAACTCCAAGGGCTACTCCAGTTCCTACTCCTACGCCGTCGGTGATTCCAATCGTCACACCGGCACCTAGTCCGACGCCGCGGCCCTCCGCTACGCCCAGACCAACCGCCACGCCACCTTTGCCGATCGTAACTCCCCCTCCGAAGGCGAAACCTACTCCGTCGCCAACGGCAACTCCACCCCCTCCGGCACCCATGCCTCGGCCAACTGCGAAACCTTCACCATCGGCCACACCAGTACCTCCGACGACTCCGAGGCCAACGGCCACGCCGGCACCTTCGACTCCGCCCGACACCGCCAGCACCACGCCCACGCCAAGCCGGAGTCAGTGGCGCCACAATCGGCCGCACAAACGGAGATTGCTCGCGCTCGACGGAGACCCAGCTGATTTGGACGATGACATGGAACCACCAACGTCCACTCATGCAAGACCTGAAAACCAAGCGCCTCCGGCTGATAAGGCCGACAACCCGGCGGCTGCTGGAGCGCCGGCGCCGCGCAGGGCCGTCAGGATTTACAGCAACGGCAAACTGCTTCCCCCGCCGTAATAGGCGGGGCGTTGTCGATCGACTTTCCGTGTTTCTGTTTTCCGCCGACATCTAATCGCGTTTTGCGCTCTTTACAGGATATTTCGATCATTGGTTTGCTGGATCTGGAGGAACAGGCGCAGTCCCGTCGCACACCCGAATTGGACGCCCCTGCGGGCGTCCCTCCATCCTAATGAGACTGAAACCATTCGAAGGTTTGGCTGGGCGATGACAGGCCGGGTCATTTGCTGGTGTTTCTAACCGCAATCGTAATCGGCGCTCCTTTGTTAGAGCTATTACGAGGGGGATCGACTTGAACAGCGATTAAAGCGGCGACAGTTGCCGCACCCTTTGAAGCGACGCGTTAGGGCAGATTGAAAAATTCTACCAGACCAATGCCGGTTCCGTTTCCTTTGCCGCTTACTACTGCGCTGTAAGCGCCCGGCGCGAGAAACGCGAGCAAGACCGATTCCTTGTCGTTGGAAGGAGCCAGCCCGGTCTCGATGATCGCGGCTGCCTGTGAATCTCGCCAGTTATCGTTAGCTGCAATCTGGTTCCCGTTAGCATCGCGCAAGGATAGCACAGGATCAGCCAGGGGCGCGGAGATGCCGCCGTTTGCCAGCGACGGCCCGAGGGCGCGCACCGCCAGATGCACAAACGTATTCGCATCTCCTGAAATGATGGTGCCGCCGATCAGCACGTCGTTGTTCGTTCCGACAAAACCGCGGGTGCTGAGATTTATCGGCTGCGAATCGGCATTGTTATCGGTGTCGAAGATTTCGACCAGACCAGTGACGGTAGTCAGATTCTTCCCCTCGAGCACAACGCTGTAGGCCCCCGGAGCCAGCGTGGTCAGGATAGTGGATTCTAGATCGTTGGTCGGCGCCAGGCCAGTGGCCTGGATTTGAGCTTGCTGAGTGTCTTTCCAGTTATCGTTAGTTAGAAGCACGCTTCCGTTGGCAGCATGCAAAGTAAGAACGGGGTCGGCGAGCGGGTTTGCAATCCCCGACGAACTGAGAGAAGGCCCGAGACCACGCAAAACCACGGTTTCATTGGTAGAACCTTGAACGATGAAGCCGCCGATGAGTACGCCATCTCCGGCCATGACGTTCCCGCGAGTGGAAATATTAGCTAACTGGACGCGGGCGCTGCCGAATAGACGCGCGACATTGAGCCGCGTGCTGCCCTGGTAAACAGTAAAGACGCCGCCGGCGATAATGCGGTTGAAGCGTTGCCCCGCCAGGGCGCGCACCTGGGTGGCATCGTTTGTCAGCGAGCCGGCGAAACCCGTCCCCGGATTGAAGCTGAAATCGAGTGAGCCATCGCTGAAGTTGAGCCGCGCGATCCGGCCACGCGCGATCCCGTTTACCCCGGTAAAGAATCCGCCGACCACTATCCGGCCATCCGAAGAAATGAACAACGATTGCACCCAATTATTCGGTTGCGGATTGAAAGTGCCATCGAGCGATCCATCAAAATTTGTTCGCGCGATAAAGGTGCGGTTAATGCCGGCGTACTGGACAAAGCGACCGCCGATAACGACGCGACCATCGGGCTCGAGGGCAAGTGCGAAAACATTTCCGCCGGTGCCGGTAGTCGAATCAAAGGTAGGATCGAGCGAGCCGTTGCTCAGCACGCGTGCCACCCCGCCGCGAGAAAAGCCATTGTAACCGATAAAGTTTCCGCCAATGACGATGCGACCGTCGCTTTGAATGGCGATGGCGTTGACGTCGCCATTCGGTCCGTTACCCGGATCGAAGGTTAGATCGACCTGACCATCGGTATTGAGCCGAGCGAGATTGAATCGCAATGTGTTATCGACCGAGCTAAATTTTCCGCCGACGAGAATGCGGCCATCGTTCTGGAGCGCGAGCGAGAGTGGAGTGTTATCGATGCCCACGCTGAAACCGAAATTCGGATCAACGCTGCCGTCGCTATTCAGGCGGGCAATACCCTTGCGCGCAAAGCCATTGACGCTGGTGAAAATTCCCGCGATGACGACGCGACCATCGGGTTGCAGGATCGCGGCGTTCACATCGCCGTCAGCGCCGGTGCCGGAATTAAACGTCGAATCGAGCGAGCCGTCGGCATTCAAACGTGCGAGGTGGCCGCGAGCGACGCCGTTGATGGAGAGAAAACGGCCGGCAACAATGACCTTGCCATCGTTTTGGCCAATGACGGCGTTGACAGTGTTATTGGCGCCGTTGCTGGGATGGAAACTGGGATCGATTAGCCCTGGCTGAGGCGAAGGAGTAGGCGTGGGTTTACCGGGGAGGGAATGGGCCAGCGTAAGAGAGAGCAAAGGAACAAGGACAAAAGCGGACCACTGTTTCACGCGAGAAAAGGATACCATCAAACAATGATAATTTCCATAACGAACACCTGCAAGACACGTCGCCCGGCTTAAAAGATTTTTCACCGCCCAGCGATTCTGCACCCTGTTTCAGGTAGCAGGAGGCAAGCCACTACTTCCCGCCAAAAAATTTGCGGAACGATTGCAGAAGTTTTCCCGGCAACGAGGGCGCCTTGCCCGCTTCATCCAGCGTTTGGGCGAATTGTGTCGGCGTCCCACCGTGGATAGAACAGCCCTGCGTCGGCACTTTGTCGACTGGCATTGTAATGTCATAGGCCGTGCCGGCCATCTGGCATTCGGCCGTAGCGAGCTGGTTCGAGATCGCACAAACTGTCGCCTGCGCGAGAGGCATGGTGGGTTGAAGCGCCTTAGCCGGGTAACGCGCGTTTGATTTGTTCATCACCTGCACCCAAACCGGCAAGGCCAGCGCCGCGCCGTAGCCGTGTGGAATGATAGTTGTTGGTTGATCGAATCCTACCCAAACTCCGCAGGTAAGCGTGCTGGTGTAACCGACAAACCAGGCATCTTTGTAATCATTGGTCGTCCCGGTTTTTCCAGCGGCCGGCAATTTAAAACCAAGCGAGGAACGCGCTGCCGCCGCCGTGCCGCGGGTAAGCACCTGCTCCATCAATTGCGACGTCATCCAGGCGGCGCTGGGATCGAGCGCGGGAATGGCGAGGTGGGCGGCGCGATAAATCGGATTGTTCTCCTGATCATCGATCCGCTCGATGACATAACTCTGCTTGCGCACGCCCGCGTTCGGAAAAGCGGTGTAGGCGCAGGTAAGCTCCTTCAGGTTTGTTTCAAACGAGCCGATGTAGATGGCCGGACCATGTTGCACCTTGTCGCTCAAGTTTAAGGTGGCCGCGATTTTTTGCGTTTGATCCAGCCCGGCGAATTCTCCTACCCGCACGCTCATGGTATTGCGCGAATGAATCAGCCCGTAGGAAACCGGCTGAATGCCGCCGAACGTCCCATCGGAATTGCCCGGCGACCAATTTCCGGCGCCGATAATTTCGCCCGGCTCGAGCGGACCGTCACTAATCGACGCTCCCGGCAGTAATCCATTGGTAAACGCGACCGTATAAACGAAGGGCTTGAACGAGGAACCGATCTGGCGATTCGCCGGCGGCAAGGCGCGATTGAATTTGCTTTGTTCGTAATCGCGCCCGCCCACCAGCGCGCGAACGCCGCCGCTGGAGTTATCGATCACCACGACGGCGCCTTCCAAGTACGGCATGGCGGAATCTTCCCCCGCGGCCGGCGCATGGTAATTGGCCTTGAGCGGATGATGAAAATTCGACTGGTGCTCAATTCTTGTTAGGGTCGCTTCCAGCGCCTGGCTGGCGGCGTTCTGCACCGTCGTATCGAGCGTGGTGTAAATGTGGAGACCGCCCTGGTCGATCTGGTCCTGGGTTAGGAGCACATTCAAATCCCGTTGCACCGCATCCATGGCATAGTTTTCCTGAATCATCGGCATCCGTTTCGGGTGCGGATCGATCCGAGAAGATTTTGCCTGCTGCGCCTGCGCGAGAGAGATTTTCTTTAGTTCCACCATTCGATCGAGCACGGCGTTTCGTTGCAAGGCCGCGCCATCAGGATTGCGCAACGGGGAAAACCGGTTCGGGCTGCGGATCAACCCGGCCAGCGTCGCCGCTTCGGAAAGATTCAATTTGGAAGCGCTCTTGCCAAAGTAAGCCTGCGACGCGGTCTCCACTCCGTAGCAACCGGCGCCGAAATAAATCCGGTTCACATAAAGCTCGAGAATCTGCTGCTTGGTAAACTGATGCTCGATCCGCAGCGCCACCATCGCTTCGAGCAATTTGCGGTTTATGGTGCGGCCGCCCAATGGAAGGCTGTTGCGCGCGAGCTGCTGAGTAAGACTGCTTGCCCCTTCCTTGGCCGAGCGCGTTATCAAATCGCGCACCAGCGCGCGTCCCACTCCATAGAGGTCGATCCCGTTATGTTTGTAAAAACGGGTGTCTTCTCGCGCCAGCAAAGCCTCGATGAAAAACGGCGATACCTCGTTTAACGGAACAATGAGACGATTCGCCCCCGCGAGCCGGCTGTAGATTTTCCCGTCCACATCGAAAACGGTGTTTCGCTCCGGCATCTGGCCCACCTTCTTCATGTCGAAAGTTTGTGCCCAGGCGGAATAGAAGAGCGCTATCCCGACACCGCCACCGGCCAGCAACGTCAACAGCGAAATCTTCCAACCCCAGCGAAAAAGACGGCTCCGCTTTTTCTTTTCCTTCGGCTCCGCGGATGCGTTCATTTTCGTGCGCAGACTTCGCTACCCCACCATAAGCAAGATGCGCGATTCGTCATCTTGCGACGCCGGCAATCCAAGTCGCCAGTTCGAGGAAAAAAATCGGCTAACGCGCGCGAATTTTAAACGCGCAATTTTACTTCGCCGTGTTGCTCGGTCGCACAGGGCGCATCGATCGGCACTCCGGCCGGGGCGTCGCTCGCCTGCACCAATTTGTTCTCGATCAAATAATTCTCCACCTCTTCGCCGCTGACATCGGGCAACATTTCGCCGTTGATCTCGAGAGAAGGCGAAAGCGGCTGGCCGCTCTTCGTTTCCATTTCCCAGCGAAACGCCGGATTCTGGATGATGTCTTTTTCGGTGTAGGGGAGGTCGTACTTCGACAGCACCGCCCGCACCCCGGCGCTCCAGCCACAATGCGTTTTTAAATACGCAGTAATCTGAGGTTTTTCCATGGTGCGCGAAGTTAGCACGCATCTGATGCCCGCGCGCTCAATTTTTGTGCGCTTGTAGCCGCGGTTGCCGGCCGCGGCTCGCCGCAGTAAGCCGTAGCCACCGACCGCGGCTACAACGTTTGTTGGAGAAAGCCGGAGCCCCGACGTTTTCCCCGCTCTAGCCTCCGAGGCCCCGGCAATTCTTCTTTCCACCATACCAACTACTCAAATTTTATTCTGCACCAGCAAGAGCCAGGTGTGCATCTTCTGCAGCCCCAGCTCGAGCCGAGTTTTTACCGTCCCGAGCGGACTCCGGGTTCGCGCGGCAATTTCGCGGTGGCTCATTCCGCTAAAAAACGCAAGCTCGAGCGCTTCGCGTTGAAAGGGCGGCAGCATTTCCATTTGTCGCGCGAGATAACTGCGTAAATCCGCCCGCTCCATTTCCGCGTCGCCATCGTAGCTAAATCCTTTTCCCTGCGGCCCGCGTTCGACCTGCTCTTCGAACCGAGTTTTTACCCGTACGTACGCCTGCCGCCGGCGCAAACGATCGATTGCGCGACGCCGCGTAATGGTGGTTAACCAGCCGAGCGGTTTGCCCAGGCGAGGCGCGTAATTGCAGGCCTGCTTCCAAACTTGCAGGAGCGTTTCCTGCAAAACATCTTCCGCTTCCGCCTGCTCGTGAATGACGCTTTCGATAATCGAGCGCAGCGTGTCGCCATGCCGATTGTAAAGAGCGGCCAGCGCGTTTTCATCTCGAGCGGTGATCGCGCCCATGATCGCTTCGTCCGAGACACTGCTAAAATCACCGCCGGCTAATACAGGAGCAATCATATGCGCGCTGCCTCCACTGTTTCTACCGATTCGCCCAACGAACGCCACCAATCGGCGAATACCACTTCGGAAACGAGCGAGTTGGCGGGGTAAATCCAATCTTGCAGACCCGACTCGCATTTTTTCGTCGGACAATGCAACTCCACGATTTCGCCCGTTCGGCGCGTGCGCACATCGTGCCCGGAGAACTGGCGGCCGCAGACTACGCAAATTCTTTTGTCATCCAGCGAGCGCCAATCCCGGAATCGATCGGTGCGCCGAAGTAATTCGAGACGCTCGGCACTTTCTTCCGCGCTTGTTTGCATGCGGAAACTTTGGCGTGGGTCCGCCGGGCATTGCAATTGGGCCGTAGCACGAGATTGGAGTAAGGAAAATCCTTATATCCATGAGGAATAAACCGGAAACAGAACCAAGGTCGCCCGACCGTGGCCTTCGGTAAAAGTTGCTCACGTCTCGTTAACTCGCTAATAAAGATGCGATGAAACCGATTCTTTGCATTGCGGCCGCGCTCGCTCTTTCCGGCCAATCACTACCGGCCGGCACGCCCGAGATCACCGAGGCGGAGCTCGTCCGCCGCACCCAGGAATTATTCGATGCGGTTGTGCCGGGCAATCAAACGCCGTGGAAAAAATATTTCGCCGACGATTGCATTTACCACGACGAAAAAGGCCGAAGCCTGAACAAGACGCAACTGGTCGCTGACATCAAACCGTTGCCGCCCGGTTACTCCGGCTCGATTAAGGTCAAAAATGTGGAGAGCCGCATGACGAAGGATAGCGCGGTCTTGAGCTACGATACCGATGAAACCAAAACGATTTTCGGACAGGAATTGCACGCCCACTATCACGAGATCGATACCTGGCTGCGACGCAATGATCAGTGGCAAATCGTGGCCTCGCAGGCGTTCCGTTATTATGAAGACCCTGCTATAGGGAAAGCCGATACCGGCAGGGGTGCCGGCTACAGCGGTTCCTATGTGCTATCGAAAGATTCACCGCGGCGCACCGTTATTTCGAGCGAAGGCAACAAGCTGTTTTTGCAGCGAACCGGCGGCGCGAAAACAGAACTGTTTCCCGAGGCGAGCGACATTTTCTTTCGCAAAGGCGTCGAAGGCCGCATTCTTTTCCGCACCGGCGCGAGCGGGAACGTCGAGCTGGTTGATCGTCGAAACAACGAGGACGTTGTCTGGCGAAAAGAAGAAGCACGATAAATTGCTTGCCGAAAATTTTTGCCGCTCGCGCCCTCTTCCGTTACTAGGTTCGTATGAAAACTAAAATCCTTTGCGGGTTGCTCGTGCTCTTCATTGCGGGCGCAAAAAGTTTTGGCGCCAGTGAAGACGCGAACAAAGAGAAAATCCTCGCGCTGGAGCGGCAATGGTGCGCCGCCTATCTGCATAACGACGCCGATTTCATCAAAAAATTTGAAGTGAGCGATTTTACCCTCACCAACTCTCGCGGTGAAATCAGCACCGTCGCCGATGATCTCAAAGAGTTGGCCGATGGCACGGTAAAATATGACATCTTCGAAAATCGCGAGATGAAGGTGCGATTGTATGGCGATACCGCGGTCGTGACCGGTTGGACAAAACTGAAAGGGATTTATCAGGGAAAACCCTTTGAGACCGACGTGGCGTTCACCGATACCCTCGCGCGAATCAACGGCGAATGGCGCGCGCTGGCCGGTCACGCTTCCAAGCCGCCGCCAAAATAACCCATCGAGACAGGCGCCGGCCGGGCAAAAACCGCGACCTCCTGCTACGCGCGAACTTTTCCCTCGCCAGCGGCGCGCCGCTTTCTCTATCGTCGGGTTCTTAAATGATTCAGCGCGATTATCTCATTGTTGGCGGTGGAATCGGCGGCGCCAGCGTTTGCGAAACGATCCGAAAATACGACAAGCGCGGCAGCATTATGCTGGTGGGCGCGGAAACTTTTGCGCCTTACAAACGCTGGCTGCTTTCCAAAGCTTTCTTGCGTGAAAAAACGGCGGCTCCAAAAAAACTGGCGCACGTGGACGAGAGTTGGTACCACGCGCGCAAGATCGACGCGCGTTTCGGCACGGTCGTTACCCAATTTAATATCGATCGTCGCCTCGCCGTCCTCGGCAACGGGGAAAGCATCGAGTTTAACAAAGCCTGTCTGGCCATGGGTAGCCGCCCGGTGCGCCCACCTGTCGCTGGCGTGGGCCTCGGTAATGTCATTTACCTGCGAACCATGCGCGACGCATTTGCTTTGCGCGAAATGGCCGGCCGCGAAAAAAATCTCATGGTCATCGGGGGCGGCCTCCTCGCCTGCGAAACCGCCGCCAGCCTGCGCAAAATGAAATTGAAGGTGGCGATGATGCACCGGCACCCCGTTCTTTTGAATCGTTATCTCGACCCCCAAACCGCTGAGTGGTTGACCGGTTTGTTCGCGAAAAATGGCGTCTCGCTCCTGCTCGGCGAAAGCTTGAATGGCTTCGAGGGCAAAACGGTTTTGCGCAACATCCAGACGAAAAGCGGAAATCGCGTCACCGCCGGCCTGGCCGTCGTTGCCTGTGGCGCCGAACCAAATCTTGATCTCGTGCGCAACACTCCCCTTTCCGGTCCGCATGGGTCTCCCGTGACCGAGTATCTGGAGACGGAAGAAAAAGGAATTTTTGCCATCGGCGATCTCGCTTTTTATCCCGATCGATTGATGGGCGGAATGCGGCGGCAAACCCATTGGGAAAACTCCCGCGCGCAGGGTTTGGTAGCCGGCGCGAACATCACCGGCAAGAAGCGCATTCGCTACGAACAAATTCCTTATTTTTGGACGGAAATGTTCGATCTGCGCCTCGATTTTATCGGTGATTTTACGATGCAACCAACTCGCGTGGCCTTTAGCGCGCCGCACACAAAAAAGAAATTTAGCGGCCGTTATTATCAGGGCGAAAAACTACGAGGCATTTTGCTGGCTAACGCCGCTGCTCGCGAAATCGAATCCGCCCAAACGGAATTGCGGCGCGCGCTAGAAAAATAATTTTGCAATTGACGCACCAAAACCGAACGGGCATGAACGTGGAAAGGATGGAGCGGGAGATTTTGCCGGAGATTTTTGTCGCGGCAGTCCCGCCTTCCGTTGCCAGGCCGGGAATCGCCCTCTAGTTTCCTTATGCTCGACCAGCAGGACCTGAAGTGGATCGCGCAAACGGTCACGGAATTGAACACCAGTCTGCAACAAATCGCGCGCCAGGCCGATCTCGCCCGCCAGCATCACGGCGAACAAAGCTATCTCGAAAGTTTGAGCGAAAAAGTAGAACTCGCCAGCCGTTCTGCCCAGGCTCTTTTCGATCGCGTGACATCGAAAATCCTCGAAGGTTCCCAGAAAAAACGTCCTCCGACAGCTTCTACCGAAGAAGCCGCCGCCAGGGAGAAAGGTTCTTCCGATACCACCGCCTCTGCCGCTCTGCTGACCGAAATTTCCGTCAAAAATCCCGGCGGCACGCGTGAATTTATTTTGCTGGTCGATGACGAACCGGAGATCGCCGAGCTCGCTTCCGAAATGCTGGCGGAAGAAGGCTACAAGGTGATCGTGGCGCGCGAAGGATTTGAAGCGCTGAAAATTTTCCAGCAAATGAACCGCCAGATCGGTTTGGTGATTTTGGATTATTTTTTGCCGGTGATGGATGGCGACGCCGTATTTGAGGAACTAAGGGCGCTCGATCCGAACGCGAACGTCGTCCTGAGCAGCGGTTTCGCCGAACAAAATAAAATCGGCGCCATGCTGGCCCAGGGTTTGCGCGGCTTTATTCCCAAACCTTACACGCGCGAAAAATTGCTCGCCCATGTGCGTTCTGCGATCGAAGCGGGCCGCCGGTTAAGCCGGCAATCGCGCTAAAAGGCGACGCCCGCGGAAAGCAAGGGCGCTGGCATCAATTTAGCTACTTCAATGCGAGACCTCATGGCTCGTATTGACTCTTTCTTCAAATTGATGTCGGAGCAAAAAGCATCCGACCTCCACCTCTCGACTCATAACCCGCCGATGCTGCGCATCAACGGCGAGCTCATCCGAGTCGATTATCCGCCCCTCAAAAATGACGAGCTCAAGGCGATGGTCTATGAAATTGCGCCCGAAGCAAAAATTAAACTCTTCGAAGAAACGCTCGACGTCGATTTTGGTTACGAGGTGCCGGGTGTCGCTCGCTACCGCGCAAATTTCTTTCAACAAAAAAACGGCATCTCCGCCGTTTTTCGTCTCATTCCCTCCGACGTGCTGACGGTGGAACAACTCGGTTTGCCGCCGGTTTTGAAAAAATTTCCCATGTTAAAAAAAGGTCTCATCCTGGTTACGGGACCGACCGGTTCCGGCAAATCCACCACCCTGGCCGCGATGATGGACTACGCCAATCTCCACCGGCACGACCACATCATTACGGTGGAAGATCCGATCGAGTTTGTGCATCGCAGCCAAAATTGTCTGGTGCAGCATCGCGAGGTCGGTATGCATACGCGCTCTTTCGCCGCCGCCTTGCGCGGCGCTCTGCGCGAAGATCCAGATATTTTGCTCGTTGGCGAAATGCGTGATTTGGAAACAATCGAGCTAGCGCTGACCGCCGCCGCCACCGGCCACCTTGTTTTTGGAACGCTCCACACGTCCAGCGCCGCCAAGGCCGTCGATCGTATCATCGACGTTTTCCCGACCACCCAGCAAAACCAGATTCGCACTACCCTGGCCGAATCGCTCAAAGGCGTCATCGCGCAAAATCTTTTCAAACGCATCGACACTCCCGGCCGCGTCGCCGCCCTGGAAATTTTGGTCGTCGATATGGCCATCGCCAACCTTGTGCGCGAAGCCAAGACGCACCAGATCCCGGGCATGATGCAGGTTGGCAAAAAAAAGGGCAACCAACCGCTCGATGACGCGATTCTCGATCATCTGCGCCACGCGCGCATTTCGCCCGAAGAAGCTTTCGACAAATCGATTGATAAGAAAAAATTCCGGCCATTTTTGAAAAACCCGCCGGAAGATTGGAACGACGAATAACCGATGCGCCTGCCCGACCTCGACCGCATTCTCGCCACCATGCTTCATTCGCATGAGGGCGTTTCCGATTTAAATTTTTCCGTCGGCCACCCGTTGCAGGTGGAGGATTACGGCGTGCTCAAGCCAGTCTATGTCGATCAATCGATCGAGCTGCTGACCCCGTTCCAGACCGAGCAGATCGCGCTCGCTTTGATGCAAGGAAACCAGCGGCTGCTTTACGATTACTTTACCGGCGGCTCGTGCGATTGCAGTTATTCGCTGAGCGAGGAAGCGCGTTTTCGCGTAAATATTTTTCGGCAACGCGGAAATTTCGCCATCGTCATGCGAAAATTAGAGGCAAACGTTCCCACACTGGAAACGCTCCAGTTGCCACCAATTTTTTCCGAAATCGCCAAGGAAAAAACCGGCTTGATTCTCGTCACCGGCGCAACCGGCAGCGGCAAGACGACCACGCTGGCTGCGCTTCTCAATGAAATTAACGAGAAGATGGCGGTGCACATTGTAACCTTGGAAGATCCGATCGAATTTGTGCATCCCGCGCTCAAGGCAACTTTCAACCAGCGCGAGCTCGGCCAGGATTTTAACAATTATCCCAATGGTTTGCGCGCTGCTTTGCGCCAGGCCCCAAAAGTGATTCTCGTGGGCGAAATGCGCGACCGCCCCACGGTCGAAGTTGCGCTCACCGCTGCTGAAACTGGCCACCTCGTTTTGAGCACGCTCCACACGGTCGATGCCGGCCAGTCGATCAATCGTATGCTCGGTCTATTTTCCCTCGGCGAAGAACAGCAACTGCGCATTCGGCTCTCCGATGTCCTGCGTTACATCGTTAGCCAGCGGCTGGTGCCAAAAGTCGACGCCGGGCGCCAATTAATTACCGAAATCGTCGGCAACAATCTGCGCACCAAGGAAGCCATCGCCATCGGAGAAGGAGAGCACCGCAGCTTTTACGAAATCATTGAAGCCAGCTCGCAGCTTGGCTGGATGACCTTCGATCAATCGATTCTAAAAGCTTACGAAAACGGCGTCATCTCAGAGGAGACAGCGAACCTTTACGCTTCGCGCAAGGGTCGCATCACCCGTGGCATCGATCTCATTCAAAAAATGCGCGGGATCGACAGCGGTTTCGATTCCGGCCTGCGCATGGATGCCCCGGCCGGCGCCTTCCGCTAGCAAGAATCATGGAAACCGAAAACGAAGCTTTATTCGACGTGGGCGATAACGCCGCCCTCGTTTGCATCGATCATCAGCAGTACCAAAAAATCGTGGTGCCGCAGTTGATCGACATGAATTACAAGGTGCACATCGGTCTGCACGAGCAGGATGTGTTGCTCAAACTGCGCACCTACGCCTATCACGTCATTCTGGTTTACGAGAATTTCAAAGGTTCCACTCTCGCCACCAATCCCATTTTAAAAGACATTCTCACTCGCCCCGGGACGCAGCGACGCGAGCATTACGTCGTCCTGCTCACCCACCGCTTCGCCACTAACGATTCCATGAGCGGATTTCTCCAAAGCGTCGATCTCATCGTCAACGTGGCCGATCTCAGCAATTTCAAGCCAGTCCTGCGCCGTGGCACTACCCAGCATCGCGAAATGTACCACACATTTTTCTCGACGTTGAAGAGTGCTCAAGCAATGTAGGGGGGTGAACAGATTCGCCACCGCTCGCGTCCAAAACGCGGCGCTGGGGCGATGTTCTTTTGCCCTCTTGCGCCACACATGAAAACGACGTGGATTAATTTCGTCTGGGACCTGAGCAAGGCGGATTTGCCCAATGCCGATATGCCAAAACGCTATCGCATCGATGCCGCCGGCCCGGAAGATCACGCTGAGACGCGCACCATGATCGCGCGCGCCTTTGCCCTCGACCCGACTTGGAATTCTTCCCTCCACGAAGTGAACGCGATGGTGGAGAATTCCATCTCCCGCGTGATTACTTCCACCACCGCCACCGCCACCTGCATGGCATTGCGTCACGGCACTCGCATCATCGGCGGCCTTTTTATCGCGCTCGATCAGAACGAACCCGAACAACTCGTGCCCGGTCCATGCGTTCTGGTCGAATACCGCAACCGCGGCCTCGGCACTTTGCTTTTAGCAAGCGCCTTGCGCCAATTGCGCGACGCCGGCATCATGCGCGCTAGCGTTATCACGCGGCCCGGCTCACCCGCCGCGCGTTTCCTGTTCCCAAAATTCGGCGGCCAACCCTCGCCCATCGCCCCGCTGCTGGCGGCGTAATTGTCAGTACTCCGGCGGCGAATAAGTGTTGAAGGTCACTGCCTTCGCGCGCGACTGATTCGTAAATTTATGTCTCGTCCCAGCGGGAATCACGACCACATCGCCCTTCCGCATCATCTTCGTCTCGCCCGCGATCTCGCCTTCCACTTCGCCTTCGAGAACTAACAAGACCTGGTCACTCTTTTTGTGGCCTTCGGCTTTGCTGCCGGAAGATTTTCCCGCTGCTAGCGTCATCATCGCCGTCTGGGTTCGCTCGGTTGTTTGCAAAACTTCAAACCAACCTTTCGCTTCATTAATATTTTTAATCTTCATCCTTTTCGCTCTCCATTTTCGGCGGCGCCACTCCGCGCGGAGTGATGCCCTCAGCAACGTCCACGTGAAAGCTCTGTTTCATCTTCGTTTGTCCAAATGACAATTCCGCAGTGTAATCGCCGCTCGGCAGCAACTTCTTCGGATCGTCCCCGCCATATTTCGTCAGCACATCCTCCGTCGGCCGCAAATCCCAGTTCACCCGCGTCAATCCAGCTACGCCCGGCGCTTTCAGGTTCGCCACCGGCGTTCCGTTCGCATTCGTAATCGCAATTTTAATTTCGTCACCGGTGAATTCCCGCACCCACACGGTGAAGAGCGCGCCCTCCGCCGGGTTTGCGCCGCGGTAAACGCCTTTGCCATTCCACTCCGAAAATCCAACCGGTAAATACGAGGCGCTCGTTGGCCGCACGCTGAACAAATTCGCCGCTTTGCCGGCAATTTCCGGCGTCAGCTCCCGCAGCCCGTGCGTGTCATCGAGCACGTAAATGCTCCGCCCATGGGTCGCGATTACCAGATCGTTCGTGCGCGGTTGAATTTGCAAATCATCCACACGCACCCCCGGCAAATCGCCGATCCGCACCCAATGGGCGCCCTGATCAAACGAAGCGAACAAACCAAAATGCGTTCCCGCATATAGCAATTTGGGATTGACCGGGTCTTCCCGCACCACTTCCACCGGATCATTCGCCGGCAGATCGCCCGTCACGCTACTCCAGGTTTTTCCACCGTCGCCAGTGCGAGCGATCATCGGCCGATCGTCGCCCGTGCGATATGCATTCGCCGCCATGTAGGCAACGTTCGCATCCTTCGCCCCCGCTTCGATCCGCACGATCCATTGCCCACGGATGGGAGGCTCCGGCAAATTCTGCGTCAGCTCCGTCCATTTCCCGCCATCGTTTTCGGTCAACCAAAGCCGGCCATCATCTGTTCCTGCCCAGAGCATCCAGGCGCGCACCGGCGATTCCGCCAGCGAGTAAACCACTCCGTAAACCTCCGCCCCGCTTCCGACCACGTTGGTTTTTCCTTGCTCATTTCTTGTTAGGTCGGGACTGATCACATCGAAACGTTCGCCTCGATCGCTCAGGCGAAAAACTTCATTGCCCCCCAGATACAGCGTGCCGGGTTTGTGTTTGCTCATCACCAGCGGCGAATTCCAATGGAACCGCGCCGGAGCCCGCCCCTCCGGCGTTTCCGGTTTCACGATCCGCAATTCGCCCGTGCGCAGATTGAAGCGATGCACCACGCCGTCCTGGTTGTCGCCGTAAAGGACATCGCGATCGCTCGGATCGAAAAGCACATAAAATCCGTCCGCGCCCGTGAACGGCGTCCAATCGCAATTGCGGATTCCCTCCTTGCTCCGCACCGCGCTCGGGCCGACCCAGTTCGAGTTGTCCTGCAAACCGCCCGCGATGCGATAAATCGGCTGCGAATCATCGACCGAGATTCGATAAAATTCCCCCGCCGGAATTCGATTCAAATGTTCCCAGCCTTTGCCGCCGGCATAACTCTGGTAAACGCCGCCATCGCTCCCAACCAACAGCCGCAGAGAAACGGGTGGCTTCGGCGGTTTGTTTTTGTCTTCCGGTCTTGGCGGTTTCGGCGCCGACGCGCTGCCGTTTTGAATCGCCAGCGCATGCATATCGGGATGCAATTTTTCCGAAAGATCCTCGCGGAAAGTTTTTCCACCGTCGTCCGAAACCAAGAGCGCAAACCCAAGCAGATAAACGCGCTGGTCGTTCGCCGGATCGATTCGAATCTGGCTGAAATAGAACGGGCGCGGATTGAGATCGCTCGTTCGTTTCCAGGTTTCACCGCCGTCTTCCGACCGAAAAA
>DAIOVO010000059.1:0-16628 GCA_036758965.1 Chthoniobacterales bacterium
CGAAGTAGAGCTTGTCGCTGGTGTCGTAATCGGTCGAAACCGTTTCCGGATTCGAGTTCACCATGATGGTTTCAAAGCCAAGCTCGCGCAGGGCGAAGGCGGCGTGGACGCAGCAGTAATCGAATTCAATCCCCTGTCCGATCCGATTCGGCCCACCGCCCAGAATCATGATTTTGCGCTTGCCGCTTTCGCGCCGCTCGTTTTCGGTGCCGTAGGTCGAATAATAATACGGAGTGTATGCTTCGAACTCGGCCGCGCAGGTATCGACCAGGCGATAGGTGGGCAGTACGCCCTCGGCGATGCGATGCGCTCGCATTTCATTTTCGGTCACGCCATTTGCGAGCGCGAGCTGGCGATCAGAAAACCCGAGGCGTTTGGAGCGCCGTAACTCAGGCATCCTGCCTGACAAGTCGAGCGGCCTTCCAGGCTGCTCGTTTTCGACGACGAGAACCCGCGTCCGATCCAAAACAAATTCGCTCGCCTCCAAACCCGCCTTTCCCGGATTCCCGGCCACATATTCACGCAACGCCTCCAGTTCTTTCCAATCGCGCACGATGTGATCAAAGCTTTCGGGCATCCAAACTTCGCCGGTGCGCTCGAGGGCGCGATTGATCGCATTTGCGGTGAAAGATTTCCACGAATGAAGGATCTCCGCCAACGAATGGTTAGCCGCCGGCTGCACCAGCACGTGGACGTGATTCGGCATGACGACAAAAGCATCAAGCGCGTAGCGTTCGCCGTGGAAATGACACATCGCATCTGCCACCATGCGCGCGATCGTGGGCTGCCGAAGAACGCAACTGCCGTGACCGCGATCCAGCCATTCTTCGCGGGCTTGGACAAAACGGTGCTGGTATTCCTGCTCGGTCTTCCAGTTCCAGGGTTGCGGGTGAAATTTTTGCCAGGTTTCCGTTTCTTCGCGCCATTGCTGGAGAAGCGATGCTGGGACGGAGTCGGCTAATCGGAAGGTGACGAAATAAGTGGCACCGGGTTGATCATGATGCGGAAGATTGCGCCGACGTCGGGTGACTTCCGCTTGGGGGTCTAGACCACGAAACAAAGTGCGGGCAGGATGCCCGCCCGACCCGACAGGCTGGAAGCCTGTATTACTTGCCCCGCTCGCCGCAGGCGCGCGTAACTCAGGCATCTTGCCTGATCCGTCGCGCGGGCTTCCAGCCCGGCGCAGGACATTGGCTTCCGCCACAATCTCCGCGACGTTCCGTAAAAACCAGGGGTCGATTTTCGTCAGCTCAAAAATCTCATCGATCGACATTCCGCCTTCGAGCGCCTGCGCGAGGTAAAAAATCCGTTCGGCATTCGGAATCGCGAGTTTGAGACGAAGCGCGTCGGTGTCTAACGATTTCTCAGCGCCGTCGCCGATCAAACCAAAGCGTTTGATCTCCAAACTCCGCAGCGCCTTTTGCAGAGCTTCCTTAAACGTCCGCCCGATCGCCATCGCTTCGCCCACGCTCTTCATCTGTGTCGTCAAAGTCGCGTCGGCCTGCGGAAATTTCTCGAAAGTGAACCGCGGCACTTTCACTACGCAATAATCAATCGTCGGCTCGAAGCTGGCCGGCGTTTCTCGCGTAATGTCGTTTTTGATTTCGTCCAGCGTGTACCCGACCGCGAGCTTGGCTGCGATTTTCGCAATCGGGAATCCGGTCGCCTTCGAGGCCAGCGCGCTCGAACGCGAGACACGCGGATTCATCTCGATCACGAACATCCGCCCGTTCTCCGGATTGACCGCGAACTGAATATTCGAGCCGCCCGTCTCGACTCCGATCTCGCGAATGACGGCGAAAGAAGCGTCGCGCATCATTTGAAATTCCTTGTCGGTCAGCGTTTGCGTGGGCGCGACCGTGATCGAATCGCCGGTGTGCACGCCCATCGGATCG
The DNA here is from genome assembly GCA_036758965.1 of Chthoniobacterales bacterium. Classification (GTDB taxonomy): domain Bacteria; phylum Verrucomicrobiota; class Verrucomicrobiia; order Chthoniobacterales; family UBA10450; genus AV69. Next base: position 1,896 of record DAIOVO010000059.1, read on the forward strand.
AAATTTTCGATCGAGCAAACGACCACGCAGTTGTCGGCGCAATCGCGCATCACTTCCATCTCGAATTCTTTCCAGCCGACTAACGATTCTTCAATCAGGACTTCGTTCACCGGCGAGAGCGCGAGGCCGCGCTCGGCGATTTCGGCCAGCTCTTCGCGATTGTAAGCGATGCCGCCGCCCGCGCCGCCGAGGGTGAAGGCCGGCCGGATGATGAGTGGAAAACTGCCAATCGTGTCGGCTATTTTTTCGGCGTCGTTCAAATCGTGCGCGATGCCGGAGTCCGGCACCTTGAGCCCGATGCGCAACATCGCTTCCTTAAAAAGCTGCCGGTCTTCGCCCTTCGCGATCGCCTGGGCATTGGCGCCGATCAATTTCACATTGTGCCGGGCGAGCGCGCCGTTGCGATTTAATTCCATCGCGGCATTGAGCGCGGTCTGGCCGCCCATCGTTGGCAAAATTGCGTCCGGCTTTTCCCGCTCGATGATCGCCTCGATCACTTCCGCCGTGATCGGCTCTATATAAGTACGGTCGGCAAATTCCGGATCAGTCATGATGGTAGCCGGGTTGGAATTAACCAGCACCACCTGGTAGCCTTCTTCGCGGAGCGCCTTGCACGCTTGCACGCCGGAATAGTCAAATTCGCAGCCTTGCCCGATCACGATTGGACCGGAGCCGATGAGCAAAATTTTTTTGAGTTCGTTATTCCGCGGCATTGCGCGCGGGATGATAAATCAAAACCGCCGAGATTCACGCGAAAGCCGCGTCGTAAGTCAGCCATCCCCGGGCTGAATCGTCCGTCAGGCTTCCCAGCCTGACGAATGACGAAAGTCACCAGCCTGGAAGGCTGCCGGACAAATCATGTCGGAGGCATGAACTACGCCGCCGCCATTCTTTGCCGATCGAGCCAGACTTTGCAGATGCCTCTGATCCGCGTCAGCACGTAAAAAATCGTCTGGCTGCGCACGCGCACCAATTCGGCGCCGATGATTCGCGTTACAAAATCGCTCGGCAATTCCAGAATTTCCTGCGGCGTGCAACCATCGAGTCCCTTGCAAAGAATCGCCGTCATGGCGCGGGTGAGCGTTTGCACTTCCGGGCCGAGCGTCATGCGGATGTGGGCCTTCCCGCCTTCATCCACATGCAAGTAAACGCCGACCGTGTCCGCGCATTCCTCGTCTTTGCGGATGTCTTCGAGCTGAAATTTCTCGCCCGCGCGCGGTTCCTGTTTCTTCGCGTTATCGGCATAGGAAACCAGCGTCTCGCGCCGTTCCTCCTCCGGCAGCGTTTCGAAAAGATTGATGATATTGTTTAACTTGGGCGGGTAATCGCTCATCGGAAATGCAAAACAATTTATCCGCGCTCTCCGCGCTTGTCATCCCGAGCGACAGCCGAGGGATCCCGATGCGAGAGCTTTAAGGTAACATTACGGGATCCCTCGGCTTCGCTCGGGATGACGTGACCGTGTTCACCACCCCGGCGCATGGCGCGCTTCGAAGTCGCGCGCGTTGCGGCCGTCGGCGTACCAACGCGGACCGACATCGCCGCCTCCGCGCAGGTCGCTGGTATCGAGACGAAGTCCGGCAATGATGGCGAACGTGTGGCCGTTGCGGGCGTAAATGGTGATCCAATGTCCGCGACCGCGTTCGCCGTAATTCTGTAAATCGTTAGAAGGAAGCGGCGTTGCCAATAAGCCAGCGTAGTGCAGCGCAAAAGAAACCGCCCCAGAGCAATCGTAGCCGTAATCCAGGAACGAACCATGGCCACCGCCCCAGACATACGGTTTGTGACGCAAGGTATTTACCGCCCAGATGGCGTTCTTGATGTTCATCGGCGCGTTGGAAGGGGCGTAAGCGACTCCGTTAATGAGGACCGCGCGATTGCCACGCACCAGCGGGCGACTGGCGTTGCTCGTCACCGCCGGGGCGATTTCGTTTTCGCTTTCATCTTCATCTGTGAGTTGTGCGCGCAGCGCCGGAACGGCTTGCGCGCGCGGGACGTAATAGGCAACGCGAATTGCGCGGGGCGCATCGGTCGAATTTTCGCTGCGCGAAAATGGCTGGAGGCGGACACCGAAATCGCCGCGCGATTCTTGCGCAGAGACGGTTGCCACCGCGGCAAAAACAATAATTAACGGGAAGCAAAAATGGCGGATTCCAGCCGACACGCCTCGTTAGAGAAGCTTGTCCCGGGCCAACTGCGCCGCAAGACAGCCGTCCTCGACTGTCAGGGCAAGCGGCCCTCCCGGCTGTTTGTTGCCGGCGAACCAACGATAAACCGACAGGCGGGACGCCCGTCTGCCGTGACAGCGACGACGCCTGTCTTACTCCGCTGATTGCGGCACCGCTTTTTCGGCGGCTTTGAATCCGATCTTCGAATGAGTGCCGTCGCAAAACGGCTTCTCAGTGGAGGCGCCGCAACGGCATAGCGCAATCCGTTTTTCCGCCGGATAAGGATTGCCCTCGGCGTCTTTCAATTCCACTTCGCCTTTCACGATGTAAGGCCCGTTTTTAATAATCTCAATCGTTACGTCCGCCATAATAATGATTGCTCAGGTATTGTTAGATTTTCGATAAATAATACGGCAGCATGTCGCGCCAATAATTCCAATCGTGCCCGCACCATTTCCGGTCGTCGAGCCAATGCGGGATGCCTTTGGAATGGAGAATGTCGGCCAGCCGCATCGAAAAATAGTCAGCGGCAACCCGCCATCGTTGCCGAAGACGAGCATTTCGAAATCGCGGCTCAAGTGCGACGTCCACCAGTGAATGTAACGTTCCTGCATGAAAGTGTGAGCGGACATTTTGCTGTCGTGCTCGAGAAATCGCTAGGGAAAATAATCAAGGAGCAAATGACGAAGCTCGAATGACGAGGCTCGAAACAAGGACGAAATCCGAAGCCCGAAAAAGCGCGCCGGCTTCGTCATTGGGTCATTGTTTCGGATTTCGTCATTCGAGCGTCGTCATTGATCTAATCATCGCCGCGCCGTCCCGGCAACGCGATTGGACAACGCGTTGTTGTTCGGAGATAGCTTTCGCTCGCAAAAATGCCTGACCACACTCTTACCGGAAATATCCAGCGCCACGCCGGCTTCGAATCGCACGTGCTGAATAATCGGCGCGACGTTTTGGTTTATCTGCCGCGCGGTTATCGGCGTTCGATCTGGAAACGTTACCCAGTGCTCTATCTTCAGGACGGACAAAATGTTTTCGACGCCGCGACCGCTTACGGCGGGGTCGAGTGGGGCGTGGACGAAACGGCGCAGCGTCTCATCGGTTCGCGGCTGATCGAGCCGCTCATCATCGTGGCGATTTACAATACTGGAAAGGAACGCATCCACGAATACGCGCCGACGCGCGGTTTGATCGATCGCGCGAAAAACCGGCACAGCCGCGGGCTGGCCCGAAAATATGGCAAGTTTCTGGTGGAAGAACTCAAGCCGTTCATCGATCGGACATATCGCACTCTTTCGAAACGCGAATCGACTGGGCTCGGTGGGTCGTCGCTCGGTGGATTAGCGACATTGTGCGTCGGGCTTCAATTCCCGAACGTCTTCAGCCGGCTGGCGGTGATGTCGCCCTCGGTCTGGTGGGATGATGAAGTGATTCTGCGAATGTTGGACGAGCTGGCGGAAAAGCTGCCGCTCAAGATTTGGCTCGATACCGGCACGGCCGAGCCCGGCTGGCAAAATGCACGCAAGCTGCGCGATTTGTTGATCGAGAAAGGCTGGCGGCTCGATAACGATTTGCAGTATTGCGAGGATGAAAACGCCGGCCACGACGAAGCCGCCTGGGGCGCCCGTATTGATCCCGCGCTGCGATTTCTATTTCCGCCGGTGGCGCCGACACGTTCACGGCAGTTGCAGCGCGAAGCGCCGCTCCTTTCGGAGTAAACTTAGATGGCAAGCAAACGTCGCGACGGTTTCAATACTTAGCTCTGATCCAAGCTCTGACCCCTTTTAGCCTCCTTAGAGCATCGCCAAGCCTAACGAGACTAAGGCCGGGGCGGAGGAGAGACGCTGGCTTCCGCCGGCGCTCGTTGCAAATGCAGTTGCGAAAGATCGATTTGATCGATGTCGCCCAGCCCGTTGCCCGCGCTGCGCAACTTCTCCATCATCGCATTGGTATCGAGTCGCTTCTCCAGCGGAGCATCGGTGAAATTACGCGTGCTCGACCAGAAGAAATATTTTCCGTCCGGCGAAATCTTCGGTGAATACTCCTTACCTTTCGAGTTAATCTTATCGCCGAGATTCTTCGGATCCGTCCAGGCTTTATCGTTTCGATAGCTAAGATAGATATCGGGGCCGCCGAGGGAGCCCGGGCGTCCGCTGGCCATGAAGAGCAGGAAGCTCTCATCCGGCGCGATAAAGGGTTCGTATTCGTGGGCCGGGGTATTGATTGGCTCGCCCAGATTGTCCGCGGTCGCATACTTACCATCGACCAGGCGGGCGCGATACAAATCCGTCTTGCCCTTCCCGCCTGGGCGATCGGAGCCGAAGTAGATCGTTCCGTCCCGCGTCAAGGTCGGGTACCATTCGGAGCCTTCGCTGCTAATCGGCGCGTCGAGGTGTCGCGGCTCGGACCAGCCGTTTGCCCTCTTGTCCATCACCCAAATGTCGGTGTCTTCTTTTGGTTTCCCGTTCACCGGCCGAGTCGAGATATAGTAGAGTTGCGTCCCGTCGGCCGTGATGAACGGATCGGCATCTGAATATTGGCCCGAGAAAGGAGCTACTTCCGGCTGGCTCCATTTACCGTTACCGAAGTGCGAAACGAAGATGGTCCAGAAGTTAAAGTTGGGCGCGCTGCGCACAAAGTAAAGAGTCTTGCCGTCGGGTGTGAAGGCGGGATGAGAGTCGAATTCGCCCGTGGAGATGACCCCTTCGCCAAAGATAGCCGGCTCGCTCAAGGGCTTGTCAGACGCATACGGGTGCTTCACTTGATCCGGGGTCTGTGCGATCACGGCATTACTGGAGCAACACAGTCCGCAGAACCAGAGAATAGCTAGCGCGCCTCGATTTTGATATGGTGAGAGTTTCATAATGGCTTTCTGCGCAATGCCCGCGCACTTGGAACGCGTCGGTGAGTCAATTCATCGGCGATCTGCTGCAACGCCTCACGCGCATTGCAGCACTAGCGCACAGTTCGGAATGTGCCGCAGGTCCGATCCAGCAAAAGTCGAAGTCGCGTAGATTGGGGTCGCCGTAGATTGGGGTCGCGTCTTAAAAATATTTGAGATTTGCATTGAGAAAATTGGCCCAGCTCCGGCGCTGATTTTTTGGCGACCTTCGTTTGCCAGAAGCGAGTTTGTTCAGGCCTCGTTAGTTACTGTAACTGTTTTCCGTAAACCTGATAGACGCGCACGAAACCACCGACGAAATCCCAATCTTTTTGGAAACCGAAGGCGTGATTTTTCTCCGACCACCAAAGCTCGCGCGGTGTTTCCGGGTGATTGGAATCGTAAACTAGATAGTGCTCGCTTCCATCCGCCGGATGGTTCTCGTCTTTGGCATACACCAAAACGGCGTGGTTGATGCTGAAGTTGGGAAAAGTGGTGAGATATCCGGCGAAGAGCTCATCGCGCGCGAGGGTTGCGTCCAGATTTTCGTGGGTTTTTTTTTGGTAGCCGGAGCCTGGAAAAAAAAACATCCGCGAGTTTCCCGGGCGCCAGTAGGTGGGCCAGCCTTTGCCGACGTTGTCCTGCACGATCCGCGCACGTTGATCGCTCAGCTCGCGCACGTCGGCGTAGCCGGGAAAAACGATTTTTTCGTTTTCTGGCAACGGCTTTTTCCAGGCGGCAATTCTCGTTAACTCACGCAAACGCGCGATGAGCGCGCGGTCATCCAGCGGCGGCGCTTTCGGGTCGAAGCGGGCAAATTTGCGAAATTGCATGGCTGTTCGCGCGAGGACAAAACAGCGCCGGGTGTAACGCTGTTGTTTTGAATCGGCGCCGCGCCGCACACTGGCGTGGCCGTTTTGGTAGGCGAACACGGTCATGTTGGCGAAGCCGAAAGTGTCGCGATGGAAATCAAATGGCCGCGCCTGCGCGGTCGCGCAAAAAAGCGAAACGCCCGCCCCCAATGCAATAAATTTCCCTCGAAGTCCCAATTTCATGCGTCAATCTAACGAGTTTTAGGCAGCGGCGCCTATTCTTCGGCGGGCGGTTTGCCTGTCCTGGGCAAGCGGCGCGCTTGTCCTACAATTTTTTGCCTGTCCGGTCATTTAGCCCTTCGCGCCATTGTTCGCCGGCGGTTCGGCAAAATTGCCCAGTCGGCGAAATTTCTCATAACGTTTTTTGAGCAACTGAGTAATCGGGGTTTTGGAAATCCGATTGAGATTTTTGCGGAGCGCATCGGCCAGAAGCTCCGCCGCTTTTTCGTGGTCGCGTTGCGCGCCGCCATCCGGCTCGGGCACAATTTCATCGACCACTCCGAGTTTCATCAGATCGTGGGCGGTAAGCTTTAGCGCTTCCGCTGCCTCGGGCGCGTGTCGCCGGTCTTTCCACAAAATGGCGGAACAGGCTTCCGGGCTAATGACGGAATAATAGGCGTTCTCCAGAATCATCACATGATCGGCCACACCAATGCCGAGCGCGCCGCCGGAGCCGCCTTCGCCGATGACGGCAGCGATGATGGGCACGCGCAATTTCATCATCTCGCGCAAGTTGACCGCGATGGCTTCGGCGATGTGGCGTTCCTCCGAGCCGATGCCGGGAAAAGCGCCCGGAGTGTCGATGAGGGAAATAATTGGAAGCGAAAATTTTTCCGCCAGCCGCATCAAACGCAAAGCCTTGCGGTAGCCTTCGGGATGAGCGCAGCCGAAATTGCGCATGACGTTTTCTTTCGTGTTACGCCCTTTTTGATTCGTAATCACAACGCAGCGCGTGTCGCCGAAAAGCGCCAGCCCGCACGGCATCGCTTTGTCATCGGCAAAAAGGCGATCGCCGCGCAGCTCGTTCCATTCGGTGAAGCAGCGTTCCACGTAATCGAGCGCAAAGGGACGCTGCGGATGACGCGCGATTTGCACCCGCTGCCACGCGTTCAGATTATCGTAAATCTCGCGCCGGGTGCTGGCGATTTTCGCTTCCATCGCTTCCACTTCGTCGTCGAAATCGAGCGCGTGTTCGTCGGAATGGTCGCGGATTTCCTGCAGCCGGCGCTCAAGTTCGACGATGGGTTTTTCGAAGTCCAATGGCTGCAGTTCCTTCACGCTACTCGGTAATGGTGACAGGGGTCTTGGCGTTGACAAGGCCGCTCAATTCTTCCGCGTCGGCGGCGTTGATGCCGAAGCCGAGGGGAGGCGGCGCCTGATCGCTTGCCGGATGATACCCGTCCGGCATTCCATAAATAGTGTAGCCGGCGGCGCCGAGCCGGATCCAGCGCGTGCTGCCTTGGTATTCGCGGGTGCCGAACCCAATCCGTTTGCCATTTTTGAACGCCATTACTTCAGCCACTTTGGTGCCGAGACGAGTAGGCGGCTTGGGCGGCAGTTTCACCTCGGCGACGTGATATTGTTTGAAGAACTGGCCGTGATTGATGAGCACGATCAATTTCGCATTTGTCTGGATGAAGAGCGAAAAATCTGGGCGCGAAATAAACAACTTGTCGCCGATGTGGAGCATGGTGCCGCTCATGTTGTTGGTGCGCATGATTAGCTCCGGCGTGGTCTTCATCTTTTGCGCGACCCGCGCGATGACGTCGCCTTTTTTCACCATGTATTCTTCTTTTTCCGGCGAAGGAGTGGGCGAAAAAAGAATCTCGATATTCACGCCGCCGAGCAAATCCTTCGCTTCTTCGAAATGCGAGCCATTGGGATATTTCGAAATGAAAACGGTGAGCGCGTCGCGCGCTTCGATGAGTTTGCCTTCCTGGCGCAGTCTGGCGGCGGCCTCGAATTCCGGCAGGCTGATATCAGGCGTCGGTTCCGCCACCACTTCGCCGCGCTGTTCTTTTTGCACCGCGATTTCCTGTTTGAACAGGACGTGGTAGCTGAAGTAGGCCGCGCCTCCGAAAATGGCCAGCGCCAGAAAAAAAGCGAAAAGCCACTTCATGCGCGGGAAAAAAGTCTCATCGGTTGGCCGGCGGCTGGGAAAAACCAGGCCGGACAGACTTTAGTTTGTTCCCGAGGAATCGCCTCGTGGAAAAACCCAATGCCAGAGGCGCGAGATTTGTCCTTCGCTCTCATTCGCCCAGGTGAAGTGACAATTCTTGCAGTAAAATTCTTTCGGGAAAATTTTGAGCGCGAACAACACGCTGGCCAGCGCCGGAGTGAGAAATTTTCGTGTTAACTGCGGATACTCGATTTCGCTCGATCCGCAGTTTGGACAACTCAAGGCGGCGCCGATTGTCGGATCGGATTCTTCCCACTCGCGCATGAGAGTCTGTGCATTTTCGAAATCTTTTTCGTCCACTTTCACTTTGACGTTAGCCTGCGGTTTGGACATGAAGGCGACTCGTTGCAGCGTTCCTTCGCCCAGAATATCGGCGCGTACCCCGGCCTGCTGTAATCGTCCGCGCAAATGTTTTGCTTTCGCCTGATCGTTATAGGTCGCGATTGTCACCATGTTTAAGAGCGGCTTTCGCCGCGCAAATTCCAGCAAACAACATTCAGCGCGGCAGCGCAAGAGTGTGGGGCGGAAACCAATGGTAAAGAATGAAGTAAACGAGCACGCCGGTGACCGAAACATAAAGCCAGATCGGCATCGTCCATCGCCCAAGGCGGCGGTGCCGGTCCCAGCGCCGCTGAAAAACGGGCACGAGAGTAATAATCACCAATGGCAGAGTGACGAAGGCGAGCAGCACATGCGAAATCAAGAGCGGAAAATAGAAGGCCGCGATCCAGCCGTGGTAACCGGATGATTTTTCGCCCACGTGCGCGTGATAAGTGATGTAGCCGACCAGAAACAAAGTGGAGGAGACGATGGCGGTGATCATGCACGGGACGTGGCGTTGCCAGAGGTTGCGCCGAATCGAGAACCAGCCGGCGCAAATAAAAATGGTGCTGATGCAGTTCAGCGAAGCGTTGATGGCGGGCAGATCGGAAATGGAAAACATTTGGTTTCGTTGAAGCGTTAAATCGTTAAAGCGTTAAATCGGGAAATTCGCAAACGCTTCAACGTTCTAACCCTCTAACATGCCCATTCTTGAAATACCGGAGGAAAAGTTAGCGGAGAAAAAAATTCCGCGCTCAAGCTTTGGCCGGCGCGTATTCGTCGGCGCGCTCCGTCTGCTGGTGGTGCTGGCTCTCGGCACGCTCGGGGCCGGCGGCTGGTATCTGGCCAAAAAAGGATTCGGCCGGCAATGGCGCGCGCGACTGGCGGAAGAATTGCACAAGCACGGAGTGGAAGCTTCGATTGGCCGTCTTACGCTCGACCCGTTTCGTGGCCTCGTCGCGCAAGACGTGCGGGTTTTCGATTACAAAAAACACGAGAACACCATCGCGCAGATCAGTCGCATCTCGCTCGACATCAACTACGCCGCGCTTTTGCAACACCAGCCGTTTTTGAACGCGGTCGACGTCCACAACGCCCAGGTAGCACTGCCCCTGCCGGCCGGCGCCGATCCGAAATCGCCCCACGTCCAAATCAAAAATCTTCGCGCCCACATTTATTTTCCGCCCGAGCAAATTTACGTCAGCCAGGCGGAGGGCGTTTTCGCCGGTATTCGGATTTCCGCCACCGGCCAATTGATCAAGCGCAATGATTACAAGCCATCGAATGCCGTCACAGAAGAGGAATGGCAGGAGCGGTTGCAGTTGCTTCACCGCGTCGCGACCGAGCTAAACAAATTCAAGTTTTCCGGGCGCCCGCAGCTCCAGCTGAAATTTAGCGGCGACGTCGCACAGCTCGAAAACGCGCGCATCGAAGGAACATTGCGCGCCGAACAATTCCAGCGCGGCAATTACCGAATGCGCCAACTGGTCATCGCGGGCGAGTTTGTTGATCAAGCTCTTAGCATCAATCAATGCCAATGGCAGGATGATGCCGGCCTCTTCTCCGGGAATGGCGTCTGGCGGCGCCCAAGCGGCGAGCTCGAATTTCAAGCGCGCAGTTCCTTAAATTTGTCCGCTCTGTGCGATGCCTTCGGATTGGCCGGCGTTTTGTCCGAGGTAAAATTCAATAGCGCTCCTCGTCTCGATCTGCTTGGACACGCCAGGCTCAACCAGAGTTCGCCGCAATGGCAGGCGACCGGCCACGTGGCCTGCGACGCTTTTTCCTACAAAACGATTCCGTTCGCCGGCGTTTCCGCCAAATTTTCCTGGGACGGTGCGCGCACCATGTTGCGCGACATCCGGCTGCGCCATTCTTCGGGCGAGATTACAGCGCAGTGGCTGGAAGCGCCGGGCGATTTTCGGCTCGATCTCAACAGCGCCATCGATCTCAACGTCTTGCGGCCGCTGGCGCCGGTGAAGCTGCGCGCCTTCATCAACGAGTGGGACTGGCCACATGCCTCGCGCGTGCAGCTAACGATTCGTGGAACGAGCCGCGATCCTGTTACCTGGAATGGCGACGGCAAATTACAGGTCGATCGCGGCCGTTTTCGCAAAATCGGTTTCAATAGCGGCTCGGCCGACGTCCATTTCGGCGACGGCGCCGTGACCTACGAAAATTTTCGCGTGGCGCGGGATGAAGGCGTTGCCGCCGGCACCTTCACCTATGATTTCGCGCACCATGAAACCCGTTTTACCAACGTGCGTTCCACTCTGCGACCGGCGGAAGCGATTTACTGGATTGATCCGACGCTGCTCAAAACCGTCACGCCTTACAAATTTCGCAAGCCGCCCACGATTGTCGCCAATGGCATCTATCAGTTTGGCGGCGGGAAAAACACCCACTTCGAGATCAACGTCGATTCCACCACCGGGATGGACTACGTTTTCCTGGGCAAAACGCTGCCGTTCGATCGCATCGCCGGCAAACTGCTCTTTACCGACGATCGTTTGCAAATCACCGAGCTGACCAGCGCGATTTTTTCCGGTGCGCTCAAAGGCACTGCCGACATTTCGTTAGCTCACGGTAATCAAAACTACCGCGCCAGCGTGGCGGTCGAAGGGATCGATTTTCCGCGGCTGACCGATCTCTATTTCAGATTTAAGACCGCCCAGGGATCGATGAATGGCCATTACGAATGGAGCGGGGTGGGCGCCGAAGCGCGCAGCATGATTGGCAAAGGCGAAGTCGAAGTCCGCAACGGCGACGTCTTCGCCATTCCGCTCTTCGGGCCGCTCTCTGATTTACTCGACAAAGTTTTGCCCGGGCTGGGGCATCGCGTGGCGCATAAAGCCAGCATGACTTTCAATCTCAATGACGGTGTCATTCGCACCTCCGATTTTCGGGTCGATGCGGGGACCTTCGGCATGGTCGGCCATGGCGATTCGCATTTTCTCGACGACAAAATTGATTTCGACCTGCGAATCAACGCCAGCGGGCCCGGTTTCGTCCTCACCCCGCTCTACAAATTTTTCGAATACAAAGGCGAAGGCAGCCTGAGTCATCCTACGTGGCGGCCGAAGAATTTTTAGGATCGAAACTTCTTCTGGGCGCGCACATGTCGATTGCTGGCGGCGCGCATCTCGCAATTGAGCGGGCGCGCTCGATCGCTGCCACTGCCATGCAAATTTTCGTAAAGAACAACATGCAATGGTTTGCTCGCCCGCTAACGAGAGATGAAATTCGCGCTTTTCTCGATCACGCTCAACGCGCGCAGGTCGCCTCCGTTTTCGCGCATGCGAACTATTTGATTAATCTCGCTGCCACCAATCCGGCCTTTCACGCCAACTCCATCCGCGCGTTGGCGGAGGAATTGATCCGGGCCGATCAGCTGGAATTACCATTTCTCGTTTTGCATCCCGGCGCGCACTTGGGCGCGGGAGAGGAAGCGGGTCTGCGCAAGATCATCGATTCTATCGACGCGGTTTTTCGCGCCATTCCCAAAGTAAGAACGAAAATCGCGCTCGAGACAACGGCCGGCCAGGGTTCGTGTCTGGGCGACCGATTCGAGCAGCTTGCCTTCATCATTTCCGAAGCGCGCCAACCCGAGCGCCTCTGCGTTTGCCTCGATACCGCGCATGTTTTCGCCGCCGGTTACGACATTTCAACCGAGGCCGGAGCGCAGAAAACGTTTCGTGAATTCGATCGCGTTATCGGTCGGGGAAAGCTGGCGGCCCTGCATCTGAACGATTCCAAAACTAAACGTGGCTCGCGGGTCGATCGTCACGCGCACATCGGCGAAGGCGAAATCGGGCTGGGAGCATTTCGTTTCATCATGAACGACGCGCGTTTTGCCAAAATTCCGAAAGTGCTCGAGACGCCGAAAGGCAAAGAATTGCGCGAAGACGTGGCGAACCTGAAAACGCTGCGCAAATTGATTGCACATGAAAAAGGAAAAAATCGCGCTCGTCACCGGCGCAAACAAGGGAATCGGCTTCGAGGTCGCGCGCCAGCTGGTGGAAAAAGGGTTCCGCGTTTTGCTGGGCGCGCGCAGTGAAAAGGCAGGCGGCGAAGCAGCAAAGAAGTTAGGCGCGACATTTTTGGAGATTGATGTCTCCGACCCTAACAGTGTGCGCGCGGCGGCAAAAAAGGCGGCGGAAGAAATCGAGCATCTCGACGCGCTGGTGAACAACGCCGGCATCATCGTCGATGGCGATGACGCGATTTTGAAAACGACACCGCAGCAAATCGAAGAAACGCTGCGCACCAACACTCTCGGCGCGCTCTGGACCGCGCAGGCGTTCCAGGCCTTGTTAGGAAAATCGGATGCGCCACGAATCGTTAACGTTTCCAGCGGTGGCGGACAACTCGATGGCGGCGCCGACGGTTGGGCGCCGGCTTACTGTATTTCAAAAACGGCGCTCAACGGCGTCACCGTGCAATTGGCGGCGGCGCTGCCGAAGTTCGCCATCAACGCCGTTTGTCCCGGGTGGGTCCGAACCGATATGGGCGGCGCGAATGCGAGCCGTTCAGTCGAAGAAGGCGCAGCCGGCATCGTCTGGCTGGCCGCGGAAGCGCCGCAAAATCAGACCGGCAAATTCTGGCGCGACCGCAAACAAATTCCCTGGTAATCGCGACATTGGGGGGCGCACGCTGGAGGGACGGGCGCTGTCTCGTCCTTGCCTTAATTCAAAAAGCGAATGGTAAACGGATACCGATAAAATTTTCCTTCGCTCGCTTTGATGGACGCGATGATGACCAGCACCGTGTTCGCGATCCAAAGGGCGAACAAGAGCGCGAAGCCGACGACAATAAGGCAGAGAATTCCCGCGATGATGTCATAGATCAGCATCGAGAGCTGGAAATTAAGCGATTCTTTTCCGTGTGCGTCGATCTCCGTCGAGTCGCCGCGTTTCACCAGCCAGACAATGAGGGGGCCGAGAAGATGCCCGAAGAAATGTGTAAACACACCGAGCAGCGCGCTGGCATGGCAGAGGACGTTCCAGGTGCGGACGTTTGAGTTTGCGGGAGCGGAAAGAGGGGGCGGTGTCGTTTCCATTAATCAAGTTAAGGTCATCCCGATCGAAGTCGAGGGATCCCGCAGCGTAAGCTCAAGGTAACATGGCGGGATCCCTCGGCTGCACTCGGGATGACAGCCTTACTCTTTCACCCGCTCGATGTGCGCGCCGAGCTCGCTCAGCTTTTCATCAAGGTGCTCGTAGCCGCGATCGATATGATAGACGCGCCGAATCTCGGTGATGCCGTCGGCCTTCAAACCGGCGAGCACCAGCGCGGCCGAAGCGCGGAGATCGCTCGCCATCACCGGCGCGCCGGTCAACCGCGCCACGCCCTGGATGATCGCGCACGAGCCTTCCAACTGCACTTGCGCGCCCATCCGTTTCAGCTCCGCCACGTGCATGTAGCGTTGCGGGAAGACGTTTTCCGTCACCACGCTGATGCCGTCGGTGGTGGAAAGGAGCGCGCACATTTGCGCCTGCATGTCGGTGGGAAAACCGGGATAGGGATCGGTCGCAACCTCGAGTGGCTTGCTCGCGCCATTGGGCGAGACGGTGATCGAAGTCTTGTTAGTTTCAATTTTGAAGCCGCAATCGATCAGCGCGGTCGTGATGGCAGTGAGATGGTCCGGAATGACCCGGTTGATCGTGACGCCTTTGCCCGCGATCGCGCCCGCGACCAAAAATGTTCCCGCTTCAATTCGGTCCGGAATGATGTCGTGCTCGGCGCCGTGCAATTCTTTCACGCCTTCGACGATCATCCGCCGCGTGCCGGCGCCCTCGATTTTCGCGCCCATCTTGTTGAGGAAATTTGCCAGGTCGCACACTTCCGGTTCGGCCGCAGCGCCTTCGATGACGGTCGTGCCTTCGGCCAGCACCGCCGCCATTAGCACGTTGCCGGTGCCGAGCACGGTGGGGCCGAATTTCCCGCGCAGATTAATGACGGCGCCTTCCAGTTTCGGCGCGAAAACTTTTATGTTGCCGCTTTCCACTCGCACCGCCGCGCCCAGCGCTTCGAATCCTTTCAAATGCAAATCAATCGGCCGATCGCCGATGACGCAGCCGCCGGGCAGCGACACTGTCGCTTCCTTGCAACGCCCGAGCAGCGGGCCGAGCACGCAGACGGAGGCGCGCATTTTTCGCACGACTTCGTAAGGCGCAATCGATTCCACTTTCTCCGCGGTCACGGTGACGGTGCCGCTGGCGCGTTCCACTTGCGCGCCGAGATGAGTCAAAATTTGCAGCATGTAGTGGGTGTCGCTCAAATCCGGCACGCGGCGGATGATGCATGGCTCGC
>DAIOVO010000059.1:16644-18955 GCA_036758965.1 Chthoniobacterales bacterium
AGCAGCGTGGCCGCCAGAATCGGCAACGCAGAATTTTTTGAGCCGCTGATTTTGATCGAACCAGCGAGCGCATTCCCGCCGTGCACAAGAATTTTATCCATACCGGGCGAGGAGAAACCGAGTCACACCTGCATAATCGTTTTTCGCCTCGATGTCGCGGTAATTTTTTTCGCGCAGGAACTCGCCGAGCGCGGTGTGTTGACCGAGCCCGATCTCGAGCGCCAGTAAACCGCCCGCGCGCAAGTGCGCCGGCGCGGATTCGATTAGCCGGTGAATCATCTCGTCGCCGTGTTCGCCCGCGAAAAGCGCGACCTCGGGATCGCGCAAAACTTCCGGCGCGAGCTGGTCGCGATCGCCTCGGGAAATGTAGGGAAGATTGGCCGCGATCAGATCGAAGTCGCCCATCACGTTTTCGAGCAAGTCGGTTGTCTGAAATTGGACGCGATCGATCCCGAGCCGGGCGGCATTTTCTCTCGCGAGCGAGAGAGCCTCTTCCGAAATATCGCAGCCGATAATTTCTGCTTCGGGAAATTTTTGCGCGAGCGAAAGCGCGATCACGCCGGAGCCGGTCCCGATATCGACTATTCTCGATTTTTGATTCGAGATTTTCGATTGCACAAGCTCGACCAGTTCCTCCGTCTCCGGCCGCGGCACGAGCGCGCGTTTATCACAAAGAAAAATCTGACCGCAAAACTCCACTGTTCCGAGCAAGTGCTGGAGCGGTTCGTTTTGCCCGCGGCGTCGAACCAGCTCACGCAAAGGGGCCAATTCCGGCTCTGCCAGGTCGCGCTCGAAATCGAGGTAAATATCGAGTCGCTTTTTTCCAAGCGCGTGCGCGAGCAGGTGTTCGGCATTCAAGCGCGCATTCTCGATTCCGCGTTTCTCAAAATACGCCCTGGTCGATTCCAGGACTTTAAGAACGGTCATCGTTGCCGCCGTAATTTTTCGTCACTTTCTCGTCGGTAGCCGAGGTTAGGCGGGCAGCGAAGGCGCGAAACCAGACATCGTCGAGGACCGGTTTGTGGACTGTCAAAAGCCATATTTGATCCGCGGCATCACATCTGGGTTCAGTTGCGCGCGACATTGCTCGAGCCAGGATTCTTCTTCGGAGAGCGGAGAAGTCATGCCGTCGAGGCCGATTCTTTTAACCGCTCCGCCAAATCCGCCACCTGCATCGCGCTGATCAATTCGTTTAGATCGCCTTCCATGACGCGGTCGAGATTATAAAGCGTTAGCCCGATGCGGTGATCGGTCACGCGGTTTTGCGGAAAATTGTAAGTGCGAATTTTTTCTTCGCGGCCACCGCTGCCGATCTGGCTTTTACGATGCGCGGCATATTTCTCCGCTTCTTCGCGCTGCTTCACTTCCAGCAGGCGCGAACGCAGAATATTCAGTGCTTTCTCCTTGTTCTTCTGCTGGCTGCGCCCGTCCTGGCAACGCACAATCGTTCCAGTGGGAATGTGCAAAACCTGCACCGCGGAATCAGTGGTGTTCACGCCTTGCCCGCCAGGTCCGCCCGCGCGACAAACTTCGATTCGGATTTCCTCAGGCTTTAATTCGAAGTCGATTTCCGCCGCTTCCGGCAACACTGCCACCGTCGCGGTGCTGGTATGGATGCGCCCCTGCGCTTCCGTCGCCGGCACTCGCTGCACCCGGTGCACCCCGCTTTCGTAACGCAATTTTCTGAAAACCGATTCGCCGCTCACTTTGAAGATCACTTCTTTTAATCCGCTCAGCTCGGATGGGCTCGAATCCATTGCTTCGACTTTCAATCCCGCCGCTTCCGCGTAGCGATTGTACATCCGGTAAAGATCGGCCGCGAAAATAGCGGCTTCGCTTCCGCCGGTGCCGGCTCGAATTTCCACGATCGCATCGCGGTTTTCATTTTCGTCCGGAGGCAACAGCGCGATCTGGAAATCGCGCTCGAGCTCGTGGACTCGCTTTTCCAAATCCGGAATCTCGTCATGCGCCATCGCGGCAATTTCAACGTCGCCGGAAGCCTCGAGCTCGCGGTTGTCATCGAGTTGCTGGCGCGCGGTTTCCAGTTCGGTCCAGCGCGCGAGGAGTTGCTTCACGCTGGAATGCTCCCGCATGATTTCGCTGGCGCGCTTGCGATTCTCGAAAAGAGCGGGGTCTGCGATCTCGCGTTCGAGCTGATCGAAACGTTCCCGCTTGCGCTCAATCAAGGAATTGAAGTCCATAAATTTGTAGCCGCGATCGGTGATCGCGGACAGACCGGGATCGACGATCCCGGCTACAATCGCCTAACGAGTGGTTGGCTAACCCGGCCCGCCCATTTCCTGGAGGGAGC
>DAIOVO010000060.1:0-2726 GCA_036758965.1 Chthoniobacterales bacterium
GACTTCCACGACATCGAAGCGAAACAAAATATCGGGATTATCGAGCAATTGCAGCCAGGCGAGCGCGCCGCGCGCGATCAGTTTGCGCTTGGCCGCGTTCACCGCATCGAGCGGCCGGCCGAAATCTTCGCGTGTGCGCGTTTTTACCTCCACAAAAACGAGCGTGTCGTCGTCGCGACAAATCAGATCGACTTCACCGCCGCGGCGTCCGCGAAAATTGCGTAAAAAATGGCCGGCCAATTTTTCTCCGCGCGCGCCCAGCCGCAGATGCTCAGATAATTCCTTCGAGGGCGAGAAGCGGCTGCGCCACCGGCTCGAAAGAGCGGCGATGGATCGGGCAAGGGCCATGTTGATGAAGTCTCGTTAGGTGGAGTTCGGTGCCGTAGCCTTTGTGCTGGCTAAAGCAATACTCTGGGAAACGCGCGCAAAATTCACGCATTAAACGATCGCGCGTCACTTTGGCGATCACGCTTGCGGCCGCGATGGAGAAGCTGATGCAATCGCCATCGACAATCGCGGTCTGCGGAAGCGGAAATGGCACCACTGGCAGTCCATCGATCAGGACGTGATCGGGAATGGCGTGCAGCGACGCGAGCGCAATTCGCATCGCTTTGTGGGACGCGCGCAGGATATTGAGAGCGTCGATTTCAAGCGAATTGACCACGCCCACTGCCCAGACCAAATCATCCCGCGCGGTCAGTTCGTCGTAAATTTTCTGGCGCAATTCCGGCAGCAACTGCTTGGAATCCTTCAGTTTTTTGTGCCGAAATTTTTCCGGCAAAATCACGGCCGCCGCCACCACCGGACCGGCGAGGGCGCCCCGGCCGGCTTCATCGATTCCTGCAATGCGTGCAATTCCGATTGCGCGCAGTTTGTTTTCGTAGCGAAATCCGCAGCGCCGGCCCACGAGCCAATGTTATCGGAAGGATTTGCCGCTGTCATCCCGAGCGACGCGGCGTGATTTGCGGCGAAGGCTACTCCCGCACTGCGGTCGCTTCCTTGCCTTTGCGACCGCGCAGGTAGTTCAATTTCGCCCGACGCGCTTTACCCGCTTTTTCCACTTCCACTTTGGCGATCCGTGGAGAGTGCACTGGAAAAACGCGTTCCACGCCTTCGCCATAGGAAATACGGCGGACGGTAAAAGTTTCGTTCAACCCGCGACCTTTTCGACCGATGACGATGCCGGCAAAAATCTGGATACGTTCCTTGTCGCCTTCCACTACCCGAGTATGCACGCGCACGCCATCGCCCACGCGAAATTTGGTCGCGTCCTGCTTGAATTGTCCCTGTTCAATGGCGTCGATGATGCGGTTCATGGCGGATCCTCTTTTGCGGGCGAACAATCTCCGCAGGAGCGACGCGAACGCAAGTTTGTCATCCCGAGCGAAGCCGAAGCGAAGTCGACGAATCCCGTCGCGTTACCTTTAAGGTTTCATGGCGGGATTCGTCGACTTCGCTCGGGATGACGGGTTGTGATCGCCGCCTTAACAAATTATAGTCGAAATCCGCAGCGCCCGTAGCTCAACTGGATAGAGCGTCAGCCTCCGGAGCTGAAGGTTGCGCGTTCGAGCCGCGCCGGGCGCATCGTTCAATCGGCGGAAAAACCGGCAGGAAACTTAAAAGCGACTGTGAGGGCGTCTCTGAGCCCCGCGAAAAAAGTTTTGAAACGGCGTAATCGCAAATAATCCGAAAAATAAAACGAAGAGAGAGCGCCGTATTTCAGGCCAGCGCCTCTATCCGCCCAAGCAAATCTTTTTTGCTCGTCATCCCCGTGACCTGGTCGCGTACCTGGCCGTTCTTGAAAAGCAAAAGCGTGGGAACCGCACGAATGTTGTACTTGAACGAAAGGTTTTGGTTTTCGTCGATGTTCACTTTTCCCACTTTGAGTGCGTCACCTTTTTCGCGAGCCACTTCATCAATCAGCGGCGCGATCAATTTGCACGGGCCGCACCATTCCGCCCAGAAATCGACCAGCACCGGCTTTTCGCCCTGATTTATTTCGCGATCAAAATTGGACTCCGTGAGTGTGACGGCTGCTGAATTTTCCATCACGAAATATACGTCCAAATCGCAATCAGCAAAGTGGCGGCGGAAATTGCCACCAAACCCCAGCAAAGCGAAAGCGGAATCGCCTCCACGATCAATTCAGTTCGCGCGGGCGCGATAATCACCGGCGTCGTCAAAGGCACGCGTGGCGCGGCTGGCGCCGCGACCAGCGGTTGGGTCTTGGTCATTTTCACCGGGGGCTTCGGCGGCTCGGGCGGAAGCGTGATGCGGGCGGTCTCGGTCTTGGGCGTTACGCTTTCGGTCTTTGGTTGAGCCGTCAGCGGCGAAATAAGCGTCGTGTCCGCCACTGGCGGTCGAGGAATTGGAGCCGGCGGCGGCGGGATGGGAATACTGGCGGGCTTGGGCGGGGGAGGCGGTAAAATTCTCGGGGCGCTTACTTCCGCGGCCGGAGGTGGCGGCACGGGGATTTTCGCTCTTGGGGGCGGCGGCGCGGGAACGCTGCCGGGCGCGGGCATTAGCGCGGACAATGTTTTTGGCGCCTCGACCCCGGAAGGCGGAGAAACATTAAGCCGGGCCGTATCGCCATTTTGCGATGACGGACTCGGTGTGCGCCGGGGCGGAAGGGAAATGCGGACAGTTTCCTTTTTGGGTTCGTTTGATTCGGCCATTGGGAGAAACGCGCGTGTGGAATTCCAAATTTGCCAAAAAGCTTCCGGTTT
>DAIOVO010000060.1:2831-17554 GCA_036758965.1 Chthoniobacterales bacterium
CTTCTCAAGTAACGGCAAAATCGCGGGCCGTTTTCAGGCGAGCAAATCGTATCCGCGCGCACCGCGAATGCGCCGGGTCACAAATTCGCCTACTGGCGCTGGCTCCCGCAGCAAAACCCGGGTATCGACCTCGGGGGCGTCCGCCTGTGTGCGCGCGACCAGCGGCGCGTCCACCAGCATTTTCAGCTCACTCCCGATTTTCGCCGCCGCCAGCTCGCGTGCGATGCGTTGTTGCGCACTCATCGCGCGCCGGTAGCGGGCATTTTTTTCCCTGGCGGAGACTTGTCCCGGCATTTTCGCGGCGCGAGAACCATCTTCCTGCGAATATTTAAAAACACCGAGACGCTCGAAACGCATGCGCTCGATAAATTCGAGCAGGGTTTCGAATTGTGCTTCGGTTTCTCCGGGAAAACCGACGATGAAGGTGGTGCGCAGCGCGAGATTTGGAATTCCGGCACGCAGCTTTTCGATCAAATCTTCAATGTGCGCGCGCGATGTCTCACGCCGCATCCGCCCGAGCATTTCCTCATCGATATGTTGCAATGGCATGTCGATGTAACGCGCGACTTTTTCGCATTGCGCGATTGTCTCGATAAGCTCGTCGCTCCAATGCGCCGGATGGGTGTAAAGCAGGCGCACCCAGAAATCGCCTTCGATTGTTTCGATCTCACGCAGCAACGCCGCCAGCGTCGGCCCGCGCCGTGAATCAATCGGCTGCCGCGGGCCCGCCTTGCTCGGCCATAAATCCATTCCGAAATAAGTTGTGTCCTGGCTGATGAGATTGATCTCGCGCACGCCTTCCGCCACCAGCCCGCGAATTTCCGTTAGGACCGACTCGGGAGTGCGGCTGCGGTGTCGCCCGCGCATTTGCGGGATGACACAAAAGCTGCAGGGATGGTTGCATCCCTCGGCAATTTTCGAATAGGCCGAGTGCGGCGGGGTGAGACGAAACCGTGGCGTATCGTAATCAGGAATGTAAGTCGGACGCGGGCTAACAAGATCCAGAAAACCGTTCTCGACGGGTATCCCGTCTGTTAAGACCAGCCGCTCGGCAATCGCACCCAGCTCCCGCACCTGATCCAGTCCGATAAACGCATCCACTTCTGGCAATTGCTCGCGCAATTCACTGGCAAAGCGCTGCGCCATGCAACCGCTCACGATCAATTTTTGATTTTTACGTCTCGTTAGGCTGCGCTCCTGGTGCGCCGACAGAATCGCCTCGATCGATTCTTCCTTGGCCGAATCGATGAAGGCGCAGGTGTTAATTACGAGTACATCCGCTTCCCTGGCGTCGCTCGTAATTTTCATCCCGCGCTCGAGCACACTCCCGAGCATGATCTCGGCATCGACCAGGTTTTTGGCGCAACCGAGACTGATCATTCCAACCCTGGTGGCCATAAGCAAACGACGCGCGCGGCGCTACTCGATCGTCACGTCGGGATCGTCGGCGGAAACGACTTTGCCGTTTTTGCGAATCTGCACCGCCTCCCGATCCAGCACCCGCACGCTGATGCGCTTCCCGTAAAATTCCACCGCGCCGTCGGAAGGCGAAATCCAGCGTTCAAAGACCGGCTTGGTCGGATCATCATTTACCGTCACCTGCACGTAAGTTTTCTTGAGCGGTCTAATGTCAACCCGATTTGGCCCGGCCTTTTCGGCGCCGTTGTTGTTGATCTCGTTAGCCGCCACCAAATCTTCCGGACGCACCGGCTGGGCGCGGCGCACTTCCGGCTGGCTTGCGCTTGGTCGCGGCAACGGGGTGGCGGCCACGATTGCAGTCGGCTCAGGCGTTGTTAGGGCTGGCGCGACGGTCGGCGCGACGGTAGCGGCGACGCGTGGCGTAGGAGTATCCGCGGGCAAAGCTCGCGGCGCGATGATCTGACCCGCGCTCGCGGTTGGCGAGGCGGCGGCAGTCGCGACCGTGTGCGGAGAAATCCGCTGCACATTCAAGATCAGGCGGATAAACCAAAGCCCAAGCACGAGCACTCCCAGCCCAACCAAAAATAGTAGCAACGACGGCCGCCCGCTTTCGGAAGCTGCTGGGCGCGACGCGGCTGCGCGGGCCGGTTTCGGCACCGGATTATCCTGCAAATAGGAATAACCATCGACCGTGATCTGCCCGGGCGTTTCAAAGGCGTCGAGGTAGGGCGTCACGTCCACCTCCAAAAACTTCCCGTAAATTTGGAGGAACCCTTTGGCGTAGGCGAGATTGGGAAAATTCGAGAAGTCGTCCGCCTCGATTTCCACCAGACGCGACTGCCGAATTTTCGTTAGCCGCGCCGCCTCATCGATGCTGAGGCCGCGAGCTTTGCGCGCTTCCTGGAATTTGTGGCCGAGTCCTTCGATAGCTGTGTTCTCCGGTGCCATTTCTAAACGGCGGCGTCGAGATCGACGAGAATCTCGCGCGGTTTCGCGCCTTCGCCGGGGCCTAAAATACCGCGCTGCTCCAGAATATCAACGATGCGGGCGGCGCGAGTGTAGCCCAGGCGCAGTCGCCGTTGTAGAAGGGAAGTGGAAGCGCGTTTTTCCTGGCGAATGATCTCGAGACATTTCTCCACCAGCTCCTCGTCTTCCTCGCTCACTTCTTCCGACGACGGCTCGCTCGATTGCAGTTTTTCATGCATCGCGCTGTCGAAAGCCGGCTCGCTTTGAGCGGAAACAAAATCGACCAGGCTCTGAATTTCGTGATCGGTCACCAGTACTCCTTGAGCACGAATCAGGCGCGATGTGCTCGGCGGCAGATAAAGCATGTCGCCCTGGCCGAGAAGACGATCGGCCCCGTTTTCATCCAGGATGACGCGGCTATCGATCTTGCTCGCGACCTGAAAGGCGATCCGGCACGGAATATTGGCCTTGATCACGCCGGTGACGACGTCGGCCCGCGGCGTTTGGGTGGCGACGATGAGGTGAATGCCGGCGGCGCGCGCCAGTTGCGCGATGCGGGTAATGGCGCTTTCCACGTCCGCTGGAGCAGTCTGCATCAAATCCGCCAATTCATCGATGATGACGACAACATACGGCATTTTTTCAGGAATCGTTAGCTCGTTGTTGCGCGGCACTTTCAAGGTTTCGTTAGGTGATTCCTTCGCTGCCGCCTTCCCGTTGTTTTCGGCGTCCAACTCGCGCTGCGTTTTCTTTGGCGGTCGCGCATTGAAGCTGGTGATGTTGCGCACGCCCACGTGTGCAAAAATTTTATAGCGCCGATCCATTTCCTCGATCAGCCATCGCAGCGCCAGGAGCACCTTCTTCGGATCGGTCACAACCGGAAAGGCGAGATGCGGCAACTTTTCGTAAACCTGCATCTCGACCACTTTGGGATCAATCATGACGAAGCGCAGCTCTTCCGGAGTAAAACGAAAAAGCATGCTCGCCACCATCGCGTTGATACAAACGCTTTTGCCGCTGCCGGTAGTACCGGCCACGAGCAAATGCGGCATCTGCGCCAGATCGGCGATGATCACTTTGCCATAAACATCTTTGCCGAGCGCGAGCGGAAGTTTGCAGCGCGCCTTTCCTTCTTCCCAGTCGGCTGACTGCATCAGCTCGCGCAATGTCACTTTGATTTTGCGCGTATTCGCAATCTCGATTCCGACCGTATCTTTGCCGGGAATCGGCGCGAGAATATTTATCCGCTCGGCGCGAGTGGCGCGCGCGAGATCGCGTTCGAGCGAAACGATTTTGTCCACTCGCACGCCTTTCGCCGGATACACTTCATAGCGCGTGATCGTTGGCCCTTTGGTAATGTCGCCGGCCGCAACCGCGATGCCGAAATGCTGCAGCGTTTCAATCAATGTTGCCTGCACCCGCTCCAGCTCAGCCGGGTCCGCGCCGCCGCGACCTTCTGGGTCATGTTCGTCGAGCAGATCAATGCCGGGAACGACGTAATGTTCAGCGTCGAAATGCGCCGGCGCGGAAGAAGCGATCGGCGATTTGGATTTCGACGGGCGCAATTCCGCCAGCGAAGGTTTACGGCGTGGCGGCGACAATTCATCCAATGGCAGCGCGGTGGTATCGACTACTTTTGGTTTCGGACGGTTCGCCAGCTCTTCCGGCGACAGCACACTCGGGTCCGAAACCGGCGCGCCCTTTTTCTTCAGTTGCTTTTCAATCGAGCGTCTTTGTTTCGTTAGTTCGCGCTGGCTGATAGCAAGCTGCCCTTGAATATCGGCCTTGCGCATTTCGCGGCGCAGCCGCCATTCGCGGAAACGCACTGACGAGTTGCGCGCGCCGGCGACCGATTCGCGCACGAGATGGATTGGCCGCAAACCCGTCATCAAAATGAGTGAGCTCAAATAAATTCCGCCGAGCAAAATCATCGAGCCGACGTCGCCCATGGCGGTGAGCAAAACTTTTTTGCCAAAAAAATATCCAAGCGCTCCGCCCGGTCCCTGAATGTTAAATGCGCCACGCCAGCCTTGCAGATGGCGAGTTTGCAATTGCAGCAAACAAGCGCCGGAGATGACGAACAACAAAATCCAGGGCAAACGCGCCACCACCCGGAGACGACCGTAAAAAAGTTTGGCCGCGCCAAAACCGAGCAGCACCGCCGCCAGCAAATAGGAAGCTGCGCCGATGAGCAGATAAAAAACGCTCGCAAAAATCGCGCCGAAAGGTCCGATAAAATTTTGCGCCGGCCGGTTCGGCGGCGACAAATAACTCAGCGGCCACCACGAAGGCAAATCGCGCGGGCTGTAGGAAATCAACGCCAGAAAAAGCAGTGTGCCGAGACCGAGGAGAATGAGTGCGAACACTTCATTCCACGCACTGTTTCTTGCCGAGCGAGCCACTTAACCGATAGTAAACGCGACCGCGCACCTTTCAATACCGGGCAAAATTTGGATTTCGACACTTGGAAAAAATGCTGCGCCGCCTGACTGCGATTCTGGCCGCCGATGTGGTCGGCTACAGCCGATTAATGGGCGAAGATGAAGCCGGCACGTTGGCAGCTCTGAAATCCGCGCGCAGTGAGTTGATCGATGGTAAAATCGCGCAACATCACGGGCGAATCGTGAAGCTAACCGGTGATGGGCTGCTGGCCGAATTTCCGAGCGTAGTCAGCGCGCTTGCTTGCGCCGTGGAAATCCAGCGCGCCATGCGTCAGCGGAACAGCGACATACCCAAACTGCGCCGGCTCGAATTTCGAATAGGCGTCAATCTTGGGGATGTAATCGTGGAAGGTGAAGATATTTATGGCGACGGCGTGAACGTGGCCGCGCGCCTGGAAAGCGTGGCGCGACCAGGCGGGATCGCGATTTCAAATTCAGTGCGCGATCACGTCGGTAATCGACTCGACCTCACCTTCGACGATCTGGGCGAACGGCAGCTAAAAAATATCGAGCGGCCAATTCGCGTTTACAGCGTTGTGCTGGAAAATTCTGGCGCGCGCCAACCCAAAAAGTCCGTGCCTAAATCAGCCGTTCTTCCTTCCATCGCCGTTCTGCCGTTCACGAATATGAGCGGCGATCCGGAGCAGGAATATTTCAGCGATGGCATTGCCGAGGACATCATTACCGATTTATCGAAAATCTCCGGCCTCTTCGTCGTCTCGCGCCACACCGCCTTCACCTACAAAGGTAAAGCGGTGCAGGTCGAGGAAATCGCGCGCGAACTTGGTGTCGCCCATATCCTGGAGGGCAGCGTGCGCAAGGCGGGCGGGCGCGTCCGCGTGACCAGCCAGCTGGTCGATGCGAATGACGGCGGCCACGTTTGGGCGGAACGATTTGATCGCGATCTCACCGACATCTTCGCCATCCAGGACGAAATCACGCACGCGATTGTCGAGCAATTAAAGGTGAAGCTGCTACCGCAGGAGAAGCAGCTCATCAAGCAGGTGCCAACCGAGAACATTGAAGCGTACACCTACTACTTACGGGGCCGTGAGTTCTGGCATCGCCATACCAAACGCTACTATCAGCTGGCGCGCGAGATGTTCGCCAAGGCGGTGGAGTTAGACCCCGCTTATGCACGCGCCTACGCCGGCATTGCCGACTGTGATTCGTTCCTGGTGCTGTTCTATAACCTGAAGATCCCGCTGGAGAGTATTATCGCGATCACTGGCAAAGCGCTCGCGCTGGATGAGCAGCTGGCAGAAGCACATGCCTCGCTCGGCCTTGCCTTGTCTCTGCGACAGCAGTTCAAGGAAGCGGTCGCGGAATTTCAACGAGCGATCGCCCTCGAGCCTGGCTCTTTTGAGGCACACTACTTCTACGGCCGAGCCTGCTTTGCCGAAGGTAGAATCGACGAAGCAATGCGATTGTTCGAGAGGGCGGCAGAAATCAAACCCGATGACCTTGGGATTCAAACGACCCTGACTCATGTCTATCGCAAGCTTGGCCGCGATCACGAACGGATGGCGGCGGCGCGCAAAACGGTGGAAATCGCTGAGCGCCAGCTCAGCCTCCATCCCGATGACGCCAGGCCAGCGCAAATGGGAATCGAGGGGCTGATCGAGCTGGGCGAAACCCGGCGCGCGAGGGAATGGATATCGCGCGCCCTGGCGATGGAGCCGGATGATCCCGCCGTGCAGTACAACGTCGCCTGCGGCTATACCAAGCTCGGCGAATTGGATCTCGCGTTTGATTTACTTGAGCGTTGCCTCCTAGAGGCAACTCCAGAGATGAAAAAGTGGATGAAGCACGACTCCGATCTGGATGGCTTACGCTCGCAGCCGCGCTACAAGAAATTGCTTGCACGCCTTGAAGACGCTCGGCCGTAAATGAAGCGAAAACTTGTCGCCATCCTCGCCGCCGGTGTCGTCGGCAAGAACTACTCGCGTGCGTCGCGCAGGAAGAGGTAGGGAAATAAGATGCTGGTCGAAACCCCGCAGGAGAAAAAATCGATCCAGCAGGCTCCGACCGACAACGTGGAGGCCTACACTTATTACCTGAAGGGCCGCCAGCATCTGCACCGCGGCTCGCAGTCCGGTTACAAGACGGCGCGCGAAATGTTCGTCAAAGCGGTCGAGCTCGATCCCTCCTACGCGCGCGCCTATGCCGGCATCGCCGACTGCGATTCGTTCCTCTTCCTTCGTACCACCGCTTCGATCTCACCCGAGAGTATCCTCGCCACCAGTGAGAAGGCGCTCGCCCTCGACCCTAATCTCGCCGAGGCCCACGCCTCGCGCGGCAACGCGCTTTCCGTGGCCAAGCGTTACGCCGAGGCCGAAGCTGAATTTGAAAAAGCCATTAGCCTCGATCCGAATTCCTTTGAAGCGCGTTATTTCTACGCGCGCGCTTGCGTCTTCCAAGGCAAGATCGATCAGGCCACCGCGCTCTTTGAATGCGCCAGCGAGATCAAGCCGGACGACTACTCATGCCCGTGCATTTTGGTGCAGTGGTATCGGACACTGGGTCGCGATGAAGAGATCGAGGCCGTCGCCAGGAAAGGGGTCAAACTCGCGGAGCGCCAGCTGATTTTACATCCCGACGATGGCCGCGCCGCCGAACTCGGTTCGCAGGCATTGATTCAACTGGGATAGACGGATCGTGTCCCCGAATGGATTGCGCGCGCCCTCGCGATCGAGCCCGACAATCCGGTCACCGCCTACAATGCTGCCTGCGGTTACGCCCAGCTCGGGGATTTGGACCAGGCCTTCGATTCGCTTCAGCGCGGCCTGCTCAACGCCGGCCCGGAATGGGCCCGCTGGATCGAACACGATTCCACCCTTGAGACCCTGCGCGGCGATCCGCGCTACCACCAGCTCATCGAGGAAATTAAAAAGCGCGAAGGAAAAACGGGGTAACTCAATCGTTCCGCGAGTCGCCTTTACGGCCGCGCCATTCCCGCTGTTGTCACGTAGCGTCACCGGCCGCACATTCGAAGCATGAAAATTCTCTTGTCCGCCGCTCTTACCCTGCTTGCTTCCGCTTCGTTCGCGCTCGCCGCGCCTGAAACGTACAAAATCGATCCCGTCCATTCGGCGGTAAATTTCAAAGTCCGCCACCTCTTCAGCGATGTCACGGGCAAGTTCACCAAGTTCGACGGCACCTTCACGGTCGATCCCGACGCCGTCCCGCAATCCACCGTCATCGCCACCGTCCAGACCACCAGCATCGACACCGCCGTGACCAAGCGCGACGAAGACCTGAAAAGCCCCGACTTCTTTGACGCCGCGAAATTCCCCACCATCACCTTCACCAGCAAAACCGTCACCTCCACCGGGCCCGACACTGCCGATATCACCGGCGACTTCACCATGCGCGGCGTGACCAAGCCGCTCACCCTGCACGCCAAATTCCTCGGCAAAGGCAAAGGAATGAAAGGCGAGATCAGCGGCTGGAAACTCACTTCTGATCCGATCAAGCGCAGCGACTTCGGTCTCAACTGGAACAAAGCGATCGAAGGCACCCAGGTCGTCGGCGACGACGTCGAGATCACCATCGACATCGAAGCGGACAAGACCTAACGAGTGACTACTAAGACACTCTCGTTTCCCCTGCAGCGCTCGAAGAGACACGATGCGCCGACCAAGTGTGACAAGGGCGGGAGTTTGCAGTAACGGTTTCGCCGTTCATGCTAATTGAAACGCACGCGCATCTTGATTACCCGGAATTCGCTTCGGATTTCGACGACGTTCTGCGGCGCGCGAATGAGGCCGGTGTCACCCGCATTATTACCATCGGCACGTCAGTCGAAAGCAGCCGGCGCGCGATCGAATTGGCGGAAAAATATCCTAATATTTTTGCGGTTGTTGGGGTTCATCCGACTTCGAATGATTCGCCCGAAGATGTCATCACACCGTTACGCGAGCTGGCGAAAAACCCGCGCGTGGTCGCGATCGGCGAGACTGGGCTTGATCATCATCGTTTGCCGGGTGCGCGCGCGGCGCAGGATAAAAAAGTGCAGGTGTTCGCCAATGCCTTGCAAGGCGAGACCGAAGAACAGATCGACGCCAGCATAGAAGACGGCGCTTATAAATCGAAACAAGCCAGTCTGTTCGAACAGCAGTTGGACCTGGCCGTCGAGCTCGGGCTCAATGTCGTCGTCCATCAGCGCGATGCCTGGGACGACACGCTGGCGATTTTGCGAGGGTATGGCCGGCAATTGAGCGGTGTTTTTCATTGCTTCGGCGGCACCTTAGAACAGGCGAACGAAGTGCTCGCGCTCGGCCATCTGGTTTCGTTTACCGGCATCGTCACCTTCAAGAATGGCGGGTCGGTTCGAGAAGTTGCTGCTCAGCTCTCGTTAGACGAATTCATGGTTGAAACCGATTGCCCTTATCTCGCGCCGGTACCGTTTCGCGGAAAGCGCTGTGAGCCGGCGTATACGCGCCTGGTTGCGGAAAGTATCGCGGACGCGCGCGGAATCAGCCTTGAAGAAATCGCGCGCGCGACGACGGCAACGGCCGAGGAATTTTTCCGCTTCCAGCGATGATTTTTCCGGGGAGCACCCCGAACGTTTTCGGGGCCGTTTGCGGTGGCTCGCCGGCATCCGCGCGCAGGAAAGCATCACCAATATTCGCTGCGCGTCGTCCGTCGTGGCCGTGGGAAGTTCGTTTTGGTGCGCCGCCAAAACCAACAGGCTGGCAGCCTGTGCTCCTCGGAACGGTTCCACTTCTAACGATTATTATTACCGTGATTGTCGGTTTGAGTTCCTGCACCACTCCGGACACGCACCATCGCCTGATCGTGAGCGTCCCCGAGCAAAAGCTCGTCCTCCTGCAAGATGGCGCGCAGGTTGCCACTTATCCAATCTCGACTTCGAAGTTTGCGATTGGCGATTTGCCAGGAAGTCGCGGCACGCCATTAGGCGAATTGGAAGTAGCGAAGAAAATCGGAACCGCCGCTCCGCTCGGAACAGTGTTCAAAGATCGTCGCCCAACCGGCGAAATCGTCGCGCCAGATTCGCCCGGTCGCGATCCGATTGTCACTCGGATCCTCTGGCTGCGCGGCCGCGAAGTGCAAAATGCCAACGCCTACGGTCGCTACATTTACATTCACGGCACACCGGAAGAACGAAACATCGGCCGACCTGCCAGCTACGGCTGCATTCGAATGAAATCGATCGATGTCGCTCAACTCTACGGCATCGTCGGCACCGGCGCGCGCGTCAGCATCATCAATGCGCCGCTGATCACGGCAATTCCAGCGATGCCGTTGCCCGCGGAAGTCGCAACTTCTCGTTAGGCCAAATCGATTCGCGAATCAATTGCTGGCGATCTGGTCGAGGCGCAGCGCTTGACGAAGATGTGGCACAAGCCGCTTCGTGAACTCGACCGAATCGCCCGCTGAAAGGTGCGACCATTCCGGACACTCGAAACTCGCTAGCTCCGGAAAATCTTCGAAGTAAATACCGGGAGCGCCAGTTCGCTGGATGAGCGGGTCCCAGGTTTGCGCACGCGGCGTCTGTTTATCTTCGATCTTCTTCAGTTCGCCGCTAATGGGAAAACGCACGAAGACGATTTTGCCGCCACGCGCGCGGAGCTGGCGGATGCAATCTATTGTATCGCGATAACGCTGCTCGATGGCTTCGTTGATTTGCGCGAGAAACGCATCCGTCGGCGTGTAGGTGGGCGGTGGCGGCGGGGTGAACAGCGCCACCCAGCCTGTCTTCACCCGCGTTTGCAGACGGCCGGGTCGGGCGCATTGCGGCACCATTCGTGCCCGGCGTTCGCGATCGATCGAGCAAAAGTATGGAGGCAACCGTCGCGGAACGAGTGCAGATGGACGGTCGGGGATCGGCAACTCCTTCAAGAGCGCTTCGAGGGTGAGATCGCCCTGCTTCAGGAAGGCAAAGCTGAGCTCAACCGGCACCGAGAGCTCGTGGCTGATGCGTTGCGCCCAGGTTTGGCCGTGGTAGCGCTGCACCGCTTTTTGCGAGCGCTCCATGGGAGGACTGCCAGGCGGGGCGAAATAAATCCGTGGCACGATGCTGCAGATAATTGTTCCGTGAAAGTGTTCATCTTTTACCAAATCTTCGAGAACGGGATAGCCGCAGCTCCCAGCCTGCGCGAGCTGGACCGGTCGCTTTCCCAGGCCGCGCTCGAGTTCATCCAGATCAGAATCAAACCACGCCCGCGAGTCGCCGATGATGACGATCGATTCCGGCTGGACGCGCCGGCGTGCTTCGGCCCAAAGGTCGGCGGTGTCGTTAAGTGTCGGCTCGTAGCCTAACGAGCGGCAGTACACTTCCCACGCTGTGACTGCGATGAACACAGCGACGATCGCGGCCACGATCATTCCGCGCCACGGTTGCGCGGGAATCACGCGCTCAAAATTGGAAGTAGATGAATGCATTGCTGTTGCCCTGCGTGAGGATGATCGCGCACGCCATTAGAAACCAGACGCTTCCTACGACCCAGCGCGGCAATCGCCCGACCACGGCTTCAATCGATGTCTCGCGCATACTCCAATGGGCGATGAGGAGCCCGAAGGTGACGATCGCCACTTGCAAAATTTCGCGGGTGCTGAGGATCGCATCCGGCCGCGCGTGAATACCGAACATTCCGCCGATCATACGGCTGGCTGTTTCGAAATTCGATGAGCGGAAGTAAACCCACGCGATCAGCACTGCGACGTAAGTAATCAATCCGAGAAGCAGCTTGCCTGCGAAAGTGTTGATCCAGGCGGGTCGCTTTACTAACGCCTTCAACAGCCGCTCGATCGCGAGGTAGCTGCCATGCAGCAATCCCCAGACGACGAACGTCCAGGCCGCGCCGTGCCAGAGGCCGCCGAGGAACATCACGATGACGAGGTTGATCATCGCGCGCGCGGCGCCGCTGCGATTGCCGCCGAGCGGAATGTAGAGGTAATCGCGCAGGAATGTGGAGAGCGAGATGTGCCAGCGCCGCCAGAAATCCGAGAACCCGATGGCCGCGTAGGGAAAGCGGAAGTTGTCTTTGAGATGAAAACCAAGGCAGAGCGCAGCCCCGATCGCGCAGGTCGAGTAACCGGCGAAATCGCAGAAAATCTGTCCCGCAAACGCGATCACGCCCGTCCACGAATCCAGCGCCATCAGCGGACCGGCATAGCTGAACACGCGATCGGCCGATCCCGCCAGCAGCGTATCGGCGAGCACCACTTTTTCGAAAAGGCCGAGTGTCATGAGGAG
This sequence comes from Chthoniobacterales bacterium, assembly GCA_036758965.1. GTDB lineage: Bacteria > Verrucomicrobiota > Verrucomicrobiia > Chthoniobacterales > UBA10450 > AV69. The sequence goes on from DAIOVO010000060.1 coordinate 14,880, forward strand.
CAATCCCCAGAGGAAGCGACCGTTCTGCGGTTGCGGTGGCGCTTCCAGCTGCGGAAGGAAATCACCCGCGCGGACGATCGGCCCGGCAACGAGCTGCGGGAAGAACGACACCGCGAGTGTGAAATCGCGCATCGAGCGCGTCGGCTTCATCACGCCGCGATAAATGTCGAGGGTGTAGGAGAGGGAATGGAAGGTGTAGAAGGAAATGCCGATCGGCAGAAAGACATCGAGATGAGGCGGTTTGTATTGGATGCCGCCGCGAGCGAGGGCCCAGGTGAAATTCTCGAGCAGAAAATTGCCGTACTTGAAAAACCCGAGCATGCTCAAGTTCACGGCCACGCTGATCCAAAGCCAAACTCTTCGCTCCCGCGGCTCATTTACTTTGCCCATTTTGCGGCCCAGATAAAAATCGAGCGCGGTTGTCGAAAAGAGGAGCGCAGCGAATGGCGGGTTCCATGCGCCATAAAAAATATAGCTCGCGACCAGGAGCAGGTTCTTGCGCGCGTTCCACGAGCGCATGCTCCAGTACAAGCTGAGCACGAGGGCGAAGAAGACGACGAACGTCAGCGAATTAAATAACACCGCGCGTGTCGTTTAGCAGTACGCGCAAGGACAGCAAAGGAAAATGGCCGGCGCGCAATCAGTCGATCCCTGGCGCGGAAAGGCGACGGCTAAAACAATTTTCCAAGATGTTTTTGCGCGGATTGCCGCCCGAACAACTCCATGTCGGCATCGATCATGACTTGCACCAGCTCGCGGAAACGAACTTTTGGTTCCCAGTCCAGAATTTTTTTCGCCTTCGCTGGATTGCCGATAAGCAGATCAACTTCGGCCGGGCGTTCGTAGCGGTCGTCGTGTTTCACAAATTCCTTCCAGTCGAGATCAACGCGACCGAATGCTGTCTCGACAAATTCCTGCACGGTATGGGTCTCGTTAGTCGCTAAAACAAAATCGTCGCCCTCATCGTGCTGCAAAATACGCCACATCCCTTCGACGTACTCCGGCGCGTAACCCCAGTCGCGTTTCGCTTCGAGGTTGCCGAGAAATAATTCCTTTTGCAGCCCGTGTTTGATCGCTGCCACCGCGCGCGTGATTTTTCGCGTCACGAACGTTTCGCCGCGACGCGGACTTTCATGGTTGAAAAGAATGCCGTTGCTGGCGCAGAGGCCGTAGCTTTCGCGGTAATTTACTGTCGCCCAATAGGCGAAAACCTTCGCCACCCCATAAGGGCTGCGGGGCCAGAATGGCGTCCGCTCCGTCTGAGGAATTTCCTGCGCTTTGCCGAACATCTCGCTGCTCGAAGCCTGGTAAAATTTGGAGCGAATGCCAGTCTCGCGAATCGCTTCCAAGATTCGAATCGTGCCGATCCCGGTCACATCGGCGGTGTATTCCGGAATATCGAAGCTCACTCGCACGTGGCTTTGCGCGCCCAGATGATAAATCTCATCCGGCTTCAATTCATAGAGCAACTTCACCAGATTCACCGAGTCGGCGAGGTCTCCATAATGTAAAAACAGCCGCACGCCATTGATGTGTGGATCGGCGTAAAGATGATCGATGCGCGAAGTGTTGAAGGTGCTGGCGCGGCGAATAATGCCGTGCACTTCGTAGCCTTTTTCTAACAAGAGATCGGCCAGGTAACTTCCGTCCTGTCCGGTGATGCCGGTAATGAGCGCGCGTTTCATCTTTCGTTAGTAAGCACCGTCATTCCGAGCGTAGTCGAGGAATCCCGCCGCGAAAGCTTAAAGGTCACGCGGCGGGATCCTTCGACCCCGAAAGATTTCGGGGCTCAGGATGACTGAGAATTTGCCGCTGGGCTGCAATCAATTCCGCAATTGCCCCGCGACTCAGCCTCATCATCTCATCCAGCTGCAATTGGCCGAACGTCGCCTCCTCGCCGGAGCCCTGGATTTCCACCAACTCGCCTTCTGCGGTGGCGACAAGATTAAAATCGACCGTCACCGCATTGTCCTCTTCGTAGCTCAGATCGATCAGCGCACTTCCATCAAGTACGCCGGCGCTGATCGCCGCGACCAGCGTCCGCATCGGCGAAGCGTTCAGTTTTTTATCGGCCACCAACTTTTGGCACGCCAGCGCGACCGCCAAACTCGCGCCCGTGATCGCCGCCGTTCGCGTTCCGCCGTCGGCCTGGAGTACATCGCAATCGATCCACATCGTGCGCGCTCCGAGTTTTTCCAGATCGAGCGCGGCCCGCAGCGATCGTCCGATCAATCGCTGAATTTCCGTGCTTCGCCCGTCGAGCCGGCCTTTGGCGATGTCGCGCGCCTTCCGCGTGTTAGTCGAGTAGGGCAACATCGAATACTCCGCCGTCAGCCAGCCGCCGGTGACGTTTTGTTCTTTCATCCAGCGCGGCACGATTTCCTCGATCATGGCGCTACAAATCACGCGGGTGTTGCCCATCCCGATGAGGACCGAGCCGGTCGCGTGAGGCGCGATATTCAAATGAAATGTAATTGGGCGAATTTGGTCCGACGCCCGGCCGTCATTGCGTGGCATGGGGCACAATTGTAAGGGGCGCGCTTCGCCTGCCAAAAAAAATCGCAATTTTTTTTCTAAAGACATTGACGGCGGCGGCAGGTGCGCTAGTTTCTTGACCCCGCCAAACGGCGGGAACTCCCGATGCAGCCGTGCGGACGGAGTTTGTTCTTGTACAT
>DAIOVO010000060.1:17564-17967 GCA_036758965.1 Chthoniobacterales bacterium
GCAAATTGCGCTCAATTTTGACCCGGTTTATCCCGCCGCAGCCTCGGCCGAGGCGGACTAAATCGGAAGACACTATTGAGTTTTTTTTGTCGCCTAAAATGTGCGGAATGGCTGGTTCTTTGACATCTACATACAGGGTAGTAAGAAAGTACAACTTTAAGAGCTGAGTCTGAAATAAGTGGCTGGAAGTTAAGATCTCCAGCCAGAGAGTTTCAGTTATCAAAAGAATCTCTGGTCCCGTTGATTTCGATTAACGGGCCTGGAACAGATTGATCAAGCTACAAAGAGCGCATCATGGATGCCTTGGTGCCAATAGGCGATGAAGGACGTGGTAAGCTGCGATAAGCTACGGAGAGCGGCAAACACGCTTTGACCCGTAGATTTCCGAATGGGATAACCTGAG
>DAIOVO010000061.1:0-17762 GCA_036758965.1 Chthoniobacterales bacterium
GGAGAGGAGCGAATGGCCATCTTTATCTACTACCAGGAGGCCGTCGCCCATGTTGGTGACGATGAGGTTCAGCAGCTTGGTCTGCTCAATCAAGGCCTCGTTAGCCGCGTGCAGGACCGACGGCCCGGGAAAATCGAGCGCCGCTGGCACCAGCCGAATGAGCAGGATGGCGGTAGGCACGGAAGCGAAGGCGGTGATGGCCTTGATCGTGCCGGAAATCCAATAAAGCGGTTTCCAAACGGTGACGATCTCCAGCACGTGCGTGACCCCGCAGGCAAAAATGAAAATGCCGAAGCAGACAAAAATCCAATTGAAGGGAAGGTCTCTCCGTTTTCGGACAAAATAAATGAGGGTGATTGGAATGGAGAAGTAAGCGGCCGCGATGAGAAAATCGGAAATGAGGTGGAGCCGCACCAGCACCGGGTCCCAAAGATAAGAATCGCCGCGCGGCGAAAAGCTAACGGCGCTTAAAATTTGGGCAAAAAAATTCATGCGCGGCGTGTCGGCAACAGGGCGAGCGTCCAGGTATCGCCTCGCGCGAGTGCGAACCTACCACAAGAAACGAGAGCGTCATCTGTGCTCCCCGAGCGGAAGGGTTGAAAAAAGGGCCAAGCTCCGTTACTTAGCGGGCGTTATGCGAATATTCACCCGCCTTAGCCTCCTCACTCTGCCGTGCCTTGCCATTTTTTTTAGCAGTTGCGAGACTGCTTCGCTTTCGCGTGGCGGGCCGTATCACGTCACCGCTTATCGGCCACAGAATCCATCGAAGGTGCGGGTAAAAGTTTCGCTGGCGAAGGAAAACGTTTACGTGATGGAAGGCGATCGTTGTTTAATGGCGGCGGCCTGCACCATCGGCATTCCTTCCAAGCCAACGCCGCGCGGCACCTTCAACATTTATCGCAAAGAAGAGGACAAACGTTCCGGTTCCTACGGATTTCGCGTGCAGGGAAATCGGGTCCTGCCAGCGGAAGCAGGCGCGAACATTTCCGGCCGCTACGTCGGCTATCCGATGGGTTACTGGTGCGAGTTCGCGCCCGCCTACGGATTTCACCAGGGCTACGTCTGGTTAGTTCCCCACTCTCATGGCTGCATCCGGCTGAAAGGCGAAGCGGCGCCGAAATTTTTTGCGCTGGTGCACCACGGCACGCCGGTCAACATCGCCAGCACCCAACCGGAAGACGCCACCATCGGGTCGAAGGTGCAGCGAGTGGATGATTCACGCACGCCGGACCCGCCAAATTCCCAAATGGTGACTTCGGCCGCGTTCCCGAAACCGACCGGGCCGCTCTTGGAGTAGTGGGACACGCGCGGATGGCGCGACAAATTTTGTGAGCACGAACCTGATTTCCAGCGGCACCACCGCGCGCGAGAAAGTGAACCTGCGCACGCCCGACGTGATGGCGGCAGTGCAGGAGCAGGTTGAGGAGCATTACCGCAGCGACATCGTCGATAAAGTGCGGCGGCAGGGTGGGATTATTTCCGTCGGCAACACTACCGTGCGGCTGGCTAAACAATTTGGCTTTTGCTACGGAGTCGAGCGCGCGATCGATCTCGCTTACGCCGCGCGCAAAGTTTTTAAGGATCGCCGGCTTTTTATCGTGGGCGAGATCATTCACAACCCCGAGGTCAACCAGCAGATCGCGTCGCTCGGAATTAAAAATCTCACCGGCGAAAACAAGCAGGCCGATATTTCCGATCTCGGGCCGGATGATGTGGTGATCGTGCCGGCTTTCGGCACCGAGCTTGCCATCCAGCAACAAATCAAGGACCGCGGCTGTCAGATTGTCGATACCACTTGTGGCGACGTGATGAGCGTGTGGAAGCGGGTGCGCAAATATGCCAGCGAATCGGCCACCTCCATTATTCACGGCAAAGCCGAGCACGAAGAAACCAAGGCCACCAGCTCACGTGCGCTCGGCGACGGCAAAGGTCATTACCTGGTGGTGCTGACTCTGGCCGATACCGATTACGTTTGTGATTACATTCGGCACGGCGGCGACAAGAACGCTTTTCTGGAAAAGTTTCACGGTGCCTACTCACCCGGATTCGATCCCGATGTGCATTTGGCGACGGTAGGAGTGGCAAACCAGACAACCATGTTGCGCGGCGAGACCGAAGAAGTGCAACGGAGAATTCGGCGGGCGATCGTCGATCGCGACGGCGCGGCTTTGGGTGAAAACAACTTTCGTTTCTTCGATACCATTTGCGGCGCCACCCAGGAACGCCAGGACGCGTTGCGCGAACTACTCGATGTGAAGATGGACCTGCTGTTGGTAGTTGGCGGTTACAATAGCTCCAATACCTCGCACCTGGCCGAGATGGGTGAGGAAAAACTGCCGACCTACTTTGTTCTCAATGCCTCGCGGCTCCTTTCAACTAACGAGATCCAGCACTACGACCTGCACGAAAAACGCGAAGTCATTTCCCATTTCTGGCTGCCGAACGGCCCGCTGGTGGTCGGCATCACCGCCGGCGCCTCCTGCCCGAACAATCTGATCGAGGAAACCTTGATTCGTTTATTCGAGCTCCGCGGCATCCCGCGCGACCAACTAGAACTGGCCGCCTAGATCGGCAGATAACGAACTTTCTCTTCATCCGCGTAATCCGCGGTCAAATCCGGGTAGGTCTTTGCGGCACACTAGCTACGTTCGACATGAAAAAAATAACGCCGTCTGAGCCGGCCGGCTCGCGAAGCCCTTTCGGAGTTGACTGCAGCGGCTGGTTAGTCCTTCCGGCGTCGTTCGCGGCGTACTGCGAGTAGCATGCGGACAATGTAGATCGGCTTCGGTGGTATCCACCCGAGCTGCTTGGCCATGGCGAGATCATCCTTAACGGACTCGTGCTCCTCTGGCGTGAGGTCAATTTGCTGGCTGGATGGTGGTTTGCCGCTCATGGACCTAACGAGAACAAGATGAGCGACAGCGGGCGGGGTGGCGCGTGGTTTGGAGGGAAAGGGTTCTCTGTTTCCGTCTGCGAGTTCGGATTTTACGGCGTAGTTGGTCGTGGCATCGTGCATCTCTGCCGATGTTCGACAGCTGGGACGGCTGTTTGCCATGACAGGCGAGACGCCTGTCTTTCGGACCAGTTTTTCAGATTTCAGCTTTTTAGCGTTTTACAAATTACCGCCATCACAGGCGTGAGTTGCGAAATATATTCGTCATGAGAGCGATTTGGAAGGGGAGCATCAGTTTCGGGTTGGTTAATATTCCGATTGCGCTTTACCCGGCGACGCGGAAGGAAGAGTTGAAGTTCCGGCTTTTGCGGGGGCGCGATCTAAGTCCTGTTAATTACAAACGGGTGGCGGAAAAAGATGGGAAAGAAGTTCCGTGGGGCGAGATCGTGAAGGGTTATGAATATGAAAAGGGGAAGTATGTCGTGCTGAAGGATGAAGATTTCCAGCGGGTGGATCTGGAAGCGACTCAGACGGTCGATATCCAGGATTTCGTGGAACAGGAGGAGATCGATCCGATGTTTTTCTACAAGCCGTATTATCTCGAGCCGCAAAAGGGCGGCGACAAAGCTTACGTTTTATTGCGCGATACTTTGCGGACAACCGGCAAGGTCGGAATCGCCAAGGTAATCATCAAGACTCGCCAGTATCTGGCGGGGGTAAAGGCGGAAGAAGACGTGCTCGTGCTGGAGCTGATGCATTTTGCCGATGAGCTGGCGGAAACGGACAATCTCAAAGTGCCGAAGAAGCTCGAGCCGGGGAAACGCGAACTCGATATGGCAAAGGCGCTGGTCGAAAGCATGTCGGCCAAATGGAATCCGGAGAAGTATCGCGATGATTATCGCGCCGCTTTGATGGAAGTGATCGAGGAAAAAGTGGAAGCGGGTGGAAAAGAAATTGCGGCGCAGAAAAAGAAAGCGCCGGTTTCAGCCAAGGTCATCGATCTGGTAGCGGTGCTCCAGGAAAGTTTAAACAAGGCGCACGGGGAGAAGAAGACGCGCAAACCCGCGCGCGCTGGCAGCACAAAAGCGCGGCAGAAGAAAGCTGCGTAGCCACGGCGGTGGCGGTGCCATCGGCATCCCTGCTGATGGATCGGACGTGGGCTAAGGTGGAAGACGACCGGGTTGGAAGCCCGTGCTACGACCAGCGGGACCATACGTCGGGAGATCGGGCTACAAGCCCGTGCAGGAACATCATGGGCTTAAAAGCCCATGCCACGAAAAAGCCGGCGCTTCTAGGGTTGGAGCGTAGGAAATATTCCGCTGCGGCCTCCGCCTGGGATTCGCAGCCCGGGAGCGTGTTGCGCCTTGTGGTGATGATGTTTGCCGCCTTTGGCATCCTTGCTCGGCTTGAGGTCCTTGACGGTTTTTGATTTGGTTTTAGTTGGCATAAATCGCGGATACAAAATTGGCTCCAAAATTACAAGGAAAATCGATTCACCGCACCGGGCCCCAACGCGATGGAGGACGGATTTGCAATCCGTGGGATTACAATGGCGGCGGGTGCCGCTGAACGAACGCTCGTGGACTGAATCAGAGAAAACGTGGGTGACCGACATGTCTTGGATGTCGCGGAACGTTCGCGCTGACTGAGCGACATTCGATGCTATACGTGACTCACGTATAGCATCCTTACTCACGAAGCATCGGGTCCACGGCTCCAGGCGAGTTCCTGGCCGGGTTGCAAACCCGGCCTCCGTCGCGACGCAAGCTTGACAGCCGATCGCCTCGCAGCGCAGCTTCGCTCCATGAACGCTCTCAATCGCCTGGCGGATCCGGTTTATTGCATCATGCGCTTTATCGTTGGTTTGATGTTTGCCTGTCACGGGTTGGATCACGTTTTCGGCAAATTTGGCGGGCATGCCGCGTCCGCTGGCAGTCTCTTTTTCATCGGTGGCTGGAGTGAACTAGTTTGCGGTTTGCTCATCGCCTTTGGGTTGATCACGCGCATCGCCGCGATCGTCTCCAGCGGCCAGATGGCCGTTGCCTATTTTATGATGCACGCTTCTGGCAAAGCGATCGGTCACCCGGCCACGCCGACCGAGCAATTCTTCCCGATTCTCAACAAAGGCGATCTAGCGGTAGTTTTGTGCTGGCTCTTTCTCTTTATGTTTTTTTATGGAGCGGGCCGTTGGAGTCTCGACAATTTGTTTTGGCGCGAGCGCGCCCTTCCGGGAACGATGGCGCGGGCCTGATTATTTCTAACGGTTCTTATGCGGCGCCGATTTTTCATTCCAATCCTGGTCTCGTTAGTTACTTCCTCCGTTCTTACTTCCTCGTCGCAGGCGCAGGCCTGGGCCAAGGAGCGTCTGAGCAAGACCCCGCGCCATTTCGAGTATGTCGATATCAAATCCGGCGATCGCACGATCAAAGCTTTCGTGGTTTACCCGGAAGCGAAAGGGAAGTCCCCCGCCGTGCTGGTGGTACATGAAATTTTTGGGCTGACCGATTGGATCAAGAGTCTGTGCGATGAATTGGCGGAGAATGGTGTCATTGCCATTTGCCCGGATCTTCTGTCGGGTCAGGCGTTCCCGGACGACGTCGATGGCGCAGTGAAAGCGGTTTCCGCGTTGTCCAAGCCGCAAGTCAAAACCGATCTCGACGCCACCGCGGATTATGCGCTAACGAAGATTCCTTCCTGCAATGGCAATCTCGCCATCGCCGGATTTTGCTGGGGCGGCGGCTGGGCTTTTGGGTATGCAAATGAAAACCCAAAACTGAAAGCGTCCTATTCTTTTTACGGAACGGCGCCGAATGAGCCTTCCGAAGTCACGAATATTTCCGGCCCGGTTTACGGATTCTACGGTGAGAAGGACGCGCGCGTGGATTCGACCATTCCAAAAGCGGAAGAGCTGATGAAAGCTGCCCGCAAAAAATATGAGCCCGTAATTTATGAAGGCGCCGGGCACGGCTTCATGCGCGAAGGCGAAGTGCCGGGCGCAGGCGCGGCGAACAAAAAAGCGCGCGACGACGCCTGGGCGCGCTGGAAATCTCTGCTGGAACAGTTGGAGTAGAGCGCTCCCTATTTAGCTGAGCGCGACGGGCGAGAAAATTCCTTTGCTCGCTTCCGAGCCTGATTTGATGAGGTGGCAGGCGCGTAAAAGAAAACCGCGCGCCGATTCATCAAAAGAATGAATGCGCCAAATGGGGAGGGCGTCGAAGGCGACGTGACTGGAAACACGGAAGAGGCAGAGAAAATTACTTCGCGAGCGAGTGCGCGCATTTCCGAGCTTCTGGCCAAACCTTTCGACATCCGTTCAGTCGCGCTGACCGGTCTTTTTCTTCTCGCCATTTTTTACACGATTTTTTTCATGCGCGCGATCCTGCTGCCGATCGTGCTGGCGGTGTTGCTGAGTTATCTTCTGCGGCCGGTCGTGCGCGCGCTGGCACGAGTGAAAATCCCTTCCCTAATCGGGGCGGCGATTGTGCTGGGCCTGCTTTTGACCGCGATCGGCTATGGCGTTTCGGCATTAGCCGCGCCGGCTGCCGGTTGGCTCCAGAAAGGGCCGGGTGGTTTCGCGCAATTGCAGCACAAATTGCTGCCGGTGAAAAAATCGATGGCGCAGGTGGCGCAGGCAAGCGGCGAGATTGAAAAAATCACGACGCCGGACGCGCCGGCCAAGACACCGGTGGTAGAAGTGAAATCTCATCCCATCGCTGAAATTGTTTATTTGCACACGCCCGAGTTCATCGCGAGCACCCTTCTCCTTATCATCCTGCTTTACTTTCTTCTGGCTTACGACGGCGTCTTTATGAGCAAGGTGGTGAAGCTTCTGCCCACTTTATCGGACAAGAAAACGGCGGTCTCCATTGCGCACGATATCGAATCGCACATCTCTCGTTACCTGCTCACGGTTACCTTGATTAACTCCGGCCTCGGCCTGGTAGTTGGAACAACGGTCGGGTTGCTTGGGTTGCGCAATCCCGTCATGTGGGGCGTGATGGTGGCGGTGCTGAATTTTGTTCCCTACCTCGGCGCTCTTGCCGGCATCGCCTGCATGACGATTGGCGCGGTCCTGAGCTTCGATAGCCTCGGTTACGCGCTCATCTTTCCCGCGGTCTATCTCGCCTTCGGCACTCTCGAAGGCAACTTCATCACGCCTTGGGTAATGGGTCGTTCGCTCACGCTCAATCCAGTCTTGATTTTGCTTTCGATCACTTTCTGGGGCTGGATGTGGGGAGTCGTCGGAATTATTCTGGCAGTGCCAATTCTCGCTGCCTTCAAAATCTTCTGCGCTAACATCGAGCCGATGGCGCCCATCGCCGAATTTCTCAGCTAAAGATGGCTCTTTTCGGCAATGACGGAAAGAAAAGCGGCGCGCCCCGCTACCTTTCTGTCCCGTGGCACGAAAACTTCTGCCGCTAAACCCATGCGCGTCCTTATCGCCGATGATCAACGAGACGTCGGCGCGACGCTGGCCGGGCTAGTGGCTCATTGTAACCACCAAGTTGTGGAAGTAGTCGGCTCCGGCCTGGAGGCAATTCAAGCCTACGCCCGGCATCGGCCCGACGTGGTTTTGATGGATTATCTGATGGCGAAGCTCAACGGCGCCACCGCCTGCCGCAATATTCTGGCGAAGGACCCATTCGCACGAGTGATTCTCATTTCTGGAGTAGCGGCGGCGATTGACGCTCCCCGCTCTGGGGCCTTCGCTGTCCTTAATAAACCGGTCGCGCTCGGAATGCTTGAAGCAACTCTCAAGGCCGCGCTCGAGTCGAGGAAAAAACTGCTCGCTAACGGGAGCGATTCTCGTCCTTAACCAGCGACAAGACCTTCATGGCGGCGTTGTGGCCAGGAATCCCGCTCACCGCGCCGCCGCGTTGGGCACTCGACCCGCACAGGAAAATATTTTCGTAATCGGTCTCCACTCCCCACCGGCCAACCTGCTGGTCGTTGGTCGCGAACGGCCAGCTGGGCGCATCCTGGAAAATATTCCCATGATACATTCCTAACGATTCTTCGATATCGACCGGGCTCTTACTTTCCAGACAAGGTCTGCCATCGCGCGCCGTCGCCAGACAATTTTCCAACGGCTCTTCCAGCCATTGATTCATGCTGGCGAGAAATTTGCCCTCCGCTTCTTTTCGTCTGGCTTCATTATTTTTGGCGAACAACGAGTAGGGCGCATCCAGCCCAAAGAGCGTCAGGGTTTGGAACCCGCGCGCTCGCAGGTCTGGCGACAGGATGCTGTCATCCGTCAGCGTGTGACAATAGACTTCACACGGCGTCCTATCTGGTAACCGCCCTTGCGCCGCTTGTTCGTAGCTTCGATTCATTTGTTCGTAGCCTTCATCGCTATGAAACGTTCCGCAGAACGCATCGCGGGCGGCGACTTCAGTTGCCCTCAGCTTCGGCAACTTCCTAAGCAGCATGTTGATCTTGAAGACCGATCCTTCGTCAATCGCTGCCGGCTGATAGCTCGTGCCGAGATAATTGGCCAGCACGTTGCGACCGAAGTTCACCAGGAGATAGTTCGTTTCCAGCGTCTCTTCCTTGTCCTCCACATCGAAAGTAACCGTCGGCTGTGGCCCATTGGTCGAGAGCCTGACTATTCTAGCTCTTGTTAGGAACTCCGCTCCGGCCTTGCGCGCAGCCTTCTCCAGCTCGCCCGCCACCGCTCCCATTCCGCCGACCGGCACCTTCCACTCACCTGTCTTATTGCCGATCAGGTGGTAAAGGAAACAACGATTTTGCACCAGGGAGGGGTCGTGCGGCTGAGTGAAGATACCTATCTTGGCGTCGGTCAGGACCAGCCCGCGCACCAGGTCATTTTGCAGGTATCGTTCAATCGCTGCCCCGATCGGTTCTTCCGCCAGACTTCGCCAGGCTTCCTGTTTGGTTTTATTCTGCTCGAATTGCCGGGCAAACTCATCGCGCGAAAGCAGCGGTTGCAGCATCGTATCCCAAACCTCTTCCGCGAAAACGCGCGCCAGATCATAAAACTTCTTCAACTGCTCATGTTCACGATCGTCGCCAGTGAGCTGTCGCAGCGAACGGCGGCTCACTTCCTCCTCCACGTTACTCAAAAGCAAGCCGTGCTGTTCGCCGTTTTTCTGGTAAGGCGTGAAGGAACCAGTCGAGCGTCGCCGCAACTCCAGCTTCAAACCCAGCTCGCCAATGATCTTTTGCGGAAATAAACTAACAAGGTATGAGTAACGAGAAAGCAGCGCATCGTACTCTGGAAATAACTTTTGCGAAGTAGTCGCGCCGCCGATGTAGTCATTCTTCTCCAGCAGGATCACGCTTAAGCCCGCGCGGGCCAGATAGGTCGCCGCCACCATTCCATTGTGTCCGGCACCCAGAATAACGACATCGTATTTTGTTTTCCTTGTCATCCCGAGCGAAACAGTTTACCCGCCGTGGCGGGAAGGATCCCGCCGCGTTTCGTGAAGCTACTTTTTTCCTTCCAGCTCATCAGCCAGCGCGTTTGCTTCATAGACTTTGCGCAATGCTTCACTAATCGCCGCCGAATCCACACTTACTGCACGCGCTTGTTTGTCGGAATAAACGCAATCCAGCGCGAGGGACTGAATGTCGCCGTCGAAAATAATGCCGACGAATTCGTTTTCCTTGTTCACGACTGGGCTTCCACTGTTGCCGCCAATAATGTCCGCGTCGCAGACGAAGTTGAATTTCGTTTCCAGGTTGAGCGCCGATTTTTTGTCGAGCCAGCGCTGCGGAAGATCGAAAGGCGCCTTGTTCTCGTGCGTCGCAGCCCGCTCGTAAGCGCCGGCGATATTTGTAAACGGCGGAATTTGTTTTCCGTCTTCCTCGTAGCCGCGCACAGTGCCGTAAGAAAGTCGCAGGGTGAACGTCGCGTCCGGGTACGTGTTCGTTCCCTCAAGCGCGAAGCGGGCTTTGGCGATTTCCGCATACGCCTGCTGCTTGATCTCCTCCTGCGCTTCGCGTGCCTTACGCAAATCGCCTGCCGGTTTTTCGATCGACCGCGCAAGCTCCAACATCGGGTCGTGTGCCGCCGCCAAAGCCGCCGCATCGCTCGCATAAAGTTGTTTCCGAAGCTCCACATCTTTCAATTTCGTTCCCTGCACCAATTCCACCGCGCGATCGTGAGGCGATTTTCCAGCCAGCACCTGCTTCACCGTCGGGTCGTCGGCGCCGAATCGTTCGGCGAAATCGGTTAGCGAATCTGTCAGGTTAAGAATTTCGAGATCGTCGTAAACTGGCTCGGTCGAAAAAAGCTGTAGCTCCAGCGACTCTTTGCCGCTTTCGCGAAAAATTGTCATCCTCGCGCTGTTCGGTTTCCCGCGCTCATCGATCGCGCGGGTGAGCATGCGCGCATACTTAAAAAGAACGCTGTCAAGCGCTCCCGGATTGCGATAGGACGATTTGCTCCGCCGCGCCTGCTCCAGGTAAGAGAAACGCGGCGCCATCCTGGCAATTTCCTCCTGCGCTTTTTTGATTCGATCGTAGGAGGCCAGCGCTCTTCCATCGATCTCCAAATATCGGGATCGAGCAGGGCCGCGATCCGGCCGTCGAAAGCTTTGCGGCTGTTTTGCACGCCGAAGAGATCGTCCCGACAACGCCGCGCATTTTCAAACGAACGGTCGCCCCACGCGATCCACAGCACCTCGCGACGGTTCAGCCCGCGCAAAATATCCGGCAGATCGCGATCGCGCAGGTCTTTCAGCTCATCAATCGTTAGCTGCCGGTCGGTGCTGCCCGGATTTCCGCTAACGAAAACCAGATCGCCATCACCTGGTCCCTGCGTATTCCATTTCAGGTAACTCTCGGCCTTGACCGGCTGCCCGTTTTCGTAGGCATGAAAAATACAAATATCGAGATCGTAACGTGGGTATTCGAAATTATCCGGATCACCGCCGAAAAAGGCCATCGCCTGTTCCGGCGCAAAAACAATCCGCACATCGTCGTAACGTTTGTAGCGATAGAGATGATAGGCGCCGCCCTGGTAAAACGTGATCACGTTGGAGCGCAACCCGGTTTTGTCCTTGCTCTCCTTTTCGATCGCCGCGATCTCTGCCTCACGCGCGCTGCTGGCTGCCGCCGGCGACATGTTTGGCTTCACTGCGCCGGTCACGCGCGCGGTCACGTCCTCGATCGAGATCAGCACATTCAACTCCAGGTCGGCGCACTTGATTTCTTCCGCGCTGTTTTTCGCGTAGAAGCCCTCCTTCAGATAATTGTGTTCTGCACTCGAAGCTTTCTGTAAAGAATCCGCGCCCACGTGATGATTCGTAATCACCAGGCCATTCGGCGAAACAAACGAGCCGCTCCCGCCGGAATTGAAGCGCACGCTGGCCTTTTGCAGATGGTCCAGCCACTGCGGCGTCGGCTCGAACTGATATTTTTCTTTCAACTGCGCCAGCGGCGGATGATTGAACAACCACATCCCTTCATCGGCAAAAACATTTCCGGCAAAGGCCAGCGATAAAAGAAGGAACGAGCGCGAAATCATGCGCGCACATTAAGCGCGCGCGGGGCGAGGCAAAACAGTTTTCGCGCGCAGAATCGCGACCGCTCTTTATATATTAGAGCGTGCCGCCCGGATTGACCCTGCATACCAGCAATCGACTCGAAATCCTGGCCGATCAGCTTGGCGAAATCCTAGCCAATCCACTCGCTTCTCCGCTTACGCCCGAGATCATCGTGGTGCAAAGCAATGGGATGCGGCGCTGGCTGACCCAGAAGATCGCCCAGAGCCAGGGCATTTGCGCAAACGTCCGTTTCCCGTTTCCGCAAAATTTTTTCCACGACCTTTTCGTCAACGCATTTCCGAAAAGCGAACGGACGGAAGTGTTTGCGCGCGACCCGATGACCTGGCGCATCATGAAATTGCTCCCGCAGTTTTCCGCGCAACCATCTTTTGCGCCGGTCACAAATTATCTTGCAGGGGAACGGGCCGAGTCGCGCGCTTTCGAATTGTCCCAAAAAATCGCGCGCGTTTTCGATCAATATCTCGTGTTTCGTCCGCAAATGATTCGGGATTGGGATGCGGGCGCGGGCGACGACTGGCAACCAATTCTCTGGCGCGAACTCCAAGGCATCGCGCCCGGCCAGCACCAGGCCGCGCTCGGGACAAAATTAGCCGACGCGCTGGCGGACGGCGCGCCGGTGCCCGCGCGCGTTTTAATTTTTGGCATTTCCGCGCTGCCGCCTTTCTATCTCTCGTTGGTCGAACAGGTTTCCGCGCGTTGTCCGGTGCATCTCTTTGTCATGGAACCGACGCCATACTGGTGGGGCGAGATTCGTTCCCGGCGCGAACGTTCGCGGGCGAAACAGCCGGAACTATTCGATTTCGGCGGTGAGCCGGAACCGCAGAATCCGCTCCTGGCCGAGAACGGAAAACTCGGTCGCGAATTTTTGCATCTCATTACAGATTTAAATCCTTCCGCGCAGCGCGAGCAATTTGTGCCCGCAACTGCCGACAGCATCCTGCACAAAATCCAGCGCGATATTTTCGAGCTGCGCGATTCCACGCCGGAGAAAAAGAAAATGGCGCTGGCGGACGCTCGCTCGCTCCAAATTCATTCCTGTCACAGCGTCGTGCGCGAGCTGGAAGTTTTGCATGATCAGTTGCTCGCGCTTTTCGAAAATAATCGCGCACTCCAGCCGCACGAGATCGTTGTCATGGCGCCGAGTGTTTCGACTTACGCTCCATTCATCGACGCCGTCTTCGGCGTGCCGGAAAATCCGGCCCACGCCATTCCTTACACGATTGCCGATCGCGCGCCGCGCGCGCGCAGCGGCGTGATCGACACTTTTTTGCGCGTGCTGGAAATATTGCCTGGCCGTTTCGCCGCCAGCGAAGTGCTGGAATTGCTGGAGTCGCCTGCGCTGCAAAATCGTTTTCAGATTGCGCCGGCGGAAGTAGAAACGATTCGCCAATGGATCGAGCAATGCGCGATTCGGTGGGGAATCGATGCGGCGCATCGCGTTCGCCTCGGGCTGCCGGCGTTCGCGGAAAACAGTTGGCGGCATGGCCTCGACCGGATGTTGCTCGGTTATGCCTTGCGAGCGGACGAACTGTTCGGCGGCATTCTGCCCTACGACGAAATCGAAGGTGGCAACGCCTTTTTGCTCGGAAACTTTGTCGAATTGATGGAGCGCCTTTTTGCGCGCGCGCAAGATTTCGCCCGGCCGCGGTCACTCGTCGATTGGCAGCGCGCGCTTCGGAGCGTCGCCGACGATTTCCTCGATCCCGACGAACTCGGGCAACTCGAGCTGAATCAATTGCGCAACGCGATCGAAGAATTGGGAAAAATTATGAAGGCATCGGAAAACGACGAGCCGGTTTCGCTCGAAATCATCGCGCTCCAACTGAAACGGTCGCTGGAAGAATCGAACGGCGGCGCGGGTTTTCTTTCCGGGGCGGTAACTTTCTGTGCGCTCAAACCAATGCGCAGCATTCCGTTCAAAGTGGTTTGTCTGCTGGGAATGAACGGCACTGCTTATCCGCGCCGCGAACGTGCCCCGGAATTCGATCTCATTACACAAAAGCGACAACCGGGTGATCGTCACACGCGGGACGATGATCGCGCACTTTTCCTGGAAGCAATTCTTTCCGCGCGCGAAGTTTTTTACCTCAGTTACCTCGGTCAGTCGTTTCGTGACAACAGCGCGCTGCCGCCGAGCGTGCTGGTGAGCGAGTTAATCGATTATGTCGCGCGCCGTTTCGGAATCGCGGCTGATGAAATTGCGGTGAAGCATTCCCTGCAGGCGTTCAGCGCGCGAAACTTCGGCGCAGAAGATAAGCGCGCCTTTAGTTATTCGCTCGATAACAGCGCCGCCGGGAAAGTTGCGGGCCAGGGCCGGCGCGATCCGCTGAAATTTTTCGATCAGCCGTTAGGTGAACCGGAAGAAGAATGGCGCGAAATCGAGCTGGGCCGCCTGGTCGATTTCTTCGCGCACCCGAGTGAGTTTTTTCTAAAGCAGCGACTTGGGTTAAGTTTGCCGCGCGAGGAAGAGGAGCTGGAAGATCGCGAGCCGTTCGCACTCCATAATCTTAGGAAATACGACACGGAACAACGTCTCCTCGACGACGCGCTGGCCGGGCGCGATTTGGCGGCAGCGACCGAAATTGTGCGTGCCCAGGGAATTTTGCCGGCGGGGGGCGCCGGCTCGCTGGCGTTCGATGAGCTTTGCCAAAATGATTCGCGCGCACGTCGCAACCGATCTTGCGCCACCGGAAACAATTCGCGCCGAGCTCGGCGAATTTGTTTTGCAGGGAACGCTTGATCGTATTCGCGGCGATGCGCTGTTGCGTTTTCGCCTTGCGAAATTGAAGGCGAAAGATTTTCTGCGCATCTGGATCGAACACCTCGCGCGGAATTTGCGTGCGCCGAAAGTGTCGAGGCTCTTTGGCAAAGAAAATAACGAAGTCGCCGGCTACGAATTTCCGCCGTTGCAAAACGCAGGCGAAGTTCTGCGTGATTTGCTCGCGCTCTACTGGCGCGGTTTGCGCGAGCCGTTGCCATTGTTTCCGCGCGCTTCCTGGAAATTTGCGGAAAAAATTGCGGCTGGAAAAAGCGAAAACGACGCGCGCTTTTCCGTGCGCGACATCTGGAATGGCAAAAATGATGACGGCCGAGGCGAACGAGTAGAGCCGTGGATTGCCCTGGCATTTCGCGAGGTCGAAGAACCGCTCAACGACGACTGGGAAAAAGTCAGCCGCGCGGTCTTTCTCCCAATTCTCGGAGCGCGCCGAAAAATATGAATCGCGAATTTAATGCTGCTCAGACGCCGTTAGAAGGCGGGTTCACCGTCATCGAAGCGAGCGCCGGCACCGGAAAGACGACCACCATTTCCGCAATCGTCCTGCGTTTGCTGATCGAGCACGACATCGCGATCGAGAAGATTCTGGTCGCGACCTACACCGAGCTGGCGACGTCGGAATTGCGGGGCCGCATTCGCCAGATCATCGCCGAGGCGCTGCAAACTCTGCGCGGTGGCAAACCGACGCTGCCGTTTGTCGAAAAAATCATGGGAAAACTTTCCGCGCCGAAGGAAAAAGCGCGTCAGTTGGAAACTGCGCTGCAGAATTTCGATGAAGCCGCGATTTTTACTATTCACGGCTTTTGTGCGCGCGTGCTGTCCGAGCGCGCATTTGAGAGTGGCGCGCTTTTCGATCTCGAGCTGGCGGCGGATCAATCGAGTTTGCTGCATGAAATCGCGGATGATTTTTGGCGGGCAAATTTTTATGAGGATGATCCGTTGCTGGCGAGGGTAGTGCGCGAACGGCTGAAACCGGAAAATCTGGCGGCGCTTTTGCAGGAGTTAACCAGCAACCCGGCATTGCGCGTCGCGCCACCGCCGGAGGACGTGGCGGAGTTAAAAACAAGGCTGATCGAGATATGGAACAAAGCGGGCGACTGCGACGAATTGCGGAATGCGGCTAATCGGCTCGTCATTTCGCTGCAGGCCGAATTTCTGAGTTGGGGGCGGGCCGAGCTGCGCCGGCGCAAGGGGGAGCGGCGAATTCAGTCCTACGACGATATGCTGACGCGGCTGGATGAAGCGCTGCGCGGGCCGCGCGGGGAAGATTTGCGCCAGAGTTTGCGCGCGCGCTTTGCCGTCGCGCTCATTGACGAATTTCAGGATACCGATCCGATTCAATATTCCATTCTCTCGCAGATTTACGGGGGAACGGAGGCGCCGGTCTTTTTTATCGGCGATCCGAAACAGGCGATTTACGGTTTTCGGGGGGCGGATGTTTTTACCTATCTGGCGGCGGCAAAAACAGCAGCGCGGCGTTACACACTCGGCAAAAACTGGCGCTCGGAAACGAAGTTGGTCGAAGGCTTGAACACGCTTTTCGGGCAACACGAGGATGCGTTTGCCATTCCGGGAATCGCGCTGGCGAAAGTCACAGCGCCTGGTAAAGCGGAAAATTTTTCCCTCGCGGGCGAGCGCGAACAGCCGCTGCACATTTGGATTGCGCCGGCGGCCGAGAGAAAAAATGTGCCGGATGCGGTCGCGGCCGAAATCGCGCGCCTGCTCGCGCGGGGCGCGAAAATTGGGATAGAAAAAATCGCGCCGCGCGATTTCGCGATCCTGGTCAACAACAACACCCAGCCGGTGGAACTACAGCGGGCATTGGCGGAGTTTCAAATTCCTTCGGTGCTTTACAGCGCGGCGAATGTTTTTCGGTCGCGCGAGGCAGGCGAACTTTTGCGCGTATTGCGCGCGCTGGCCCAGCCGACGCGCGAAAAAGTTGTGCTGGCCGCGCTCGCGACCGAACTGCTCGGTCAAAAGGCGAGCGATTTGGAAAATCTCGCGCGCGACGAAACGGAATGGGAAGCGACGTTGAATCGCTTTGCTGAATATCATTCGCGCTGGATTGAAGGCGGTTTCGTCGAGGCGATGCAGGCCCTGCTCGTGGGCGAAAATGTGCGGGCGCGTTTGCTGACGCTGCGTGATGGCGAACGCCGGGTCACCAACCTTTTGCATTTGATCGAGTTGGTGCACACGAGTTGCGCGCAGAACCATCTTGGACTCGAAGGCGCAATCACCTGGCTGGCGCGGCAGCGGCGCAGCGAAGTGCGCGAGGAATCGGAATTGCGCCTCGAAAGCGACGAGGATGCGGTGCGAATCGTGACCATTCACAAGAGTAAGGGCTTGGAATACGGCGTGACGTTTTATCCGAACGCGCGCAAGGAGCCGTGGAGCGGCGGGAATGAATTTTTGAAATTTCACGACGGCGACGCGCTGGTGCTCGATTTGGAAAAAACCATCGAGCACAAAAAAATCCGCGCCCGCGAAGAACTGGCGGAAAACGCGCGCCAACTTTATGTCGGATTGACGCGGGCGAAACACCGGAGCTACGTCGTTTTCCAGGAACCGGGCAGGCAACGTCCCAAATCGAAGTCGGCGTTGGCGTGGTTGTTCGCACAGGAAAAATCGGCCGACGCATTTGTCGCAAACGGCGACGCGGCAACAGCGGCAAAAATGGCGGCGAAATTTTCCGCGAGCGACGCGATTGCGTTGGAAGATTTGCCCGAGAATCGAGCGGGGGAAAATGTTCCGCCGAGCCCGGTTCAAACAACGTTCGCGGCGCGAGAATTTTCGGGAACAATTGATCGCACCTGGGCAATCGCGAGCTTCAGTTCGTTGATCAGCGGAAAGATTCGGGAACCGGAAACGCCGGATTATGACAGCACGGAAACGCCAATTGAAACCGAGCCGCTGGTCGCGGCAGAAGGCATTCACGCGTTCCCCGGCGGAATGTGCGCAGGAACGTGTCTGCACAAGATTTTGGAGGAGGCCGATTTCTCCAATCGCGCGCAATTGCAATCGCTGGTGAAAGAAAAGCTGGAGAAATTCCGAATCAACGGCTTCGACGAAATCGTAACCGACACGATTGGACGGATTTTAGAAACACCGTTGAAGAACGCGGGCGTCGCCCTCGGGAAAATTTCACGGCATTTGCCGGAACTGGAATTCACCTTCCCGATCGATGCACTGAGGCCGCCGAAGTTGCAGGAATTGCTGAAAGACAGCCGCGCCGATTTTCCGGCCACGATTGGGCGGCTGCAGTTTTTGCCGGCGCACGGATTTTTGAAAGGTTTCATCGACCTGGTTTTCGAGCATGAGGGCAATTTCTATTTCGTGGATTGGAAATCGAACTGGCTCGGAGTGGACGCATCTTTTTATGGCGCGGAAAATTTAGGCGACGCGATGGCGGAAAATTTTTACACGCTACAGCTAAGTATTTACGCGGTGGCGTTGCATCGCTTTCTGGGCTCTCGATTGCCGGGCTACGATTACGAAAAGAATTTCGGCGGCGCCTTTTACATTTTCCTCCGCGGGATCGACAACGAAACGCGCGGCGTATTTC
>DAIOVO010000062.1:0-16827 GCA_036758965.1 Chthoniobacterales bacterium
GGTCGGCCGCACCGTTGCGCGCGTGTCCGTGGAGGAGCACATGGCCAATTACCGCGCTGCGAGGGCGCTCATGGGCAAGGGAAACTCCGAAAGCGTTCGCGAGCGGGGCAGCAGCGCCAAGAAGAACGACAGGAAGTCCGCGGTGACGAAGGCGAAACCAAAGAAGTGACCCGGGCGGTAAACCATATATCTTTTGCTCCATGGCACGTTCCACCGCAGTGATTGATGACCCAAAACTCACCGACACGACCGAAGACATGACGGATGAAGTCTTGCAAAGGCCCCACGACGTCGAAATTGAGGAAATTGCATCGGAAGTAGAGGACGAAGAAAGCAGTCCCGCTCAGTATGAAATCTCAACCTATCCGGCTAACTTTACTTTAGAAGGACTGCATCAAAAGTGGCTCGCGGGAGATATTCAGATTCCCAAATTCCAGCGACAATTCGTTTGGAAACAGACACAAGCAAGCAAACTTATTGAGTCTTTTTTGCTGGGATTACCAGTGCCCGCGGTATTCTTTTACACAGAGCGAAAATCGCAAAAATATCTCGTTATCGACGGTCAGCAGCGGCTCAAGACAGTGTTTTACTTTTTCGAGGGCTATTTCGGCGAAGAAGAGAAAGGGAAACGCAAAGCATTCCGATTAAAAGGACTCAACGAGAAAAGCAAACTTGAGGGCAAATTGTTCTCTGATCTTGAAGAAGGTGATCAGCGAGCCTTGAAGAACGCGGTACTCCGTTCCTTTATCGTCAAGCAGATCGATCCGACGGACGACACAAGTATCTACCACATTTTCGAACGACTAAATACGGGCGGCACTTTATTAACGGCGCAAGAAGTTCGAAATTGTGTCTATCACGGACAACTTAATGATCTTTTGGTTGAACTGAACAAGACTGAGGCATGGAGAAAGATCCTTGGTAAGCCTTATCCAGATAGTCGTCAAAAAGACGTTCAACTTATTCTGCGGTTTTTGTCCCTGCAGGATCCGTCTCGATACGAAAAGCCACTCAAAGATTTCTTATCGAAGTTCATGCATGCAAACCGCTTCCTCCCAAATGACACCGCAAACACGTTTAGGATTCTATTTACCGGAACGGTAGAACGTGTTTTGAAAGAGCTTGGTCCAAAGCCCTTTCATATTCGGGCGGGACTTAATTCAGCCGTATTCGACTCAGTCATGGTTGCGTTCGCAAAAAATCTCAATGCGAATGTGGCTGGGATTAAAAAACGATTCGAAGGCCTCATTGGAAAAGAGGAATTTCGAAATACGACCCGGAATTCAACAACTGATACGGAAACAATACGAAGACGATTTGCACTTGCTGAAAAGGCGCTTTTCCCGAACGGAAAATGAGGTTATCGCCAGTCGACAGCGGGATCGAAACGTGTCAGACCCATCTTGAATCTACCGGCAGCCTTGGAACTGAGATTGAGTCATTTTTGACGAGACATCTCACCGTAAGAGTGTGCTCCGCATTTGAGGAAGAAATCGAACGGTTGTTAAATGACCGGGCAGCAAAGTCTGGCGACCCTGGGCTAAACGAGTTCTGCCGCTCTTGTTCCTCCGCCGTTTTTCGCAGCGTTCAAACGAGCGAAATTGCAGGGCTACTGGGAAGGTTTGGTGCCCAATACAAACAACTTTTTCGAGATAAGATGGATGCGAATCCGCAAGCGGAAACCTTCTTCAATAACATTGTCTCGAATCGGCACGACACGGCGCATGGGCCCGGAGGAAATTTGACTTTCAACGAGCTTGTTCGCTTCTACGAGAACGGCCACGTTGTACTTGATGCATTCAAAGAAGTACTCGATGCAACTCTGCCATAAATAACAGTACCGCGCTCAGCCTTCGATATCGGCTCACCTCTAGGTTGATGGTTTCTCAATCCCCCTAAACATGTCTGATTACGACCTCGATAAGCTCGGCTGGGTCGAGTTTGAGCCACTTATTCAGACCCTCCTGAAATCACAGCTAGGTTTGGGCGTTGAAGCATGGGGTGGCACTTCTGATGAAGGTCGAGATGCGTATTTCGAAGGACGCCTTTCGTACCCGTCGAAAAATTTGTCGACCGGACCCTTCGTGTTTCAAGCAAAGTTCATCCGCGGTGCAAACGCGTCCGGGGCGAAAAGTTTCCCAGCTGTCAAAAGGGCGGTCAACGCCGAGGTCGCGAAGATCAAAGCTCGGGGTAAAAAGTTTGTTCTCCCAAAGCATTACTCTCTCCTCACAAATGCTCCGCTATCAGCATCCGCACGCGGGCAGTTGAAACCTTTGCTGATACCGGTCTTGCCAAATTGCGCAATTCATTTTCACGATGGTCGTGACATTTGCCGTTGGCTCGATCTCGTTCCGGACTTAGCTAGCAGATTTCCCCAGCTTTTTACGATCGCGGACTTAATGACATTGCTTCGGAAGGCTGCAAACCAAGGACTTCTCGCACGAAGCGAAGTCGCTGTTCAGATGGCAAAAGAGAGCTCAAAAGTATTCGTCCCGACGGAACCATTTTTCGAAGCTAAACGGCGGCTGCGACGCTTTTCGTTCTGTATTCTCGAAGGGCCGCCGGAGATGGGAAAGACCACGATCGGGCGAATGATTGCGCTATCTCAGATCGTACTGAAATGGGAAGCCATCGAATGCAAAAAGCCAAAGGAATTCCACGACGCATTCGAGACAAAAAAAAGGCAAGTATTTATCGCAGACGACTTTTTTGGTCGCACTGAATACGACCCGCGGCGCGTAAGCGCTTGGCAAGAAGAGTTGCCCTACATATTGCGGCGTTTAGACCACCGGCATTGGCTAATACTGACTACTCGTGCGCACTTGCTTCAAATCGGCCGTCAATCGTTGGATGTCACTGGCGAAAATGATCGCTTCCCAAAGCTCGGAGAAGTGATTGTTAACGCGGCGGATCTAAACGCCCGCGAGAAGGCGCGGATACTGTTCCGGCATGCGAAATCAGCAGTTTTACAAAGGCCTGTAAAAGAAGCTTTGAAGCGCTCCGCGATGGATATCATCGGGAACAAGCATTTTACCCCTGAGCGTATCCGAAGATTGGTAACCGAACTTGCGTCAATAACGTGAAATCGAAGAAAAGAAATCAGCTGGCGGTAGTGCACCGTTGTATTGCTGCAAATCTTCGAGACCCTACGCATGAAATGCGCGTAGCGTTTAATCGCCTAACCAGCTCTCATAAGGTCCTTCTCTTCGCGTTAGTCGATGTCGACAATAACCCGGTCGCCCAGCAGAGAAACGATTTGATCTCATTGGCTGCGAACTTAGCACCTGCGGACGATGACACTGACTTCGAGAGGCTCCTCCGTGAACTTTCAGAAGGGTTTGTGCGGCTCAGCCAAGTACGAGGGGACGCGAAACGAACGTACGAACAGGTCCAATGGATCCATCCTAGCTGCCGTGACTTGGCGATTGAAGAACTAGGTCGTTCGCGTCAATTCAGACGGAAGTTTCTAGAGCACTGTTCTGTCCCCGGTGTTGAGGTCGCAATCTCAGTGGGAGGCGGCGCAACAGGTGACCGATCTCTTCCTTTGCTGCAGGCTACCGACGATTGGCAGCGATTGGTTCTAAGATGTGTTGCTCTTGTGCCAAGAAATCCGGAATTGCTTTCGACATTCTTGAGTACAATCGAGCTATTACGCGACGGCACGACCATCGACACGAAAATCGGCCCTTTGACCGACGCCGCGGCGGCCACGCTTCATGCATATGCTAGCGGAATCGATTACTGGCAGACGCGCAACTTAAAGCCGTTTTTGGAACTCCGGCGTATATTAGCAATTAAGCAGGCTATCCCGAGTCTAAGATCGTTTTTCGAAGATGAATGCAACTCCCTTGCAAAAGAAATGGAGGATGAAAACATATCGGTCACCCAGTCAGCTTCTACTGCTTCCACCTTTGCCCAGTTTTGCACGGTCCTAACACAAAGCGCGCCCGATGAAGCTCAATTTCTTTTCAATTCGCAACCGTTTGAACGGCTCGCTCGTGCACTTGAAAAACGAGGAGATATTGAGGCTAACTGCTCATATATCCGCACTGGTTGGAGCGCGGATGCTCTAACAACCGAATCCGAGGACTACGTAGAACTCGCGGAGGGGTTCCGGACATTTGCATCACTCGAAATATTGGGCAAACGACCATTGGCAGATCTAAATGATTATGCGTGGCGATTCGAATCAGAAGCGGAGGATCTAGTTGAGGAAGCAGCCAAAAAAAATCCGCAACCCGACTACGACGAACAAGCTGACGATCCCGAACCGCAAAGTTCCGCTGATCCACCGGCTGAAAGCCTAGAGCGAATCTTTGATGACCTTTGACCGTAACCTCTAAGAAATCTCGAAAGCTGCGTAACCTTCGGGAAATTTTCCTAGAAGTTCGTCTGACTCCTTCATGTGCTTCACACAGGGATTTTCGGGGCCCTGCCAATCCCAACCGATCATTGGCGATCCGCGCTCACGAAGCTCCATGCGTTTTTTTTGCGTGGCGCGACCCCCGATGTTCTCCTTGAGATTGAGTTTTGTTGACGATCCACAATGATTCGTAGCATCAAGGACACGTGAGAGATCGGCCGGGATATGGTTGACCCGAAATGATCGTCCATCTGGTCGACGGCACTTACGAACTCTTCCGTCACTTCTACGGCTTGCGCCGGTTCAACCGCGTAAAAGGCTTCGCCTCACGCGGTCTCGTTGGTTTATCCTGATGCGGTGTTTTAGGTGTACGTGTTGCGGTCGGAGAGCGACTCCGGTTTCTACATCGGCTTCTCAACCAACCTGCGTGCGCGGCTGAGGCAGCATCAAGACGGCGAGAGCTTTGCCACGAAATCCCGAGGTCCCTGGAAGCTTATTATTATGAGGCTTACACGGAGCGCGAAGACGCCGAAGGCCGAGAGAAATTCCTGAAGAGCGGGGCCGGGCGCCGTTTCCTGCGCGCCCAATTACGTCACTATCTCCGCGTAAAAGGCTCCGCCTTACGCGGCTCCGATTGTGATACCCCCAACGCTCCATTAATCAGCCGCGTGGAGGCGAAGCCTCTTTACGCGGCCGATGATGCGCTTGCGTCGGCCGCGCATCTCGCGCCAAAGGACAAGAAGGTCGAGAAAGTCGCCATCTGGACACCCGATAAGGATCTGGCGCAATGCGTGCGCGATAACCCGCGTGGTGCAGATCGACGGCCGGCGCAAAACGATTCGCGATGCGGCTGGGATACGAGAAAAGTTCGGTGTCGATCCGCCGCTCATTCCGGACCTGCTCGCGCTCGTGGGCGATGCGGCCGACGGCTACCCCGGCATCCCCGGGATCGGTGTCCGGACCGCCGCCCAGCTTTTGAATCGCTACGGTCGGATCGAAAACTTTCCGGCAAACATTCTCGGCGCACAGCGCGATCTCGCGCTCCTTTTCAAGAATCTCGCGACCCTGCGCACCGATGCGCCGCTCTTCAAGAAGGTCGAGACGCTGCGCTGGCGCGGTGCGACGCCGGCATTCGCGGCTTGGGCGGAGCGGATGGAAGCGCCGCGGCTACTCGAGCGCTGCGAAAAGGCGGCGGGCCGCACATCGATTCGAAAATGACCCGCGACAAGTGGAAGGCACGCGGAACCAAACAACCAGCGCCGGGCATTTAGGGGTCAGAGCTTACTATCGAAACTCCGTTGGCGGTCGGTTTTTGGTCTTGGAAAAATCACGTTGCCCTCGCTGTCGCTTCCTTCTTGAACGCGTTGCGTCTTCATGACCGCCGCAAGCCGGATGAGCTCGCCGACTTTGCGAATCTTTTGCTCAAACGGTTCTTGCGCGAGGGCGCGGCGCATGTCGGCCTTCATGGTTTTGGAAGAGTTAGATTATGCCGGAGAAGGATTTCGTCCAGGAACCCTCTGTCGATCTCAGTTTGTTCGAGCAGTTGCTCAATCCGAGCGAGGTCTTTGTGGCGTCCGACGCTGGCGGCGATGGCGATGATGTGCTCGGGGCGGAAGACCTTCGCGGGCACTCCTTCATATTCGATCGCGCGTGCTTCTCGAACAGCTTCTTCGGTAAGGCCGGCCGCGGCGAGAAATTGAACGGGGAAACCTTTGACGAGCAGATGCTCACGTTCGACACGCCAGCCTTTCGCTTGCAGATGGGAATAAATCGCAGGAATTCCGGCGGTGAGCCCTTTCTCGGCGGCGACGAAGATGATGTCGGCGTCGTAGGTGGTGAAGGGTTCGACGTAGTAGATCGCGGCCAGAGCGCCGCCGAGCGCGTAGTCTTCGATCAGGCCGGCGGCGACGAGTTCGTTGGCGGCGCGAAGAACATCCGCTAACGGGATGGCTGAGAATTCTTCGCTCATGGTGCGTGGATAAAAGTTCGCGACGGCGAGGGCGACGTCACCAGCACGCGAGGCGCGTGCGCTCCCCAGAGTTTACGCTTTCGCGTAGAGTTCAGAACCTTTCTTAGCAAACTCGTTCCTCTTTTCCTGCATTCCTGATTCAAGAGCTTCCGATTCGGCGAGGCCTTGTTCCGCGGCGTATTTGCGAACATCTTCGGTGATTTTCATCGAGCAGAAGTGGGGACCGCACATGGAACAAAAGTGCGCGGTCTTTGCTCCTTCTTGCGGAAGGGTCTCATCATGGAACTCGCGCGCGGTTTCCGGGTCTAACGAGAGATTGAATTGATCTTCCCAACGGAATTCGAAGCGCGCTTTGGAAATTGCGTTATCGCGATATTGCGCGCCGGGATGGCCTTTGGCCAGGTCAGCGGCGTGGGCGGCGATCTTGTAGGCGATGACGCCGTCTTTGACATCTTTCTTGTTCGGCAAACCGAGATGTTCTTTCGGGGTGACGTAGCAAAGCATGGCGCAGCCGTACCAGCCGATCATGGCCGCGCCGATCGCGCTGGTGATGTGATCGTAGCCGGGCGCGATGTCGGTCGTTAGGGGACCGAGGGTGTAGAACGGTGCTTCGCCGCACCACTCGAGTTGTTTCTCCATGTTCTCCTTAATCATGTGCATGGGGACGTGGCCCGGGCCTTCGTTCATTACTTGCACATGATGTTTCCACGCGCGCTGGGTTAGCTCCCCCTGCGTATAGAGTTCGGCGAACTGCGCTTCGTCGTTCGCGTCCGCGATTGAACCGGGCCGTAAACCGTCGCCAATGGAGAAGCTGACGTCGTAGGCGGCCATGAGCTCGCAGATGTCGTCCCAGTGAGTGTAGAGGAAACTTTCCTGGTGATGCGCAAGGCACCACTTGGCCATGATGGAGCCGCCGCGGCTGACTATCCCTGTTGCTCGCTTTGCGGTTAAAGGAATGTAGCGAAGTAGAACTCCGGCGTGGACGGTAAAGTAGTCAACTCCTTGCTCGGCTTGTTCTATTAAGGTGTCGCGATAAATTTCCCAGGTTAGTTCTTCGGCGCGGCCGTTCACTTTCTCGAGCGCCTGATAAATCGGCACGGTGCCGATGGGGACGGGTGAGTTGCGAATGATCCATTCGCGGGTGGCGTGGATGTTTTTGCCGGTGCTGAGATCCATTACGGTGTCGGCGCCCCATTTGGTGGCCCAACGCATTTTCTCGACTTCTTCTTCGATGCTGCTCGCAACGGCGCTGTTGCCGATGTTGGCGTTGATCTTTACCAGGAAATTGCGACCGATGATCATCGGCTCGCTTTCGGGGTGGTTGATGTTGGATGGGATGATGGCTCGGCCACGGGCTACTTCGCTTCTGACGAATTCGGGGGTGATTTCGTTAGGGATGGCGGCGCCGAAGGATTCGCCGGGGTGTTGGTGCGTAAGACAGGCATCCTGCCTGTTCGTCGCGCGGGCATCTTGCCTGCGCTGCGGCACGCTTGAAGCGTGCGCGACGGTCAGGCTGGAAGCCTGAGTTACGGCATTTTCCCGGAGGGCGATGAATTCCATCTCGGGGGTGATGATGCCCTGGCGCGCATACCAGAGTTGGGTAACTGGGTGGCCAGCGGATGCGCGGAGCGGGTTGCGATGAAATGCGGAATGCGGAGTGCGCAGTGCGGAATCGCCATTCTGCGAAGCCGCATGCTTTTCTGAAAGATAGCCGTTGTCTTGCGGGCTAACGGTGCGGCCTTCGGTTTCTTCGACGTCGTTGCGCTCGCGAACCCATTTTGCGCGTAATGACGGGAGGCCTTGCTCGACATTACCGTTGAAATCGGCGTCGCCCCAGGGACCGCTGGTGTCGTAAACGCGGACCGGCTCGTTTTGCTCTAACTTTCCGTTGAGGGATTTGGTCGGAGCTAACGAGATCTCACGGAATGGAATCCGCAGAGCGGTGTGCAGCTTCCCGTTTACGTAAACCCTGCGCGAGTTCGGCAAAGACTTAGAGACAGAATTAACAGGATTCTCTGGATTATCGGATGCATCGCCGTTCGAGTTTTCTGTCTTCATCTTGTTAATCCTGTAAATCTTTCTGATTTTTCCTGGGTTCCAGCTTTCCTGATTCCAAACAAAAAGCCATGCGCGAGAACGCATGGCCTAACGACTCCTCGCTTCCTTCGACGGCATTACCCGCATCAGGTTCAAGGGGTCTCCGGCAATCTCTCGCCGAACTCTCAGCCACTCGGCTCCCCCGCACTTCTATTTCGTGAATAGAACCGTGCGCGACGGGAAAGTCAACGCGCAGTCTGGCCGCGCGTTTCCGCAAAAAAATTGCGGCGGCGCATTTCGGCGCGCCGCCGCCAGGAGACGATATCGCCTAGCTCGTGGGCTTGGCCGGAGCGCTCGGGCCAGTATCAGTATGGAAGATGGCTTTCCATTCCCCGCCGTCATTCTTCCAAACAGATGCAGCGTAGAAGGTGCCGGAAATATCTTTTCCGTCACGAGTAGCTTCTGTCGTCACTTTGTAGGTCGTAACCACCGTGTCCGGGCCCTCGGCAACGATTTTGTAATCGCTGATGGTAAACGATTTCAATTCCGTCTTTGGCATATCGGCCAGTTCGCCCTGCAGATCGGAGGGGCCGCTGGCGTAAAGGGCGACTAGGTTGGTAGAAACTACCTTCTTGAAGTCGTCCGCCTTCTTGTCCTTGAAGGCTTGCCAGGCGCTTTTTTCTTTTGCCATCAGAGCTTCCTTGTCGGGCGCTGCGATCGAAACGGCGACCGTGGCACAAAGGAAGACGGTTGTGAGAGAGAGATATTTTTTCATTGAATCCTTTCGGTTGATTAAAGCCAAATGCTAGGAAGCAGCCGATCTGCGCGTCAACTCGAAAGATGCTTTTTATTTTACGCAATAAGCGGGCGTGAGCGCGAGGCGGAGGCCGGGTTTGCAACCCGGCGTGACGGACTGCAAATCCGTCCTCCTTTGGCTGGCCGCCACTACTATAGTAGAGAGGGCGATTCTACGGTTCGATTGGGGACGAACCGATCAAGGATGGCGAGGCGCTCGGCGATGGAGATGTTTGGGGCGCGGGCGCGAGCGGATGCAACATGTCGAGCGATAGACTCGCCGGCGCAGCCGGATCGTTGAATGCAGGTTTTTCCGCCGGTGGCGGCATATTTTTCCCGCGGCGATAATCGGCCATCAAGAGCGGGCGCTTTTTGGTGTCGGCCAGGATGCGGAAATTGTCGATCCCGGCGCTGATGGCCAACGCCAGTTTCCCGCGCCATTCCGGATTTGCGATCAGGCGACTCTCGCCACGTTCCGTTAGGAAACCGCCTTCGACCAGCACCGCCGGAATTTTCGTGAGACGCAGAACGGCGAAGCGCGCGCGTTTGATTCCGCGATCGAATTCTCCCACCTGGCCGACTAACGAATGATAGATGCAGCTCGAAAGTTCGACGCTGGCGGTGTCTTCGCCGGTGCCGTTTTGAATGTTAACGGAGGCGAGGGTGAGATCGTCCTCGTAAGTAGAAGGCGCGCCGCGGGGCGTGAGCGAGTAAATTTCAAAGCCGGTGGCGGCGGGATCGCGATCGGTGGCGTTGAAGTGAATGCTAACAAAAACTGAATCGTGGGTGGCGTTGCCGATTTGGGCGCGCAACGCCAGCGGAACGAAGACATCGCTCTCGCGCGTCATGATCACTTTAAAACCTTTGGCCTGAAGCAATGGCCGCAGCTTGCGCGCGACATCCAGCGCGTAATCTTTTTCGTAACCGTAGTTGCTGCCCGCGCCTTTATCGATCGTTTGCACGTGCCCGAGATTTTGAATCATGTTTGGCCGCAACTGCGGCTCGAGCGTTTTTGCCAGATCGATGCGAGAAAGGACGAGTTTTCCTTCGTGTGTGCTCACGGGAAAACTGAGCCAGTTGCGCACGCCGTTGATCATCATCTCGCGGCTGCCGAGCCGAAACAACACTTCGTTCTTAGAACTCGTTAGGCGAATAACGGTGCCCTGGACTGCTGGTTCGGCGACGCCATAGAAGCGGGCGACGTTATCGATGGTGAGAAAATCGCGGCCGCCGATTTTAATTACCTGCCAGGCCACCGCCGCGAAAACGCTCGTCGGCAAAAGCAATGCGCAAAGCGCGCTGATGATAAAACGGCGTGACCTCATGTCGGGACAGGATGCGCAGGATAAGTGCCATTCTACTACATTTGTGCGCCTTATCATCGGGATTCGTCGTCACCCCGACCGGTCTCTCATGTACGGTGGACAAGTGGCGCGTTCCTGCTTTGCTAAAAAGATGGTCAAGTCCACGCTTGTTTTGTTGTTGTCGCTTCTGAGTTTTTCCATCGGGTTTGCCCAAACTGAGCCGGAAAAATCCGCGCCGTCCGGCTCGGCTACGCCACCGCCCAATGTGCACGATGCGGAACATCCCGCCGCAGGGCAAAATCCGCTGCCTCCGCCCACTTCGGAAAATGCACAGGCCCATACTGCCGCTGCGCCGCAGCCGGCTATCGAAAAAACCCCGCTGCCGCTCGATCTCAAGAACATGGATACATCGGTGAAGCCGGCGGACGATTTTTACATGTATGCGAATGGTGGCTGGCTCAAGGCGAACCCAGTCCCGCCGGAGTTTTCGCGCTGGGGCAGCTTCACTGAGTTGGCGGAAAAAAACAACGAAGCCTTGCACGAAGTTTGTGAGAAGGCAGCCAATACATCGATCGATCCGAAGCTGGCGCCAGAAACACAGAAGGTTGGCGATTTTTACGCGAGCGGCATGGACGAGCAAGCGATCGACGCCGCCAAGGCGACGCCGTTAGCCGAGGAAATGAAACGGATCGATGCAATAAAAGATCGCAAAGATTTGCAGAAGGAAATCGCACACCTGCACGATCTCGGCGTGACCTCGCTCTTTGGGTTCACTTCCGGACAAGACGAAAAGAACAGCACGATGATAATCGCGCAGGCTTATCAGGGCGGGATTGGGCTGCCGGATCGCGATTACTATACGAAGACGGATGACGCCTCGAAGAAACTGCGCGAGGCCTACGTGGCGCACGTTGCAAAAATCCTGACGCTCGGGGGTGAAGAAGAAGCTGCCGCGAAGACGAACGCGGAGAAGATCATGAAGACGGAGATGGCGCTGGCGGAAGCTTCGCGCACACGAGTGCAGTTGCGCGATCCGGAGAAGAACTACAACAAAATGAAGGTGGCCGATCTGCAAAAACTGACCCCGCAATTCAACTGGGCGGATTACCTGGCGGAGATCAAGCTAACGACTCCTGGCGATATCGACGTCGGGCAGCCGGAGTTCTTCAAAGCGGCCGACAAAGTTTTTGCCACCGCGCCGATCGAAGATTGGAAACAATATTTCCGCTGGCATCTCCTGCACTCGACCGCAGAGGAGCTGTCGAGCGATTTCGTAAATGAGAATTTCGATTTCTATCTCAAGACTTTGACCGGTGCGCAGCAATTGAAGCCGCGTTGGAAACGGGTGGTGACGGAAACGGATGGCGGCGTTGGCGAAGCACTCGGGAAACTTTACGTGGCCGATCATTTTCCGCCGGAGGCGAAACAGCGCGCACTCGAGATGGTGAACAATCTACGCGAGGCGCTGGCGGAACGAATCAAATCGGTCGATTGGATGGACGACGCGACCAAGCAGGAAGCGTTGAAGAAGCTGGCAGCTTTCAATGTCAAAATCGGCTATCCCGATAAATGGCGCGATTATTCGACCTTAATGATCGATCGCGGTCCCTTCGTCATGAATGGAATCCGGGCGTCAATTTTCGAAACCGATCGGGAATTGAAGAAAATCGGTAAACCGGTCGATCGCTCGGATTGGGGCATGACTCCCCCGACGGTGAATGCTTACTACAATCCGCAGTTAAACGAGATCGTTTTCCCGGCGGGAATTTTGCAGCCACCATTTTTCGATCCGAAGGCGGATGACGCGGTGAACTACGGAGGCATGGGCGCAGTCATTGGCCACGAAATGACGCACGGCTTCGACGATCAAGGCCGGCAATACGATGCGGTGGGAAATTTACACAATTGGTGGTCGCCGAAATCGCTGGCGAAATTCAAGGAGCGTTCATCGGCAATTGTGAAACAGTTTTCGGAATACGAACCGCTGCCCGGCATGCACATCAACGGCGAGCTGACCCAGGGCGAAAATATCGCCGACCTCGGCGGAGTGAAAGTCGCTTACGCTGCGCTACAAAAAGCGCTCGCGAAAAATCCCGGCTCGAAGGAGCAAAAGATCGACGGCTTTACGCCGGAGCAGCGCTTTTTCTTCGGCTGGGCGCAAGTCTGGCGCGCGAATCAACGCGAGGAAGACTTAAAGCTGCGCCTCAACACCGATCCGCATTCGCCCACAAAATATCGTTGCAACGGCCCGCTCTCAAATCTGACCGAATTTCAAAAGGCGTTTGGCATTCCCGACGGTTCGCCAATGGTACGCGCGGAGAATTTGAAGGTTAATATCTGGTAACTCAGGGTTCTGGTAAGTTAGGCATCCTTGCCTGATCCGTCAGGCGGGCATCTTGCCTGCCGGGCGAGTGGGGCCTTGCCGACGTATCCAGCAAGATGCCTGACTTGCGCCGCGCGGCATTCATCGTGGAGTGCGGCAAACATGCCGCTTTGCCAAGTTCTAAAGTGCCGGAATACCGGCGCACTCCAAAACGCAAGCGATCAATGAGCCCGGTTGCAAATTTGCTCTCGCCGTTTCAACAAAACCAATCCCGCCAGCGCCACGCCGAGCAACACGATTGTCGATCCATTCTCCGGCGTGGTTACGCCCGTCAAGGAAAACACTTGGTTGAACGCCGTGCCACCGATGATATCCGTTCCATCTCGCAGCCAGTCCGGGTCGAGATTGGCGTCGCGCGTCCACGCCTGCAAATCGGGGACGAAGGGCGTGCCGGGCGGGACGATCGGCTTTGGCGCAGACAGCCACAGGAAATCACCGGTGGTCAGCTCCACCTGCGGTATGAAAAAATAATGGTCAGCGGCCAGATCGAGCGGTGCGACGAAGTCGATTAGGAATTGCACTTCCTGGCCGGTAACAGCGCCGTTTCCGCCCGTTAAATTGCCAGGCGTTGGGTGAATTCCACCGGGAGTAATCGAATTGAGGGCGGTAAAGCTTGAGTTCAGGACCGACGTGGTAAAAGTGAGTCCGCCGCTCGCGGAGGAATCTCGCGTCGTGAACGCCACGTCCGATGGAGAATTTACCTGCGTCGGCACCTGCGTTGTGCTGAAGAGCGGCGCTCCCGAAGTGCGACCGACGTCGGAATCCGTCGGAAACACGCGATAGATTTCGATCGTTACACTTTGAATATCACTGGCGGCAACGCCGACTGGAAGCAGCCCGGTGAATGAACCGCTAGTGAGTTGCGTAGCCGAGCTTAAAATGAAATCATCGGCACTTTCGATTTCGAATTTACCGGAACTTTCCGGTCGCGAGGCGGTGGCGAGCAGGCCATCGGGATCGCCGGTGCTAAAACTGAAGGATTGCGCGAACAAACTGCTCGCAATGAATGACGAAGTGAAAAACCCGACAACAATGAACTTTCTCATACTACAACTCCTTTCGATTTACCGGCGAGGGTCGGGGATCTCAGCCGGCGTGAAACCAACGCCATAGATTCCAGGAAAAATCATAACGTGCAACCAAAAACTTCGGATTTTTTGCGACGACTTATTTCGCACAGCGATCACAAGGCTCACTAGAAAACTAGTAATCTGAAGGTGGTTGTTCTCCTTTGCTTCCCCGGTGGACTTTGTCCGAGCAATTTTTACTCTTTCACGACCTTGCCACCCCACGACAAAATCTTTGCTTTCGTGCCGGCGGCTTCCGCTTCTTTGATGTCGCCATTGCGATTGTAAAACAACGAAAGGCTGGTCCAGCCGATCTGGTCGTTCGGACACAACTGCGTCGCGCGCTTCCCCGCTTCAATCGCTTCCGGGAATCGCCCCAGCTTCATCAGCGCCATCCCGAGCGCGTGCCAGCCATCGAAAAATTCCGGATCGAGCTCGACGCAACGCCCGTATTTCTCGACCGCGCTTTCCAGCTCGCCAATCGCCAGGTCGCCGTTGGCGTCGTCAAAAATTTCGTCACGTGTTTCCACATCTTGTTAGCCAGCGTTGTTGACATTTACCGTCAACACTCCGGCCGCGCGCTGGCGATCGCGCAGCCATTCATCAAACATTACCCGACGCTTTGTCTCGAGGTAGCGCTCATCGAGCAACGCCTGCTGGTTGCTCTCCCCCGCCTGGGGCGGATCGCGTTTCTCCACTACTGCGATCTCCATTCCGTCTTTAGTCGGCAACGGTTCGCTTACTTCGTTGGTTTTCGAATCGGCCGTCGCGCGTTTCAGCAGCGGCAAATCCGGCGAGCTGTTTTGGGCAACGGCTTCGGGTTTCCCATTTAATTCATCCGCTAGGATGAACGGCGGCACCTGTTCCAGTTTTAAATTCAGCCTGCTCGCGGCGGTCGCGAGCGGTTCCCCTCCTTTCAGCGCCTCGCGCAAATCGTGCACCGCTTTGGCCGCACGCGTGCTGAGCAGCTCGCGTTCGCGTGTCGCCTTGAGCGCTTCCACGATTTTCGGCTTCGCTTGCTCGAGAGTCAGCGGTTGCGCCGAGATCACGTTCGCCAGGTGCAAAATGTAATATCCATCCGGCGTCTGGATCGGTTCGCTGGTTGGGGTCGCACTCGATAACTGAAACGCCGCTTGCGCCAGCTCCGGCTCTTTGAGCTGCGGGTCTGGCGTCGCAAGCGTGAAGTCGCCCGTCGTCGTCACCGGCGTTTGGAATTTCGTCGCCACCGCGGAAAAGTCGGCGCCCTTTTCCGCCAGCGCCTGGCTCAGGTCGTTCGCTTTATCGGAAAACTTTTGCAGCACTTCGATTCGTTCTTTGCCCGTCAATTTCTTTTCTTCGTCCGTCAACGCCAGCCTGACGAATTGCACCTTGCGCTTCTCGTCGCTCATAAGCTCCTTCTGGTGCGCCTCGAAATACTGTTTGATGTCATCGTCCGAAATCTGGATCTCGTTAGCCAGATCATTGCGGTTGAACCGTGCCACCGCCAGTTGCACCCGCGAATAATACTGCTCGAAGTTCTTTTTGCTTTCCTCCGCCGAAATCGCTGCTGCCGCGCCCACCAGTTGTTTCACTCGCTCGAGACAAATCTGGGCCGCCGCCAGCTCCTGGATTTGCGCTTCGCTAAACCCGCGCGGGCCGAGATAGTTTTGCACCGCCGCGCTGTATCGCTTCATGTCGAAACCGGCATCACTGCGAAACGCCGGCAGATTACTCACCGCTGCCGCCGCTGCCGCCGCCGTGGGACGCAGCCCGAGCGCATCTGCTTCGTGCCGCAGGATGAGATAATTCAGCGCAAAATTCTTCTTCGCTTCATTCTCCGACCTGGCGTTGCCGATTAACTCGCCCAAAAAATCACGCATCCCCAGATCGCTCGCCAGATCGAACAATCTTTCGCTCCGCTCCATTTCAGTGACCGAGACATCGCGGCCAAAAATGCGCCCATATATACTAGAGCGCTGCGCGCCGGGGTCCGTTTTGTTAAAGTAAAAAATGAATGGGATCGCCAGAATCGCGATCACAATCATCAGCCAGCGGGAATGTTTGCGGAAAACGTTGATCATTTTCTCTTTGCGCGCTCACTCTAAAGCGACTCGCAAGCGCGCCAAACTCTTTTTGGCGGGCGTGGCATCGGCATCCCCGCCGATGTCCCTATGGCTTGGGAGCCACATGCCGCGCCTAAGCGAAGAGCCGCAAACAAGCGACCTCGAGCACGAGCGATTCCCCCGCATTGGTATTTAACTGATCGCGCATTTCTTCGAGCCGTCGCAAACGTTGCAGAATTTCCGCCGGCGAAAAGCGTGCAGCGATTTTAGCAGTCGCTTTGGCGCAATCGGCCAGGTCACGCTCGCGCAGGCCAACGCTGACGCGCAAAACATCGGCCCACCAACTGAAGAGCGTTTCGATCAGACGGCTGCGGCGTTCGCGATACATGCTTTCGCTTAACGCCTTGTAATAGTCTTCCCGCTCACTCAGCCACGCGCCATCGGTGGTGTTGCGATAGCGCGCTTCCTCGCCCTTGAGCAACTCGCCATTTTCTTCCCGCACGCTCGCTCGGATGGAATCGAGCAATTGCGCGATCGCTTGCGAAACGCGGTAGGCGCTTTCCACCGTGCCGGATTTTGCGTCCGCACTCCGGCAAAGAATATCTTGCAGCTCCTTTTCTTCGGTCGAAATCTCGGCCGGCTTGGAAAAACGCAGCGCCAGGTTGAGGCAGCGCGAAACGATGGTATCGGGCAAAGCTTCCGGCAAAGTGGTGAGCAAAAACAATAGCGAATTTTGTGGTGGTTCCTCGAGCGTTTTTAAAAACGCATTCGCCGCCTGCGGTTGCATGCGATCGGCGTCACGAATGATCCCAATTTTTTTCCGCTCGCCGGCGACGCGCAATTGCAGGGAGCGCTCGAGGTTACGAA
>DAIOVO010000063.1:0-16738 GCA_036758965.1 Chthoniobacterales bacterium
GGCAGAACGGTCGCGGTGGCAAACCGGCCTTCCGCAGCGACAGCGAAGTCGCGCCGCTGCCGCCGCCGGAGCAGGATTCTGCTTTACCGCCGCCCGCTTCCCTGGCGCCGCCCACTACTACCGCACCCGAGCCTTCGCCTACGCCGGAGACGACACCTGAACCGGAAACGTCGCCCACGCCGGAATCCACGCCCGCGACGGAGGCAACGCCCCCGCCTGCTCCGTGAGAAAAACTGGCGCCGCTCTGGCCCTCGTTTTCATATTCACCGGCTGCCTCGGTTATCACATCGGCCCGGCGAAACCGAATGTGTTGCGGGACGTGCACACCATTGCTGTGCCAGTGTTTGTAAACCGCACCACGCTTCCGCGCGTAGAAGTCTTAATCACCGACACCGTGATCAAACAATTTCAGCAGGATGGAACTTATCGCATCGCGGAAGAAAATAATTCCGATGCAGTCCTGAAAGGCGAAATTGTTCGGATCGCGCGCGCGCCGGCGCGGTCGCTACGCGGCAATGTGCTCGCCACCAGCGAATTCAATCTCACCATGGAAGTGCGTTATCGTCTTGTTAGTCGCACCGGCACCGTGCTTATGCCGCCCACTGGGGTGGTGGGCACAACCAGCTTTTTCGTGGGCACAGACGTTTCCACCGACGAGCGCCAGGCTCTTCCCCTGGCGGCCGAAGAGCTGGCCGGCCATCTCGTTACCCAGGTAAGCGAGGGTTGGTGATGACGGATGAAAGGCGAAGAAAAGCTCTGGGCAATTCTCAATGATAAACTCGAAACGCTGCGCGCGACCCGTCACCTGGCGCAGGCGATCCGTGTCGGCGAACGGGCGCTAGAATTAGCAAGGCGCACTTTCCGTCGTGGCGACGTTGAGCTGGCCCTCAGCTACGAACAACTCGGTCTTTTGCATGAGCAGAACATGGAACCTGCTCGCGCGAAAGAGTATCTTCTCCTTGCTCACCGCGCCTTCGAAGAAATGGAGTTCCCCGATCAACGCGCGCATTTTCGTTCCGCCCGCCGTTTAGCGCGCCTTTGTGACGAACAAGATGACGGAGACGGGGCGATTTCGTTTTATGAAAAAGCGATCGCTGCCGGAACGCAGATTCCCGATTTGCCATATGCCGATCTCGGCACCTTGCTCAACAACGCAGCCCTCTCGTTTCGCAAAGCCGGACGGCCAAAAGCAGCTGAGCCGTATTACCTGCACGCGCTCCAGATTTACGAGAACGCACTGGGCCCTGAGCATCCCGACGTGGCCTCGGTGCTAAACAACCTCGGCGTTTTTTTCACCAACGAAAAAAGGCTGGGCGAAGCGGAACAAGCCCATTTACGTGCGCTGGCCATTCGCAAACAGGCGCTGGCCGCCACTCATCCCGACATCGCGCAATCGAAGTGCAATCTCGCGGTTGTCTATCATTCCCGCGGCGATTACGAACGGGCGGAAGAACTTTACCGGGCCTCCTTACAATCCTGGGAGGAATCAGGCTCCACACCACCGGAAGAATACGAAATCGTGGCGGCAAATTATGCCGATCTATTGCGCTCACTTGGAAAAGCGCGCCAGGCAAAGCAACTCGAAAGCCGGGTGGAAAAAAAACGCCGCGGCTAAGTTGGTGCCCTGTACCAGATGCTTTGTGAGTAAGAGCTATACGTGATTCACGTATAGCATCGAATACCGCTCTGTCAGCCCGAGCGTTTCCGGGGAGCACACGCTTGCAGCGTGTTGGCGATGGCGGGACACCTCGCCAGCACGCGAGGCCGCGTGCGCTCCCCAGATCGCCGTGTTTTCACGCGTAGTTACTATACGAGTAAAGGATACAGGCCACTAGGAACACAGGTTTGCAACCTGTGCGCCCAGCGGGCTTTTAACCCGCTGAATTTTAAGCGAAGTTGCGCCGAAGCCTTCGCCGCGCAAAGTGAGCGCCATCGCTCACGTGGCGGAACGGCAGACGCGTACGGCTCAGGACCGTATGGGGCAACCCGTGGAGGTTCGACTCCTCTCGTGAGCAGGTGAACCCGCGATTCACGGAAACTTGCAATCTTTCGCCAGCACTCCGCCTTTGAATTTGGCCGCCACCGTCCCCTGGAAACCGGTCGCCGAACCGACGCGCAGCCCCGCAATCTTTGCTTTGTCCGCCGGCGTAAAAATGCATTTGAGGTAGCCCGCGTAATTGCGCAACTGCGTCACATTTTTTTGCGCGCCCGATTTGCGGTCCGGGCGGTCCGTCCCGGAAAGCACCACGTAAGGATTCTGGTCGGGATCGATCCCAACTCCCGCTACGATGCCGCCGAGAGATATGCGATGACCTTCATACTTCTGCCCGGCTGCGATTTCGTTACTGGCGTATTCCTGCACGATATCCACTGCGCGCGCCGATTGCGTTGTTTGTGCATTAGTGGTGGCAATAACGCTAAGCCAGCCGCCGAGGAAAACTAAAGCGAGAGTGCGCGAGAACATTTCCTGCTTATGAGAATTCTCGCTTCGCTTGTCAATTCTTCTCGACCCGCGCCATTCGCTTTATAGAAGGGCCGCGATTTTCGACTACCACTTGCGCGGGCGCACCTTTTGAGCGAACGCGCGCCGTGTCTCCGTCCACGCCTCACGCCGCTTCGCGCGATCCAGCCGCGGTGCGCCAAATGTTCGATCGCGTCGCCGGCCGTTATGATCGCGCCAATCATTTGCTAAGCGCGGGCTTCGATTTTTTTTGGCGCAAACGCGCGGTGCAAATCGTGGCGGATTGGAATCCGCCATGCGTCCTCGATCTCGCCACCGGTAGCGGCGACCTTGCTCTGGCCTTGCAACGCGCTCTGCCGAAATCAAAAATTATCGGCGCCGATTTTTCGGATGAAATGCTGAAGCTCGCGCGGAAAAAAGGAGTGTGCGAGACCATCGTCGCGGATGCGTTGCAACTGCCCTTCGCCGATCAATCCTTCGATGCCGTCACCGTCGCCTTTGGTCTGCGCAACATGCGGGATCGGAGCGCCGCCCTGCGCGAGATGCGTCGCGTTGTTACCGGCAGCGGCCGTTTATTGGTGCTCGATTTTTCATTGCCGCGAAATCGAGTCGTGCGCGCGATATATCGATTCTATCTGCGCCGAATTCTGCCGTTACTCTGCGCCATCATTACCTGCGAAAAACAAGCCTACGAGTACCTCGGCGCCTCGATTGAAAGCTTTCCGCATGGGAAAACGATGTGTGACTTGATTGCACGCAATGGCTTTCGCAAAGTAACTCAGGAACCGCTCACCGCCGGCATCGTCACGATCTATTCCGCAGAAGCCGCTGAGAGGCAAAACTGAAAACCGCCTGCAACTGTTTCGGTGAGGTTTTTTTAAAAACGAGTCCAGGTTTCATTATTGACGAATACTTTGTCGCCAGAAAAAGCTCCTCTGAGTGCATCAATCAATTCCTTTGCAATTCGAGAATGGCCACCTGGTTTGCCTTCTCCGTAGCCACTAACGAAAATGTCTAACCGGTCTGGGTCATACTTCTCAACAACGCTAATAGACG
This sequence comes from Chthoniobacterales bacterium, assembly GCA_036758965.1. GTDB lineage: Bacteria > Verrucomicrobiota > Verrucomicrobiia > Chthoniobacterales > UBA10450 > AV69. The sequence continues at coordinate 3,518 of DAIOVO010000063.1, forward strand.
GACCCGTCGTCTTAGGGCCAATTAGATTCCTAGCGCCCGTTCCTCGCCGCTATAAACACCAGACGGGGCAGTCGTAGATTGAACGCGTTGTCCTCTCACGGGAGTGACTACATCAATCCTGGTCACTGGTTCGGCGCAGCCAGCAATGCTTAGGACCGCTAGTATAGCGCCAGCTCCAACGAGGACCCATGCGACTACGTTATGTGCGCCTTGATGTAACTGCGGGTTCATGACAGCTACCGAGAATTAGGAGTTAGCGTCGGCGAGGGAGTGGCAGAAGCCGGAGAGATCGAGGCAGTGGGCGAAGGCGTTGGCGATTGCGCCAAGGGTAGCTTGAGCGCGTTGAGGTCGGGTTGATTAACGATGAAGGCGCCGTCGTGTCCCTCGGCGTGGGCGAGCCACATGCCGTCGCCGGATGGGCCGCCGATAGTTAGTTTGCCGGTAGCTTTGTCGTCGGGCGAAGTAGTAAAGCTGATAGTTAACTGCGGTTTCTCGAACGCGGCCGGCGGAACGTTGTTGCCAACCCAGCGCACGGTGTGCAGCGAAGCAAGCGTGTTCAGGAGCGATGCGACGTTGATGGTATTGATCGCGTCGCTGCCATTCACCCAGTTCCATTGGTTATTCGCACCGCGGGTCAGACTGAGCTCGTGGTCGGTCGTGACTATAATGCGATAAATTTGTTCTGGCTTGAATTTGAAGATGGCCAGCTCCTGCCACTGCAAGGGATCGGAGAAAATTTCGTCTAGCAGGTTTCGTTGCACCGCGACGATAAATGGCTCGTCGCCGATGCGCGCATAAGCTTCGTTGCCTTCAATTTTGCCGAACGCGATGGTCGCCAGAGGATGTTCGCCGGCCTGCGTTTCGGCGGTATTCTCGGAAGCAAACGAGCTAAGGGTAACAGTCAACTGCGGTTTATCGAGACCGTATTTGGGCAGATCGGAGGCAACTTCATCGACGAATCGGGTCACTTGCGCGCCGGCGAGCAGATCGATCAGCCGATGCGCTTCCGCCGCGTTCGCGGGCAAATCGTGCAGGTTAACAATCGTCCAGTTTTCCCCTTTGCGCGCCAGCACCGTTTTGCTTTTTCCGGGCGCATCGATTGTTATCCGGTCGAGTTGGTTTTGATCGAAGCGAACGAGGTGGCGATCGCGCAGATCGTTCGGTTTCAAGTTTAGTATCTCATCGAGTTTTTTGGGCAGAGTGTAAACGAATCCGCGCGGAGCAAAACGGACATAGACCTGGTCCTTTTGCTTTTCCGGCACGGCGCCGATTTGGAGAAGCTGACCTTGCTTATCATCGGCGCCGAAGAGAGTGATGGCGCCGCGAGGCTCGGCCAGACCATAGGTGTGAAGATCGCCACGATCGTCGGCCACAAATTGTTGTACCTGGCTGGTAGTCACTTGCGCCAGTAAATCATTCACCTTCTGATCGTCGGCGCGTGCGCGCAGCGGCTTCGCGATTTCCCAATGCTCGGCCTGCTTTTGCAATTCCATTTCGCCCGCGGCGGTCTTGAGCGAGACGCGCGCTACCTGGTTAGCGGTCAGGTCGGTTAGTTTGCGATCGCGAAACTCCTCTGCCTTTTTCGAGATTTTGTTTTTGATCTCTTGAGTGGTGAGAAAAATATCCTTGGAATTTTCCAGCCGCACATACATCCGGTTTTCCAAGGCGGCGTTGTTGCCAAAAAGAATCTCCGGCGGCGCGCCGGGGCCGCTCAGTTTCAGGCGCAACTTCGGGTTCGATAGTCCGAAATCGGCGATCTTGTTTTTGTCGCTTCCAATTTCTTTCGCGGTCACGGTCGCGTCCTTTTTCCAATCCTCGAGGTCGAACAAAATGGAATCGGCCATCGCGCTATCGGCCAAATCTTTGATCGGAGATTCCAGCCGCCATTTTTTGTCCACTCGCTTGAGTACGATTTTGTCTTCGCCGTTCTGAATGGTTAGACCATCGATTTTGTCGCGGTCAAAATTGACCACATTGGCGGCGTGACGGGATGCCTCCTCGGTATTTGGCCGCTTACTTTCGTAAAACTTCAGGTAAACGAAGCCCGTTGCTACTAACAGGAAAAGGATGATGGTAGTTCGCAGTCTCATGAGTTCGGAGAAGAAATCAGGTCCGCCGTTTCCACCACACGATCACGCCGATGAGCGCGGGGGTGAGCGGCATGAGAACGAGAATGATCCAGCGCAAACTACGGAGCGCGTTTTGATCGAGACTAAAGGTGAGTGGGTGCGGCACCTTGGGCGCGATCCCGATTAACTGCTCGCGGCTCATCAACCAGTTCATGCTGCCGGAAACAAAATCGAGCGCCTGCTGGTCCTGGGTAAGCGCGTTGTCCTGCACGAAAGTTGAGTTGGAGACCACAATCAGGCGCGAGGAATTTACCTGCACGCGTTCATCGGCGCTGCCCCCTTTTTCCACCGAAGCGGCGATGGTATAAAGCGTGCCGGGGTTAACGGCGGCATCAGCGCGGAACTTCGCTTCGTCGTTGGAATTGTAATCCTTCTCTGCCCAATAACCTTTCTCTGCCTGGACTAAAGGCGTAAGTTGGATGCGGGCGGCCTGCACTCTCTGCGGCTCCAAAGTAAGCGAAGAAGTGCCGCCGAAAAACAAGCCGCGCGCGCCCGCCAGCCGCTTCGTCACTGGGCTATCGCCCAAAAACTTCGCCTGCACATCGCGCAGCAACGCCACTTCTTCGATGCCGGTTTTTACCATCGCCATCAGGCGATCGTTGTTCACCCGTACTCCGAGTTCGTTCAGGAACCCATCCAGCCGCGGTGTTTTCGCGCCAGGGTCGAGCAGCAGCAGAATGCGCCCGCCTTTGTTCCAAAAATCTCGCAGTAATTTCATTTCACGATCGGAAAAATCGTATTGCGGGCCGACGATCATGATCGCTTTCATGTCGGCTGGGATCGCTTCGACGTTGAACAGATTCAGCTCATCGAGCTTTAGGTTTTCGTTTTCGAGAAATGTCTTCAACACCGAGATGGGAGATTCGTCCGGCGGCACCTGCCTTGGCGAGATCTCCAGCGACGCACCCAGCGGCGGCTCCTTGTGGCCGATGACGTAGCCGACGTTGTTCTTCTTCCCCTCCGTCAAATCAATGATCGCGCTCGTGATCGCCTGCTCACCTTTGAAGGCGGTGATTCGTGGCCCTTCTCCGAATTGCCCGCCGCTCGTGTCCACCTCCGCCATCTCGGATGCTTTCACGGTTTTATTACGGCCCTGGTAATCCAGGATCAGCATGCTCTCGTCGGTAACGATCTTGTATCTGTCCACCACCTCTTTCGCGCGCGAAAGGTTTCGCGCCGGATCAATTTGCTCGACGTCGATTTTCCCTTTGGCGGCGTACTGGTATTCAGTCAGCAAGCTCTGGACATCGGCGGTGATGGGCGTTTCCGGCGCGAAGAAAACGGTGATGCGCAATTTGTCCTTGAGAGTGGCAAGGACACGTTTGGTCTTGTCCGAGAGCTCGAACTTTTTGTCCCGCGAAAAATCCCAGCGCCGATAATGTTTAAAGGCGATCGAGTTAACCATCGCCACCAGCAGAATAGCTAACGAGACCTGGATAATGACATTCAGGCCAATGCCCACGCGATGAATCTGTCTGGGCTTTTCTTCGCTTACAGTCGCCATTTGCGAGATTGGAATGCCTGATAGGTGAGAGTAAGCATGAGCACCGTCATGCTGAGGTAGAGGACGAAGGGACGAGTATCGAACTGGCCGCGGGAAAAGGTGCCCATGTGCTCGATGGCGGAAAAGTAACCAAGCAGCTCGCGCGTGCTCGAGCTAACATCGAGCAGAATGAAGCTAACGAGGCCCAGAAAAAACAGCAACGTGATGGCGCAAAAGGAAATGACGGCGGCGATGATCTGGTTTTTGGTCAGGACGGAAGCGAGGCAGCCGATGCTGAGGTAAAACATCCCAACCAACAGCAGCAGGGTGTAGGAGCCCCAATAGGAGCCGGCCGAGTTCGCCGCCGGCTGGTGAGTTAGATATTGGAAAATGGCGAAGTAGAGGATGGTCGGAATCCAGAGCACCACGTAAAAAACGAGGGCGCCGATATATTTCGCCAGCACTACCTGCCAGTCGCGCACCGGCGCGGTCATGAGCGGCTCGATCGTGCCGAGCTTAAATTCTTCCGCGAACGAACGCATGGTGATGAGCGGGAAAATCAAAACAAAAGCGAACCAGAAAAAAATGGAGTTAAAGAACGCTTCCTGCACCGAATAGCCGCTCGCGCGCTGGTTCATGAAAGAGATTTGAAAATAGAAATCGACGCCGCTCACGAGCAGGAAAAAAACCAGCACGATGTAAGCGATGGGCGAGGAGAAGTAGCTGCGCACCTCGCGGGTAAGGAGAGTGAAGAATTTACGCATACGCAGCGTTGGAGTGGTGGAGTGGGGGAGTGGGGGAGTGGTGGAGGAACACGAACAAGTCTTCGCTGCTCTCACCGTCCGCCTCATTGATTCGAGAGGTCCACGTTCCGTCTTCGCGTTTTTGTTCCAATTTTTCGATCAATCGCAGGAGACGGTTTTCGATTTCGTAATGGAGCTGATTCAACTCCTCGAAGCACAGTGGCTGAATCTGCGCGGTGGTGTGCAATCCGATTACGCGGGTTAAAGTTTCCGCTGCTGAGCCCAGTGCGATGTAGAGAAACTGAATATATTCGTTGATCGAAGGTCGGCCGTATCCCTCAGCAATGTTTGCCGCCACGGATTGGGCGGCATCCGCCAACTGAGCACGCAGCTTGAAATCAATTTGGTTCTCTTTGTAAGAGACTTGCCAAATTAGCTCAAAAAAGGTCATCGCCTTTTGCCACACGATCAACTTCATGTAACCGCGGTTCTTGTTGCGCAGCTCAGTTTCGTATCCCATGACTCCGCTACTCCATAACTCCATCACTCCGCATCCGAATGGGTAATTTCCACGAATACATCTTCCAGCGTCGCGCGGCGCGCGCTGAGCTCGCGCACTTCCCAATGACGATCACGCGCAAGTCGAAAAACTTCCTCCCGCACGTCGGCGCCGGATTCGACCCGAAGCGAGAAAATATTCCAGCCATTTTCGTCCGTCGCCGTCACATCGCGCACGGCGGAAATTTTCTTCAACTCTTCCACGCCATCATCGGCGCCGGTTTTCGCCTCCAGCGTCACGCCGCCGGCGGTACGAATTTGCCCGAGCAAATTTTCCGGAGTGTCGCACGCTTCAATCTGTCCCTTATTAATGATGATGACCCGGCTGCAGGTCATCTCCACTTCCGGCAATATGTGCGTGGAAAGCAAAATAGTATGTTGCTTCCCGAGATTTTTGATCAATTCGCGCACCTGGCGAATCTGGTTGGGATCGAGACCGCTGGTCGGTTCGTCCAGAATCAAAAGGTCCGGCTCGTGAATGAGCGCATCGGCCAATCCCACCCGCTGCCGGTAACCTTTGGAGAGCGCGCCGATGAGTTTGTTCTCCACTTCTTTTAAACCGCAAAGCTCCTTCACGTCGCCGAGTCGCTCGGCCAGGCGACGGTGCGGCACCGATTTGAGCGCGGCGCGGTAGCTCAGGTATTCGGTCACGCGCATATCAGTATAGAGCGGCACATTTTCCGGCATGTAACCGAGATGCGCGCGGGCCTGGAGCGATTGAGTAAAAATGTCGAAGCCTGCGATGGAGGCGCGCCCGGAGGTCGGCGGCATGAAGCTGGCCAGGATGCGCATGGTGGTGGTCTTACCCGCGCCGTTCGGGCCGAGGAATCCCATGATCTCGCCGCGGCCGACCTCGAAGTTGAGATCGCGGATCGCGCTTTCGCCGGCGTATTTTTTTGTCAGGTTCTCGACTTTAATCATCGCAACGCGAAGTGAGACAATCTCCACCGCGCGATGTTGCTTAAAAAATTTTAGCGCGCTGTCAACGACACGGTTTGCAATTGGCGCCGGCCTTCGCTGCTAACGAGACCAACGAGAAAATCCACCCGCGTGCCGCTATTCACGCGCGCCAGCAACGTTTCCACTGCTTTCACCGAGTTCACTTCGTGGCGGCCGATTCGATAAATGACCAGGCCGCGCTCCATCCCGGCGTCATCCGCTGGACTATCCTCCGCGACCGCGCTGACGCCGTGGCCCGGGAGAAGATCGAGCGCGTCGGTCAATTCTTCATTCAAATCCTGCAATTGCATTCCGAAATGATTGAAAGCGTTCGCGGCTGCTGGCTCGCTGGCAACGTTTGGCGGTGGAGTGGCGGCCGGTTGTTGCTGCGCAATTTTCTTAAATTCCTTCACCGCATCGCGCACCTCAGTTGCAGGAATGGCGAACCCGAGCCCCTGTGTCGGCACGCCCTGCGGCGTGAACGCCATCTTGGCCGAGCTCACGCCGACCAGCCGGCCCGCGATATCGATCACCGGGCCGCCGGAATTTCCCGGATTAATCGCGGCGTCCGTTTGCAAAAGATTTTTGTAATCGACATTCTCGATCGTGATGTCGCGATGATCGGCGCTGAGCACGCCGCGGCTAATCGAGCTGCCGTAACCGACCGCGTTGCCGACCACGATCACCGTTTCGCCGAGCAGATTGGGCGAAAGACTGTCGAGATTGATAAAGGGAAATCCGGTTTTGCCGTCGATTTTGATGAAGGCGAGATCCTTTTTGGGGTCGCCCGTGATGTAATGGGCGTTATAAACTTTCCCATCGCTGGTGGTGACTTCGATTTTTAAATCGGCCGCGCGTTGCACCACGTGCTCGTTGGTAATGATGTAGCCGGCGGGATCGACGATGAAACCGGAGCCGAGGCTTTGCAGGCGCTGGCGAATCTCGCGTGGCTGGGTGCGGTAATAGCCAAAAAATTGCGAAGCGAAATCTTCAAACGGATCGCGCACCTGCCGCCGCACGATGCGCTCGGCATCGATGTTCACGACTGCGGGCAGCACCTTTGCGACCGCGAGCACGGTTGGCTCGGAAGCGGGATCGACCGGGGTGGGAGAAGGAGCGGGCGCCTGCGCCAGGACAAGCTGCGCGCCCAAACAGATTACAGCTGAGAGATGGAATTTCATCTTGTTAGTTGAAAAACAATTTCGGCCGGGATGTCCGGGCGCAACTCCGGAAAATTTTCCGCAATCCGAAGGAGATCGAGTTCATCCTTCTTTCGCTTGCTCGCGCGCCGTTTCGCGTCCTGCCACGCCCAGGTTTTTCCGCGCACAATATTTTTGAGGGAAGCCACCGGAACGGTGACGCCCAAGACCTCGTGTCGCTCCGTTTCTGCCAGGAAGTCCTGGTAGCGCGGATCGATGCTGAATTGAAAGGTGAGTTGGCTGGAACCGCGGCGCGCATTGATCGAGTGCTGGAAGTTTTCGACCCGAAAGCCAATCCTCTGCAATTCCGCGCTAACCTTTTCCAAACGTTCTACCACCAGCACAATGTCGGCGTCGATCGTATAGACAGGTTCGACGTAACAGTTGACCGCCAGCCCACCAATCAAACACCACGATTCTTGATTCAAAATCGAAACGACTTCAGCGAAATCGTTTGCCCCGCCGTTCGTCACCGAATCAAAAACCTGTGCCGCCGTCATTTTGATGCCGCAAGTAACGAAGCGCCTTTTCGCGCTGTCAACTTGCCGTGGCTGCTCTTGGCGGCAGATTGCAACATGCGCACTTCGCTGGCCACTCGCGCCAATCTCGATTTGTTCGAGCAAAATTATGAACGCTGGCTTCGCAATCCGGAAACGGTCGATGCTGGCTGGTCGGCGTTCTTCGAAGGGTTCGAGCTCGGAAATTTAAAGACGCGCAACGGCGCCGCCATCGCCGCCGCCGCCGCCGAGCCGCGCGAGCGCCCGTTGCAGACGCGCATCGACGGGCTCGTTTACGCCTTTCGCACCCTCGGCCACACCATCGCGCGGGTGAACCCGCTGGCCGATGCGCGTCCGGAAAATCCACTGATGACGCTGCGTGAGTTCGGGTTCAGCGACAAGGATCTCGATCACACCGTTTCGTCGAAATTCTTCCTCGATAACCGCTCGATGAGTTTGCGCGAAATGATCGCGCTGCTGGAGCAAATTTACGCCGGATCTATCGGGGCCGAGTTTCAGCACATTCAAAATACCCGCATTCGTGATTGGGTGCGGCATCGGTTGGAGGCGCGTATTTCCGATCGTCCGGCCACACGCGAAATCCAGATCGCGCTGCTGCGTTCGCTGATGGAAGCGGAAACGTTCGAGACTTTTTTGCATACCCGCTACATCGGGCAAAAACGTTTTTCGCTGCAAGGCGCGGAAGGTTTGATGGTGATCCTCGATCAGCTCCTGCGGAAATGTCCCGATGTCGGTGTGCAGGAAATTTGCATGGGCATGGCCCATCGTGGGCGACTGAATGTGCTGGCGAATTTTTTAAGGAAATCGCTCCAGGTGATCTTCACCGAATTCACCGAGAATTACCTTCCCGAAATGGTCGGCGGCGATGGGGACGTGAAATATCATCTGGGCTACCGCACGGTGCGAAAGCTGGGGCGTGGCGCGGAGGTGGAAATCCGCCTTTCGGCAAACCCGAGCCATCTCGAGGCGGCCGATCCGGTGGTGGAAGGTCAGGCGCGCGCGCGACAACGTATTCACGGCGACACCGAACATCGGCGCAAAGTTTTGCCGTTGTTGTTGCACGGGGACGCAGCTTTCGCGGGGCAGGGGATCGTGGCGGAAACGCTTAACATGTCGCAACTCCCCGGTTACTCGACTGGCGGCACCGTGCATGTGGTGGTGAACAACCAGATCGGCTTCACCACGCTGCCGGAAGACGCGCGTTCGTCGATGTATGCGACCGACATCGCCAAGATGATCGAAGTGCCGATCATGCACGTGAACGGCGAGGATCCGCTAGCGTTGAAACTTGTGACCGAGATGGCGTTGGATTTTCGCCAGGAATTTGGGCGCGACTTTGTCATCGATATGTATTGCTACCGCAAATACGGGCACAACGAAGGCGACGAGCCGTCGTTCACGCAGCCGGACCTTTACGGGAAAATCGAAAAGCGGCCATCGGCAGCGACGATTTACAAAAAGCGGCTGTTCGAGACGGGCCTTTTAAGCGCAGATGATGCGGCGTCGCTCGAGACAGAATTCGAGCTGCGGCTGGATATGACGCTGGAGGAAGTGAAATCGCTCGATCAACAGCGGGCCGATAAGCTGGCGAAATTTCAGGAATCGACCGCGGTTTTTCAACCGAAATACTCCGCCAAATCGCCCACAACTTCCATCACCCAGGAACAACTCGCCACCGTCGTCGAAGGCCTGACGACCGTTCCCGAGGGCTTCAACATTTTGCCCAAGATTAAAAAAATGCTGGTCGATCGGCGCCGGCAAATTTTCGAAGCAGGCGGCCCCTACGATTGGGGTTTTGCGGAAGCGCTGGCGTTCGGTTCGCTGCTGCTGGATGGGATTCCGGTGCGTCTGTCCGGGCAGGATAGCCGGCGCGGCACCTTTAGTCATCGCCACGCATTTTGGTACGACGCGAAAACCGACGAGCCGTATTTGCCCTTGCTCCATCTGGCGGAAAAGCAGGCGCGCATTTGCATTTACAACAGCCTGCTTTCGGAAGCGGCGGTGCTCGGTTTCGATTACGGCTACTCGCTCGATTTCCCGAAAATGCTTTGTTTGTGGGAAGCGCAATTTGGCGATTTTGCCAATGGCGCGCAGACGATCATCGATCAATTCATCGTCTCGGCGGAATCGAAATGGCAGCGGCCAAGCGGGATCGTTTTGCTTTTGCCGCACGGTTACGAAGGACAGGGGCCGGAGCATTCCAGTGCGCGGCTGGAGCGTTATCTCCAGGCCTGTGCCGAGAACAACATTCAAGTCTGCAACCTCACTACTCCGGCGCAATATTTTCACGTCCTCCGACGGCAGATGAAGCGCGAGTTCATCAAACCGCTTTTCATCATGACGCCGAAAAGTCTGCTGCGGGCGGAATTCGCCACTTCGCCGGCGGAAGATTTCACCGAAGGAAAATTCCACGAGATCATTCCGGAAACAGCGGAGCTAACAAAAGTTGAGCGCGTGATCTTGTGTAGCGGAAAAGTGTTTTACGATTTGTTAGCCCGGCGTGAGGAAGGGAAAATCAAAAACGCCGCCATCGTGCGGCTCGAACAACTCTATCCGCTGGCGGAAGAGAAATTGGAGGAGGCAGTGGGCGCTTATCCGAAAAAAGCGCGCATCGTCTGGTGCCAGGAAGAATCGCAAAACATGGGAGCGTGGACGTTCGTCGAGCCGCGGTTGCGCGCGCTTTTCGGCCGCGAGATTGGCTACGCCGGTCGCAACGCAAGCGCCAGCCCCGCCGTGGGTGCGCTGGCATTACACAAGCGCGAGCAAGCCGCGCTCATCGCCGAAGCGTTTTCCGTTTAACAGAGACGGCGCCGGGCGACAGCGGCGCGAGTTCCCTCGCCGCTGTCACCACCGGCGTAGGGGGCTCAATTATAGGGGGACCAAAAACTGGATGGCGCGACGTCCGACAAAGCCGAGTAGGTGGTTGGCGGTACCCTGGGAATCGAATCGACCGTAAATGGCCCATAGGTGTGACCCAGGATGTCAGCCCCTGTATTGTAGAGCATGCTGCCCTTTTTCAGGTAAACCTTGAGATCAGTGAAGGTAGGTTTGCTGTTATTCGTTTTGTTATTTTCAATCGCGTACATGTCGATCGCTCCGTCGAGCAGGCGCAAATCGTTAATTACGCGGCTGGCCTGAGAGCGTTTCCGGGCGCGGAGAAAGCCGGGCACCGCAATGGAAGCGAGGAGCGCGATGATGGCGACGACGATCATGATTTCCACGAGAGTAAAGCCGTGGCGTTTTAATTTATGGCCATGTTTTGTTAGCATAAGGTAGGTGGTTATTTCTATAGCGCCCATAATAAAGCAGCCGGGACGCCCCGCTGATACGACAAGTGGCAGTCTTTTTATGTAGCGAAAACCGCTACAACTACTCCTGCGTCTGCACCCAGCGTGTCGCTTCCCGCGCCAGTTGAGCCCCATTATCCAGGCTTAGTTTTTCTTTGATGCGGGCCCGGTAAGTATCAATGGTTGTGAGGCCAATGCCCAGATGCGCCCCGATTGCGCGGGAGGTTCGTCCCCGGCCAATCATGTGAAACACCTCCAACTCGCGATCGCTCAGACGCTCGATTGCAGCCCCGGATTTCTTTCCATCGACGGCGCTGCGCACGATTTGCGACATGGCGCCCGCTTCCAGGTAGAGCTCGCCCCGTAGAACCTGCCGCAGCGCCACCAGCACTTTGGAAGAAGCTTCCGATTTCGTGATGTAGCCGCGGGCGCCGGCGCGCAAGGCGCGTTCCGCGTAAAGCGATTCTTCGTGCATCGAAAGAACGAGCACCGGCACATCCAGGCCATGAGCGCGTAAATCTTTCAGCAGGTCGAGCCCGTTTGAATTTTTTAACGAGATATCGAGAATCACCACCTGCGGTTTGGTTGTGAGCGTGAGTTCGACTCCTTCGCACACGTTGTCCGTCTCGCCACAAACTTCCATGTCGCCCTCCCTGGCGATGAGCTGCGCCAGGCGCTCGCGGAACATCGGGTGATCTTCGATCAATAAAACTTTCGTTTTCATTTTCAGGCGAAAGCAGCCAAGGGGGGTTGAAGCGTCTGGCCCGCGCGCGGAAGAACACAGCTGACGATCGTGCCGCCACTCGTTTGCTCGGCGATTTTTAACTGGGCGCCAATCGCGCGCGCCCGGTAATGTAAAATGTTGACGCCCATTCCGATGCCGGTGGGAGCGGAATGCGAAATGCCGAGCCCGTCATCGCAAATTTCCAGCGCAATGGCCCCGGCTTCCTCGCGCAGAGTGACCATCAATTTTTTGGCCGCGGCATGTTTCATCGCGTTGTTGATCGCTTCCTGGGCGATGCGAAAAAGGTGGGTCGCGACCCGCTCGTCCATAATTGTGACGTCGCCAATTTGCTGGAAACGACAATCGATCTGGACGAAGCGCCCCACCGACGACACCAGTTCCTCCAGCGCTGAAGCGAGGCCGTTGGCGGCAGTCTCCACCGGCACCAAACCGCGCGCGAGATTGCGTGTTTGAGTGACCGCGCCCTGGAGAAGCTCGGCTACTTCCTGCGCCATCTGCGCTTCGCCCGGCAATTTCAAACGCGCCAGGTCGTTCTGCAAAGTCGCCGCCGCGCAGCCCACCGCCGCCAGGTATTGGCAAAGACCATCGTGCAAATCCTGCCCAATCCGTTCCCGCTCGCGCTCACTGATGTTCACGATTTCTTTTTCTAATTTGCGCGAGTGCTCCAGCAGCGCGATTCGGGCTTCCGCGATGTCGCGGGGCGCCCGCAGAGCCGAGCTGCCGATGGAAGCAAAAATGAAAAACGCCAGTCGCATGCAGGTTTCCCAGGCCTCGTGCCAGTTATCCAGGTAAAGGTGACCGGAATAATGGTCCGCCCACCACCAGATAATGCCTGAGATCAGCGCCGTCAGGAGTCCGATTTTTTTTCCGCAAAACCACGCCGCGATAAAGATCGGCACCCCGTAAAAAAGAAAAAAACTCAGCTGATAGCCGGTGATCAAATCAAGAAATCCAATGATCAGATTCAACACCAGCATCTCGGTGAAGATGGTGGAGGAAGATTGTCGTTGGAAAACCGTTGCTAAGTTCACCGGAATGCGAGCCTCTTTTGTTGTAAGCAGTTCTCCCGCCAAAAGAGCCGTTTTCCCTGCGACGAGGCGATGTTTTTGTTCTAAAAAAAAATTGAGGAAGCCGCCGCCGCTATTTTTATCTATCGACCCCGCGATTTTCTTGCGCTTAGTTAGCGCGCGATGGGCGTGCCGGTAAAAATTCCAGCGGTTGGCGAATCGATTTCCAGCGGCGTCGTTTCTGTCTGGCACAAAAAAAACGGCGAGCGTGTGCAAAAGGGCGAACCGCTCTTCACTCTCGAGACCGACAAAGTTTCCACCGAAATCGTCGCGGAAGCCGACGGCGTGCTGCAAACCAGGGTCCCCGAAGGGCAGGAAGTGAAAATCGGTGAAGTCGTAGCCGAGATCGATGAGTCGCCGCCGGGCGATGCGCCCGCGCCCGCGGCCTCTAAAGCGGAAGATAAGCCCGATCCGAATCGCGAGGAACCACCCAAAAAAGAAGCGAGCGACGCCGTTTCGCCCGCCGTGCGGCGGATTATCGAAGAAGAAAAGTTGGATGCGGCAAAGATTTCCCGCTCAGGCAAAGGCGGTCGCGTTACCAAAGGCGATGCAC
>DAIOVO010000064.1:0-2165 GCA_036758965.1 Chthoniobacterales bacterium
GATTGATCCTTTGTCCGCGCCTTTCCGGAGAAGTTCGATCGCTTTGGGCAGGTCCCCTCGGAACTCCTTCTCCCTTATAATAGAGCCGGGCTAACGAAGCAAAGCCATCTACTAACACCTGCTCCGCGCCCTTGACGCTCGGTCGGGATTTGAGCGCAGCTTCATCTTCGCGAATAGAATCCGCGTACCACTTGGCTGCAGCCGCTGGGTCACGTTTGACTAACTTGCCCGCATCGTAAATGCGTCCGATGGAATACTTGGCTTCGGCATCGCCGGCGGCTGCAGCCTTCTTCAGGCAATCGAGCGCCGCCTGAACATCCTGAGCCGTGCCTCGGCCATCTCGATAACGGTAGCCAAGTCCCACCAGCGCTATGATGGAACCCCGGCGTGCGGCTTGTGCTTCGCATTGAAAGGCCGACTTCGGATCTTTCTCTACGCCAAGGCCGTTTTCGTAAATTATAGCAAGCCGGTGCAGCGCATCGGCGGAACCATTTTCACCCAGCGACCGGTATAGCTCAAAGGCGCGTCGCTCATCTTTGGCGACTCCTTTACCTTTCGCGTAGGCATCTGCCAGCTCTTCTCGCGCGGTCCAATGTCCGAGATCAGACGCTTTCTGAAACCAAACCACCGCCTGCCCGTCATCTTGCCGGACGCCGCAGCCGGCCCGATAAAGTAAACCCAGATCATAGATAGCATTTAAATCATGAAGGTCCGCCGCCCGTTTTAAGTAGGCGTAAGCTTTCTCACAGTTTTGAGGCTGGCCGCGGCCCAGATAGTATAGCTTTCCAACGTTCTTTATAGCCTCCGGTAAATTCTTGCCGGCGGCCGCTTGGAAATATTGCATCGCTCGCGCGTAATCCAGCGGTTGGCCCAGGGCGCCGCGAAAATAGACTTCTCCCAGTTCGTTGCCTACCTCCGGAAGGTCTGCATTTTCTTTAAGAATCGTTAGCGCCGCATCGGCATCTGCTCGCACACCCAGACCGCGATCATAGACGGCTGCCAGCACCAGAATGGAGGCTGGGTCATGTTCGGCCCGTCCTTCATTCAATCATTGCAGCGCCTGCTGCCGTGCTTCTTCCGGACTGTTTTGTGTCATGATCCTGCCGGCGATCATCACGCGCGCTTTTTTCGAGCCATGCTCTGCCGCGAAATTCAACCAACGGTCCGCCTCCGCCGGGTCGCTTTCAAGGATGCCTGGCACGCCTTGCCCGTAGTAGATCGCCATTTGAAATTGCGCGTCGCCATCGTTGGCCAGCGCTTTCGCTTTAGTTTCCTCAATGGTCTGTCGTTGGATAACGGGAAAAGCCTGTGCTCGAATTATTAACGAGACTCCGGTTAGCAAGGTGCAGACAAGTAGAGCTGGCGCACGAACGGTCACTATTCAGAGGCAAGCACGATACATGCCCCCCCGGGTTTCGATGGACAAGGCAGATGACAGTTTCATAAGCACAACCGCAAAGCGCGAGAAATGGCCTCGGCTGACGGGCGCGGGAATCGCTTCCAGAAAAGTTGCCGACGAGGTTTTGTCGGGCAAAACTGAACGTCCATGCCAGATCGATTCATTAGCGATATGCTCGATGCGGAGTTGGCGCCCGGCGCGCGCAACGCCATTCGTGTTTGCCTCCGGCTTCAGCCAACGGAGCGCATTACCATCATTACCGATGAGGCAACGCGGGAGATCGCGGCCGCGTTGCAGGCGGAGGTAGAGGAAGTGGGCGCGGAGCACGCTGTTTTTGTTCTGGAGAATTACCATGCGCGTCCACTCACGCATATGCCATCAGTGATTCTAAACGATCTGGCGCAATCGCAGGTCTCGATTTTCTGCGCGCAATCACAACGGGGCGAGCTCGGTTCGCGGATGGAAATGAGTAGCGTGGTGAATGCGAACCGCATTCGCCATGCGCACATGGTCAATATTTCGCGCCGAATCATGCTGGAAGGAATGCGCGCGGATTACAATGCCATCGACGCGCTCAGCCAGCGTTTGATCGAACGGGCACGGTCGGCACGTCGTATTACCTGCCGCACGCCCGCGGGAACGGATTATGAAGCGGAATTTTCGCCAGAGCTGAAGTGGTTGAAAACGAGCGGAATTATTCGGCCCGATAAGTGGGGCAACCTGCCGGGGGGCGAAATTTTTACTTCGCCCGCCAATGGCAACGGCA
>DAIOVO010000064.1:2175-11232 GCA_036758965.1 Chthoniobacterales bacterium
AAGTATGGGGACCTGCATGATGCGCCATTAACGATCGACGTGCGCGACAATCGGATTATCGATCTAGCTTGCGAACATAAGGAGCTACTGGAGGATTTTCGCGCTTATACCAGTGTGGATGAAAACAGCAATCGCGTCGGCGAATTTGCCATTGGCACTAATACCGCCTGCACCAGGGTGATTGGTAATATTTTGCAGGATGAAAAAATTCCGGGCATCCACATCGCGTTTGGTCATCCTTATGCCGAACACACCGGCGCGAACTGGACTTCCAAGACGCACATCGATTGCGTCGGGCGCGATTTCGACGTCTGGTTCGATGGCGAACAGGTGATGCAACGTGGAAAATTTCTGATATAGTCGATCTATGATTTCCGATGTACGTGAATACACCGAACGTGTCCCGTTCGCTCCCTTTTCCATTCGCACTTCGGACGGGCACGAGTGCTCCGTTCCAACAGAAGATCATATTTTTATCACGCCGCGTGGGAACCGGTCGCTGGTTATTGCCGACGACGGAGCGGTCGCCATTCCGGGCCCGCTTCACCTTAACGGAATAATCGAGCAGCCGAACGGCCAATAGCTCAAAGTGGATTCCCGCCTGCGCTCGGCGTTCAACGCGGATTTCACTAACGAGAAATATGCGGCGTTCTTGCGTTGCGTAAATGAAACGGAAAAGTGGGCGGCGGATTTTCGTGTTTCGGAGACGCCAATTTTTCTCACGCGCGAATTTAGAGATGAGGTAGTTGGGGCAAGCAATGAGTTGGTGCGGCAGACGCGCACGGCCGAGTTTGCCAAACATGCGCGCAGCGCCATCCCGAGGGGCCTGGAAGTTGCAAATGAATCTTCGCACCCAAACTTTCTGGCGGTGGATTTCGGTATTTGCGCGGAGGGCGGGAAACTGGTTCCGCGATTGATCGAGCTCCAAGCTTTCCCGAGCTTGTATGGGTTCCAACTACTGCTGCTAGGTTGTTTACGCCGGGCATACCCGGCCATACCTCGGGACTGGACTTCTTCGTTCGGCGCGATGAAAGACGAGGCTTATCTCAACATTCTGCGCGAGATAATTATCGGCGAACACGAAACAGAGAATGTCGTTTTATTAGAAATCGACCCGGAGAAGCAGAATACTCGAATCGACTTTGCTGCGACTGAACGGCTGTTGGGAGTGCGACCGGTCAACGCGACAGGGCTTATCAAGCGTGGCCGGCAATTGTTCTACCGCCGTGATGGCCGGGAAACGCGGATCGAACGCATCTATAACCGGGTAATTTTTGATGAGCTACGACGACGGCCGGACCTCAAGTTGCCGTTTAGTTTTCAAGACGACCTGGACGTTACCTGGGCTGGTCACCCGAACTGGTATTTTCGAATTAGCAAGCACTCTCTGCCTTTTCTAAAAACCGAGCATACCTCCTCCGCCTATTTTGCGGATGAGTTCCCGACTGTCGAACCCATTGACGATTATGTAATGAAACCACTCTATTCCTTCGCTGGTCTCGGAGTCGATCTGGCGCCGTCGCGAGATAAGGTTGCGCAACTGACGAACCCGCGGGAATGGATTTTGCAGAAGAAGGTGCAATACGCCGACTTTGTGCCGACACCAGATGGGGGGCGGTCGAAGGCGGAGATTCGAATGATGTTTGTGTGGCCAGATGGGGGCGAGCCGGTGCTGGTCAATAACCTGGTGCGGATGAGCCAGGGAGCGATGATGGGAGTAAAATTCAACAAGAACAAAACGTGGGTCGGTTCAAATATCGCCCTGCATGACGGAGGTGAAGGATCATGACTACGAAACCGTGGATTGAACTATGTCCGGGCATCAAGCGACAGACGGCTGCGCATGGAAAAACAATGTATCAGATGATGGCGCGGCTGGATGCAGGCAGCAAAATGCCGGAGCACAAACATCCGCACGAGCAAATTGCTCATATTCTTTCTGGCCGGATGAATCTCATTGTCGACGGTGTGCCGCATGAGCTAAGACAAGGCGAGTCGTTCTACCTTGCGAGTAATGTCCCGCATGGAGTGGAAACGCTGGAAGAAACAACCGTGCTCGATACGTTTAGCCCGCCGCGCGAGGAGTATCTCGCCGCGGACGAACGGGCCATGTAGTCATCCCGAGCGAAGTCGCCTGTCATGCCGTAGCGCCGCGAAGGCAGGAGGGATCCCGCGGCGGAAGCTTAAAGGTAACGCGGCGGGATCCTTCGACTTCGCTGTGCTTCGCTCAGGACGACGAGTTGAGTTCGTCGTTCGTTTCTGCAAAAGCCTTTACTGCAAATTCCAGGTCTTCCCGGGAATGGGCGGCGCTCACCTGAGTGCGCACACGCGCGGTGCCGTGCGGGACGACGGGATAGAAGAAGCCGATGACGTAAACTCCTTTTTCGAGCATGCGAGCAGCGAACTTTTGCGATTTGGCAGCGTCGCCAATCATGATCGGCACAATCGGGTGGCTGCCGGGTTTAATGGTTAATTCATTCTTTGTTAGCTCGGCGCGGAAGTAATTGGTGTTTGTTTCCAACTTGTCGCGTAGTTCGGTTGATGCGCTGAGTAGCTCGAGTGCCTTCAAGGTAGCGGCGACAATGTGCGGAGCGACGCTATTGGAGAAGAGATAAGGGCGGGAACGCTGCCGCAACAGCTCGACGATCGGCTTACGCGCGCTGGTAAAGCCGCCACTGGCACCGCCGAGCGCCTTGCCCAAGGTGCCAGTGATGATGTCGATCTTTCCGATGACGCCGCGATACTCATGGGTGCCGCGTCCAGTTTTACCGAGAAAACCAGTAGCATGCGCATCGTCGATCATGGTGATAGCCTGATATTTCTCGGCGAGTGCAACGATCGATTCGAGATCGGCGATTGTTCCATCCATCGAGAAACAACCGTCGGTCGCGATCAATCTTACGCGAGCGTTACGAGCTTCCTGGAGCCTGGCTTCGAGGTCGGCCATGTCGTTGTGCTTGTAGCGCAGACGCTGTGCTTTGCAGAGCCGGATGCCATCGATGACGGAAGCGTGGTTTAGTTCATCGGAAATAACGGCATCCTTTTCGCCTAACAAGGTCTCGAACAGGCCTCCGTTTGCATCGAAGGCGCTCGGATAGAGAATGGTATCTTCGGTTCCGAGGAATTTTGTCAGCGC
The DNA here is from genome assembly GCA_036758965.1 of Chthoniobacterales bacterium. Taxonomy (GTDB): domain Bacteria; phylum Verrucomicrobiota; class Verrucomicrobiia; order Chthoniobacterales; family UBA10450; genus AV69. The sequence goes on from DAIOVO010000064.1 coordinate 5,312, forward strand.
GGCTTCGAGTTCTTTGTGAATGTCTTGAGTTCCGCAAATGAAACGGACACTCGCCATACCGAAGCCGCGAGTATCGAGCGCTTCTTTAGCGGCGGCAATGAGCGCGGGATGGTCGGCCAGGCCGAGATAGTTATTCGCGCACATGTTCAAGACGCGCTTGCCATCGGCCACGGCGATATGCGCCTGCTGTGGCGAAGTGATAACACGCTCGGTTTTAAAAAGTCCCTGCGACTTAATTTCTTCGAGCGTAATAGAAATTTGTTTCTCAAATTCTGCGAGCATGGAAGAAGACTAACCAAATTTTGGCCGAAGCAGCAAAAAATCCGCTTGAGACTGGCTGTGAATAACTGTTAATAACTTTGAACCTCGATCTTAGTGACTGCGTTTCTTCAAAAGCTTTTCGCCGCGATCGCTATTACACTCGGCGCCGTTCTGATTTCATCCTGCGGCACGACCGGCACGCGCGCATTGCCGGCCTACGAAGCACCCCTGGCGAAATCCGATTTTCAAACGGTCCGCACCACCGCTTACACGCATACGGAAGCGGACCACTTGGAGTACACCAATCACAATGCGCTCGGCGGTGAATTGCAGGCGGCTGGTCCGCCGATTCATCGCGCGGAAAATAACGCGCGCGATTTGAGTCTCGGTTTGGAAATGTCCGACTATCGCTACGTCTCGAACACGGTCGGGCCGCAACCATTTTCGATGAAGGAGGAACTTCCGCCGCGTCGCGCCGTGCGCGCTACCATCACTACGACCACGGTTACGACAACACGAACGACAAAAGTTTTGCGAGGGAAACGCGTGGTTGTCGTAACTAGAAAAGCGCAGCCACCAAAGATTGGCAGTGCTGCGGCCGATTGGTCGCGCTGGCCGGCCGGAACTACTTTTCGTTTGCTATCGACCGGCCAAATTTATCGGGTGGACGATTACGGCTGGGCATTGGCTGGACGCAATACCATCGACCTCTACATGGCGACGCCGGGAGAAATGAACGCATGGGGCGCGCGGCCCGAGTCGATCCAAATTCTGCAATGGGGCGACGCTCGGGAAAGTCTGCGCTTGCTCGCTCCGCATACAGGATACAAACACATTCGCCGGATGGTGCTGGAGCTGGAAGGCAACGAAGAAGCGGCGTCGGCGCTGCAATGAAGCGCAACCGCGTTGCGGTTTCCGTCGGCGCGCCCGCTGGGGATACCAATCGGCGCACTGCTCTTCTTGCTTCTGGCAAACGTCTCATTCAAGAAAAGACATGTCGCCGCCAATCGTGGCAGCCGCTTAGTCCGATTTTGCTCGCTGCTCCTCGGAGGGAAGTCCGCGAAGGCGGGACGCCGTTCGCCAACATGCGAGACGCACGCGTTACCCAGGCGCTCGGATGCACGCGTCCTTGACGCAGCCGTTCCTAACAAGGAGTGAAATCGAGCACGATCTTGCCCGAGTTACCGGATTTCGCCAGCTCGATCGCTTCCTCGAATTCGGTAAACGGAAAGTGGTGGGTGATGACGGGGGAAATGTCGAGACCGCTCTGGATGAGCGCGGTCATCTTATACCAAGTTTCGAACATTTCGCGGCCGTAGATTCCGCGCAAGGTCAGGCTATGGAAGACGACGGTGTTCCAATCGATGGAAGCATTCGAGGGCATGATGCCGAGAAGCGCGATTTTGCCGCCGTAAAACATGTTCGGCAAGATGTCGGCGAAGGCTTTGGGGTTACCCGACATTTCGAGGCAGACATCGAAGCCTTCTTTCATTCCGAGCTGCTTCATTGCGTCGGCTAATTTTTCGCGGCTAACGTCCACGCTCACGACATTCGGCGCCATTTTTTTTGCGAGATCGAGACGATATGGATTCACATCGGTGATGACGACGTGACGCGCGCCGGCGTGTTTGCAAATCGGAATCGCCATGCAACCAATCGGTCCCGCGCCGGTGATGAGAACGTCTTCGCCCACCAGATCGAAGGTCAGCGCGGTGTGGACGGCGTTGCCGAGCGGATCGAAACAGGAAAGGACGTCGAGAGAAATGGAGGGATCGGCGTGCCAGACGTTGGTGGCGGGAATGGCGACGAACTCGGCCCAGGCGCCGGGACGATTGACGCCTACGCCCTGAGTGTTCGGGCAAAGATGACGGCGGCCGGCGAGACAATTGCGGCAATGGCCGCAGGTGATGTGACCTTCGCCGACCACCAGATCGCCTTCGGCGAAACCGCGCACATTCGATCCGACGGCCGCGATTTCGCCGACGAACTCATGGCCAATCGTCATCGGCACCGGAATAGTTTTCTGCGCCCAAGCGTCCCAATTATAAATGTGGACATCGGTGCCGCAGACGGACGCTTTTTTCGTGCGAATGAGAACATCGTCGGAGCGGACTTCGGGAACCGGAACTTCTTCCAGCCACAAACCCGGCTCGGCTTTCGCCTTCACGATTGCCTGCATTGTTTTTGAAGTTAGACGAATCGGCGCCATCCGTCATCCCGAGCGGAGCCGAGGGATTTCGCTGCGGAAGCTTAAAGGTAGCGCCACGGGATCCCTCGGCTGCGCTCGGGTGACAATGCGCTATGGACAATCGCGCGCATCATTCCGATGATGACTTAGCATGCCAATTGCGACGGAGGAAAAAATTGCCGCGAAATCAGCAACGCCGCGTTCGGTTTTTATTCTCCGCTTTGGCAGCACGATTGTTCTGTGGACGGTTGCGCTGCTGATTGCGTTTTCCGGGCACGAAGTCGCCTTTTGGGGATTAATCAGTGCCTTCGGAATGATTTCGCTCTGGGAATTTTACGGCATGCTCGATCACCGCGGGCTGCCGAATTTCAAAGTGACCGCAATGATTTGCGGCGCGGTCATGCTCTGCGGGAGTTTTTATTATTTCGCGCGGATGGGGCCGGCGCACTCCTACGATTTCGAAGTGGCGACGCTTTTATTTTTTCTGCTGACGGTGATCACGCGGCAGATGTTTGACAGTTTGCGCGATGACGCGCCGCTCCAGACGATGGCCTACACCCTTTTCGGGCTGCTCTACGTTCTCTGGCTTTTTAATTTCATCACCAAAATTGTTTATGTTATTCCGCGCTCGAGCGACGGCATGGTGGCGGGCCAATTTTATTGTTTGTATCTCATCGCGGTGACGAAATTCAGCGACATGGGCGCCTACGTCACCGGCAGCCTCATCGGCAAGCATCCGCTGATTCCGCACATCAGCCCGAAAAAAACCTGGGAAGGATTTTGTGGCGCGCTCATTTTTTCGCTCTGCGCTAGCCTGGCCTTGTTCAAACTGATGCCGCTGCATTTGTCGGCCTTGAATTGGACGCATGCGACGGTGTTGGGATTGCTGCTCGGCTTCGCGGCGGTGATCGGCGATCTGGCTGAATCCATTGTCAAACGTTCAACCGGAGTAAAAGATTCCGGCCGCCTGCTGCCCGGGATCGGTGGCGCGCTCGATCTGGTGGATAGCCTGCTGTTTACCGCGCCGCTGTTGTTTTTCTATCTCCGGTTAGTCGTGCGCGTGCCGTGAACATTTGTCATCCCGAGCGAAGTCGAGGGAACCCGTCACGTTGCCTGAGAGGTTACGCTAAGGGATGGAAAGCCCGGCCTCGCCGACTGCGCCGGCTGCGTTACGGCTTCGACTCCGCTCCGCTTCGCTCAGAATGACGAAAAAACGTGTCGTTGTTCTCGGGGCCACCGGGTCGATCGGTGAAAGCGCGGCCAAAGTGGCGCGCGATATTCCCGCGCGAATGGAAATCGCCGGCCTTGCCGCCAATAGCAAGGCACGGGAGCTGGCGGCGCAGGCAAACGAATTTCGACCGGAAGCGGTTTGTCTGGTCGATGAAACGAAAGCCGATGAGCTGCGGGCGAACTTGAAATATTCGCCGCGCATTTTTTTGGGCGAGCAGGGACTGGTTCAAATCGCGACCGAAATCGAGAGCGAGATGGTGCTGGTGGCGATTGTCGGGACCGGCGGATTGCGTCCCGCGCTTGCGGCAATCGCCTCCGGCAAAGATCTCGCGGTCGCGAGCAAGGAGATTTTGGTGATGGCAGGCGAGACGGTGATGCGAGCAGCGCGGGCTAACAAGGCACAGATTTTGCCGGTCGATTCCGAGCACAATGCGATTTTCCAATGTTTGGATGGTCGCGCTGTAGCCGATATTCGCCGCATCATTTTGACCGCGAGCGGCGGGCCGTTCCGTGAATTGCCTTCGGAAAAATTTGAGAGCGTGACAGTTGACCAAGCCCTGAAACATCCAACGTGGAATATGGGACCAAAGATCACGATCGATTCCGCAACACTCTTCAACAAGGGCCTGGAGATGATTGAAGCGCGCTGGCTGTTCGACATCGAGATGTCGCGGGTCGAAGTCGTCATTCATCCGCAAAGCATTGTCCATTCGATGGTGGAATTCGCCGATGGTTCGGTGCTGGCGCAGCTTTCGCACTCGAACATGTGTTTCCCGATTCAATACGCCGTCACCTGGCCGGAGCGGGTGCCAAATAGTTTGCCACCGCTCGATTTCGGGAAAGTCGCCAAGCTTGAATTTTTTACGCCGCGCTATGACGATTTTCCCGCGCTCAAGCTGGCGCGGCGCGCGGGCGAAAGCGGCGGAACACTGCCGGCGGTTTTGAACGCCGCCAATGAAATCGCGGTCTCATCTTTCCTGGAAAAACGGATGAGTTTCCCCGGCATTTGGCAAACAGTCGAACAGGTGATGGACGCGCACACGCACATTGCGTCGCCCAGCCTCGATGAGATATTGCGGGCTGATGAATGGGCGCGGGAAGAAGCCGGGAAAATCGTTGCAGGGTTGAAGCGTTTAAAAGGTTAAAGCGTCAAAACATAAAGTGACTTCAATTTTGCCCCCGACGCGTTCTCCGCTTCCACCCTTCAACGCTTCAACCGTGTAACGCTTTAATACCTCGCCCATGCTTCTCCACGTCGCGCGCATCATCTTCGTCAGTCTCGAAGTTCTTCTCCTGTTTAATTTGCTCATCGTTGTGCATGAGTTCGGCCATTTTCTGGCGGCGCGATGGCGCGGGCTGGTGGTGGAGAAATTCCAGATCTGGTTTGGCAAACCGCTTTGGAAAAAAACAATCAACGGCGTTCAGTACGGTCTAGGTTCGCTGCCATTTGGCGGGTTCGTTTCCGTGCCGCAGCTGGCGCCGATGGACGTGTTCGAAGGCAAGGCCGATGTTGATCGCGCGAAATTACCGGTGGCGCGGGCGCTGGACAAAATTATCGTCGCGGTCGCTGGACCGCTTTTTAGTTTTCTGCTTGCGGTGGCGTTCGCGGTCATCATCTGGGTGGTGGGGCGGCCGGTGAGCGAGTCGGAATCGACTACCACGGTCGGTTACGTCGCGCCTGATTCGCCGGCGTCCCAGGCAGGATTAAAACCGGGCGATCGCATCTTGAGCGTCGATGGCCACGCGGTCTCACGTTTCGGCGGCATGGGCGACGACAGCATCAGTTGGCGCATCGTCCGCAGCGAAGGCGATACCATTCCCATTACGGTGGAAAGGATGGAAAACGGGCAAGCCAAAGTGCTCCCGCTCGAGGCAAAACCGGTAGTGCCCGCGACCAAACCGTGGATGCGCAAGGCACTGCGCGAAATAAGAATTGCACCCGAAGAAACTCCGGTGATCGCGAAACTTCAGCCGGGTAGCCCGGCGTCGAAAAGCGGTTTGCAACCGAATGATGTCATTGTTGAGATCAATGGTCAGAGGCTCTATCAAATGTTGGGGATCGACGATTTTCTGCGCGAGCATCCCGACCAGCCGGTCACCTTAACGGTCGAGCGAAAAGGCGAGCGCATCCCGATTCCGTTCGATCCCGGCTTTCCGACAATCGGCAACGTGGTGAAAGACAGCCCGGCCGCACGGGCGGAGTTGCACACGGACGACGCGATTGTGGCGGTGAACGGCCGGC
>DAIOVO010000064.1:11242-16333 GCA_036758965.1 Chthoniobacterales bacterium
AAAAGCGCGACCGCGGTTTCCGATTTCATAAAAAAACAAGGCGAGCATTCGTTCGCGCTCACAATCGAACGTGACGAAAAACGCTTCGACGTTCATCTCACTCCGGAAATTCCGCAGGGCGATACGGCTCCGCGCATCGGCGTAGAATTCGAACAAGATTACGGAATCATTCTCGACGCCTACGGGAAAATGAAGATCAACCACCCGCGTCCGGGCGAGCAGATTAAGGCCGCGACCCTTTCCATCGTCAATACCGTCGGCGCCATCGCTTCGCCCAAGTCGGACGTAAAACTTCAGCACATGAGTGGACCGATCATGATGCTGCGGATTTATTATTTAATGTTCGAAAATGCGGACGGCTGGCGCATGGCGCTTTGGTTCAGCGTGGTGCTTAACGTCAACCTCGCGTTGCTAAATCTCTTGCCGATCCCGGTGCTTGATGGCGGGCACATCGTGCTGGCGATCATCGAATCGGTCCGGCGCAAACCGGTAAACATGCGCGTGCTGGAAATGGTCCAAACCGGATGCGCCGTCCTCATCATCGGGTTCATGGTTTATATCGCGTTTTTTGATGTGCAGGATTTGTTCGGACGCAGCGGCCCGAAGTTTACTCCGAAACATCAGGAAGCGAAGCAATAGGCGCGGGCGTTGCGCCAGAAGGCGCGCGAATTAGTATCTGGTCATGGATACCGCAATGACGACGACGGCTTTCGAGCTCGATGGTTACCGCATCGTAAAAAACTTCGGAGTCGTGCGCGGGATTATTGTTCGTTCGCGCTCAATTTTCGGAACCATCGGAGCTGGATTGCAGACGCTGGTCGGCGGCAACATCACCATCCTGACCGATCTCTGCGAAAAGACGCGCGAACATGCGCTGGGATTATGCGCGCAACACGCCGAGCAGCTCGGCGCCAACGCCATCATCGGCCTGCGTTACGACGCGACCGAAATCATGCAAGGTGTAACCGAAGTGCTTTGCTACGGCACGGCGGTGCGAGTGGAAGCCAACGCGCAGTGATTGCTGCGGGTTTGAATTTAAGTAAGATTGAGGTCGGTGAACGCAAACGAATTGAAAGACGTTTATTCGGCCGCACCATTTCAGCCTTTTGAGATTGTGCTGACCAACGGCGCGCGCGTCTTGGTTGATCACCCGGAGTTTATGGCCTTCTCGCCGGATTACCGGACCGTTTTCGTCTCCAAACGCAACGGTGGCGTTCAAGGAATCGATGTGAAATTGGTCATCGTCGTTGATGATGCGAAAAACGGGGCGCGTTCCCGTAAGCGCAGGCGGTGAACTACTGCGCGAATCCGTTCGTCTATCATCGGCGCACTTCGCGTGAAGTGAGCGTCGGGAACGTTGGCGTGGGTGGCGACAATCCGATTCGGGTGCAATCGATGATCACCTGCGACACGATGGATACGGAAGCGTCCATCGCGCAGACGATGGAATTGGCGGCAGTGGGTTGCGAGATCGTGCGCATTACCGCGCCGACGGTGAAGGATGCGGCGAATTTGCAGCACATCGTGCGCGGCTTGCGCGAGCGCGAGTGCGAAGTGCCTATCGTGGCCGATATTCATTTTAAACCGGAAGCGGCGATGGAAGCCGCCAGGTGGGTGGAAAAAGTCCGGATCAATCCCGGGAACTACGCCGACTCGAAGAAGTTCAAGATTGTCGAATATACCGACGAGCAGTACGCGGCCGAGCTTGCGCGGATTCGTGAGCGATTTTCACCTCTTGTTAGACTTTGCCAGGAGCGTGGAAATGCCATGCGCATCGGGACGAATCACGGTTCGCTCAGCGATCGGATCATGAATCGCTACGGCGACACCCCACTGGGAATGGTTGAGAGCGCGCTCGAGTTCGCCCGTATCGCCCGCGAGCTCGATTACCACGATTTCATTTTTTCGATGAAATCGAGCAATCCCAAAGTGATGATCGCTGCTTATCGCTTGTTAGTCGCGCGGCTGGATGAAGAAGGCGCAGGCTGGAATTATCCGATTCACCTGGGCGTAACCGAAGCGGGCGAAGGAGAAGACGCGCGGATCAAAAGTGCGATCGGTATCGGCTCGCTTTTGGCCGATGGGATCGGCGATACGGTCCGCGTCTCGTTAACGGAAGATAGCGTTCATGAAATTCCGGTGGCGCAGGCGTTGATCGAAACCGGAAAGCGGATCGCGGAAAGCAGAAAAAACGTTTCTGGTTCTGACGCGTATCTTTCCTTCGATCCGTTTTCCTATCAGCGCCGCGCGTCGGAAAAAGTCGAACGCGATGGCGTCCTTCTCGGTGGCGACCAGCTGGTGCGTGTTTTCATTCGCCAGGCGCAGTTCGAGAAGATTGCGCACAAGGTTGAGCGAATGGGTGATTACCAACCGGAAGTGGTGCTTGAAAAGGCGAACGTGACCGAGATTGATCCACGCGACGAGGAAACGATTGCGCGGTTGAACCAAACAAAAGAAGCGCAACTGGTGACGGTGAAAGATGGAATTGGGCTTCCGCTCATCCCGGCGTTTCGTTTACTGGCGGCGAAGCTGGAGGCACGGCATCCGATTTTGTTGAAGGATGGCCTCCGTCATCCTGAGCGGAGTGGAGCGAAGCGGAACGAAGCTGAAGGAACCCGCGAGGAAAGCTTAAAGGTAACACCACGGGATCCCTCGGTTGCGCTCGGGATGACGGGAGTAACGCCGCGAGATTCCTCGGCTTCGCTGGGGGCGACGGAGTTTTTGGAAACGCTTTTAGTCGCTTCGGTTAATATCGGTTCACTTCTTTGCGACGGGATCGGCGACGCCATCCTGGTGCAGGGCGAAGAAGCGCCGGGGCAATCGCTGCGGTTGAGTTACAATATTTTGCAAGCGGCGGGGACGCGCATTTTTAAGACCGACTATGTCGCCTGCCCAAGTTGCGGACGCACTCTTTTCAATCTGCAAACCACAACCGCGCACATCAAGGAAGCGACGTTGCATTTGAAAGGTGTGAAGATTGCAATCATGGGCTGCATCGTAAACGGTCCGGGCGAAATGGCGGATGCGGATTTCGGCTACGTCGGCGGCGCGCCCGGGAAAGTGAATCTGTACGTCGGCAAGCAGGCGGTGAAATTCAATATTCCGGAGGCGGAGGCGGTCGAACGTTTGAAGGATTTGATTCGCGAGCATGGTAAGTGGGTCGAGCCCGCTCCGGCCAAGGTTGAGATGGCCGGTGTGAATGAATAAAGGCGTCCGGTGGGCGTCGTAAAACGATTGAAAGGATAAGTTTATGAAATTGAAATTTGGTTTATTACTGGCGACAGCAGTCGCAATGTTCACCTCTGTGGCCGCGCAGGCCGCGGTCATCAACGTCCAGATCGGCGATCGTCCTTACTATTCGCGGGGACCTGGTTACTACGTCGGCCGCAGCTATTATGTCTGGCGTCCTGGCCACTGGGCCTGGCGGCACCATCATCGTGCCTGGATTCACGGGCATTACGTGATCCGCTAAATCGCTAACGAGAAGTATTCACCGGCCGCGCGTTGCTTGCAGCGCGCGGCCTTTGTTTTGGCGCGACGCCGCGATTGACGAAATGCCGTTTGCGCGCATATTTACCCCTCGCAAATTCGGCGCGCCGCTTGCTCGCCTGTAAGACTCGAAGCCCGACCTTCTGAACTTGCGCGACACTTCCATGGATAAAATCCGCAACATCGCCATCATTGCGCACGTCGATCACGGCAAGACGACGCTGGTCGATCAACTGCTGCGCCAAAGCGGGACCTTTCGCTCGAACCAAAAAATCGAAGAGCGAGTGATGGATTCGATGGATTTGGAGCGCGAAAAAGGAATCACCATCCGGGCCAAGAACGCGGCCTTCCAGTGGAATGGTTACCGCATCAACATTGTCGATACGCCGGGACACGCTGACTTCGGGGGCGAAGTCGAACGGATCATGAAAATGGTCGATGGCGTGCTGCTGGTGGTGGACGCGCACGATGGGCCGCAGGCACAAACGCGTTTCGTTTTACGAAAAGCACTCGAGAACAAGGCCAAGCCGATCGTGGTCATTAACAAGATCGACCGCGAAAATGCGCGCCCGCACGCCGTGCTCGACATGGTGTTCGATCTTTTCGTTGAGCTAAAGGCGAATGACGAGCAATTGGATTTTCCCATCATTTACGCCAGCGCCAAAGAAGGCTTCGCCCTGCGGGAGCTGCACGAAAACAACGACGACATGACGCCGCTTTTCGAGGCGATCGTGAAGTATGTGCCGCCGCCAAAGGTCTCCAGCGACCCTTTCCTGCAAATGCTGGTTTCTAATCTCGATTACAGCGATTACCTCGGGCGCATCGCGCTCGGGCGTATCGTCAGCGGGCGTGTGAACGTCGGCGATTCCATCGTCTGCATTCATCGCAATGGCGAGCGCGAGCGCGCGACCGTGACAGCGCTTTTTACCTACAGCGGTTTGCAGCAGGTCGAAATCAAACATGCCACCGCTGGCGACATTGTGGGATTGACCGGCTTTGAGGAAATTTTCATCGGCGAAACACTGACCGATCGCGAAGAACGCGCACCTTTGCAATTTGTCGATATCGATCCGCCGACCATTCGAATGCGCATTCTGGTCAACGATTCGCCGTTCGCCGGGCGGGAAGGAAAATTTGTCACGGCCCGTCACGTGAAAGAACGATTAGTGCGCGAGACTCGCACCAACGTCTCGTTAGAAGTGAACGAAACGGAAGCGGCCGGCGCCTTCGAGATCAACGCGCGCGGTGAAATGCAGATCGCGATCCTGGTCGAGCAAATGCGCCGCGAAGGTTACGAACTGATGGTCTCGCGGCCGGAAGTAATTTTTCATCGGGACGAGAAAGGCGAACTACTCGAGCCGATCGAAAATCTTTACGTGGAAGTGCCGAACGACAATGTCGGCGACGTAATGAAGGCGCTGGCCGGACGCAAAGGCGAAGTGGTCAATATGGATCATCACGCCAATCGCGTTTCGCTCGAGGCGATCATTCCGACGCGGGGATTGATAGGATTCGAAACGGACCTGGTGAATCTGACTCGCGGCGAAGGTTTGATGAGTCATCTCTTTCGCGAATACGCGCCGTACAAGGGCGAGATCGAAG
>DAIOVO010000065.1:0-3994 GCA_036758965.1 Chthoniobacterales bacterium
GAAAAAAGTTAATCGCGGAAAGCGGGCTGGCGGTGATCGCCGCTGATGATTTAGGCGATGCGGCGGAGAAAGTGGTAGCGGCAGCGGCAAGCTCCAAATCCCAGTTAAGATTATGAAAATCAAAGCCATTGGTTTCGTCGCTGTTCCTGTGACCGATATGGAACGGGCGCGGGAATTTTACGAAGGTCTGCTGAGACTGAAAAAGTCGCGTGATTTCATGGAAGGAAAATGGGTGGAATACGATCTGGGCGAGTGCACGCTTGCAGTCGTGCCGGCAGATGACGACTGGAAACCGGGCGGTGAGGGAATTGGCTTCGCGCTGGAGATGGAAAATCTTGATGAGGCGGTGGCGGAGTTTCGGCAGGCAGGCGTAAAATTTTTTGTTGAGCCATTTGAATCACCGGTCTGCCGGATGGCGATCGTCCTTGATCCCGATGGCAACCGAATCGGAATCCACAAACTAAAGGAGGGTTAGAAGAATGTTTAAAGAAGTAGCATTTGTTGCCATCGCGGTGACGGACAAGGAGCGCGCGCGGAAATTTTATCAGGAAACGCTGGAGCTAAAGCCGGGTATGACCGGGATGGAAGGCGCGTGGACGGAATACGAAATCGGCAATGTCACGATCGGCGTCGGTTGTCATCCGGATTGGAAACCCTCGCGTGACGGAACGAGCATCGCGTTTGAAGTGGATGACATTGATGCTGCGATCGCGACCCTGAAAGAACGCGGCGTGAAATTCGACATGGAGAAAATCGAAACGCCGGTTTGTTTTATGGCGCAGTTCCGCGATCCGGATGGGAACAAGCTGCTGGTGCACAAGCGGAAGAAATGACGAATGACAGAATGACGAATTACGAAAGAATGGCTAAATGACGAAACCCGAAGAAAAGATCGACTTCGTAGCAAGCGTTTTCGTCATTCGAAATTTCGTCATTGATGAGTCATTCGTCATTCGTCATTTTCCCCATGTCCGTCCTGGTCGATAAAAATACTCGGCTTTGCGTGCAGGGAATCACCGGGAGTGCCGGTGGATTTCATGCGAAGCAATGCATGGATTACGGCACGAATGTCGTCGCTGGCGTGACGCCGGGAAAAGGCGGGCAAACGTTTGAGGGCAAAGTGCCGGTTTTCGACACGATGTGGGAGGCGCGGCAAAAAACTCAGTGCAATGTGTCGATGATTTTTGTGCCGGCCCCCGCCGCCGCTGATTCTATATTAGAAGCGGTCGATGCGGGCGTGGAACTGGTGGTTTGCATCACGGAAGGAATCCCGGTGATGGATATGATGCGGGTGAAAGCGCAGATGCGCGGCAAAAAATCGCTCCTGATCGGGCCGAATTGTCCGGGAATCATTACGCCGGGCGCGGCCAAGGTTGGGATTATGCCGGGCTACATTCATAAACCGGGAAGCGTCGGCGTGATCTCGCGTTCTGGCACGCTCACCTACGAAGCGGTCTGGCAGCTAACGAGTCGTGGATTGGGACAATCGACCTGCATCGGGATCGGCGGCGATCCGATTAACGGGATGTCGCATCTCGAAGCAGTGAAGCTTTTCAATGATGATCCGGGAACGGAGGCGATGATTTTGATCGGTGAGATTGGCGGCTTGGCCGAAGAAGAAGCGGCGGATTGGATTTTAAAAAATTGCAAGAAACCAGTCGCTGCCTTTATCGCGGGTGCGACTGCGCCGCCGGGGCGCCGGATGGGTCACGCGGGCGCGATTGTTTCCGGCGGCAAAGGAACGGCCGCGGGAAAAATCGAGGCGCTGCAAGCAGCCGGCATCTCCGTGGCAGATACGCCCGCAATCATGGCCGACACCCTGATCAGGCGAATGAAGTCGGAGTCGTGAAATACGATCTTCAGTTTGTTGTTGAAATCGAATCGCTGCGCCGAAACTGAGCCCGATGCTATCGAACCCGTAGTTAGGATTCGTTTGGTAAGCATTCGAGAGATGTTGATCGATCGCGGCTACGGTGAGGCTGACGCGCGGCCTTAGATCGTACCGCAGGCCGGCTCCGAGGAAGTAGAAAAAGGTGAAGTCCTGCTGTTGCCGTGTGACAACTCCACGCGATTTTTCGCCTTTAACTTTGACACGTTTTGCAAAGGCGAAATGACGCTTGATTGGCAGGCGCGCGCGTTGTATTTGGCCTCGCCGCAAAAAGATTAGGCGGCAAGCAACCACTAAACCCCGTTAACCATGCCAGTCACCGCGCGCGGACTCGAAGGAATTGTCGCCAATTCCACCCGGCTGAGCCATGTCGTCGGCGACAAAGGCGAACTGGTCTATGCCGGCTACGACATTAACGAGCTGGCAGGGAAGGTGAGCTACGAAGAAGTGGTCTATTTGTTGTGGAACAACCGGCTGCCAAATCGCTCCGAGCTGGAGAAATGCGCGCTGCAATTGCGCAATGAGCGGGAGTTGCCCGCGGGCGTGATCGATTTTTTGAAATCCGCGCCGCCCAAAGCGAACCCGATGGATGTGATTCGCACCGCGGTTTCGATGCTTGGACTCTACGACGCTGACATGGACAAGGAGGCGACGCCCGAAATTAACAAGAATCGCGCGCGCAGCATCACGGCCAAGATCGGAATTATCGCCGCTTATTTCCATCGCGCGCGTTCCGGCAAATCGTTGCCGCCAGTGCGCAAGGACCTGAGCGAAGCGGCGCATTTTCTTTATTTAATGAATGGAGAAGAACCGTCGCAAGAGGCGGCGGCTACCCTAGATGTGGCCTTCGTGCTTCACGCTGACCACGGAATGAATGCCTCCACCTTTAGCGCGCGCGTGACCATTTCCACCCTCACGGATTTTTATTCCGCCATCACTTCGGCCATCGGCACGCTCAAAGGGCCGCTGCACGGCGGCGCGAACGAAGGAGTGATCCACATGCTCGAGGAAATCGGCGATGAAAAAAATGTCGATGCCTACATTGAGAAACAACTAGCGGAGAAGAAAAAAATCATGGGCATCGGACATCGCGTTTACAAAACGCTCGATCCACGCGCGCCGCATCTGCGGGCGATGGCGGTGAGGCTGAGCGAGAAAGTGGGCGAACCGAAGTGGATCAGAATGTCGGAGCGCATCGCCGAATTGATGAAGCAGAAGAAGAATCTAAACGCCAACGTCGATTTCTACTCCGCTACCGTCTATCATTCGTTAGGAATACCGACTGATCTTTTTACGCCGGTGTTTGCGATTGCGCGTTGTTCTGGCTGGTGCGCGCACGTTTTAGAGCAACTGGAAGACAATCGTCTGTATCGGCCGCTGAGCGAATACGTGGGCGAGCCTGTCGGCAAAAAGGTCGTCCCCATCGACCAACGGTAGAAGGCGGACTTTTGCCATCGCGATGGTTTTCCCGTTATACGTGACTCGTACAGCCTGGCTAATCGTCAGCTGGTTCAGCTTTTCCACTCAGGGAACGCCGCTTGCGTTGTGCTGGTAAGTGCCATCGGGAAGATGCGCCGCTTTCCAATCCATCGCCTGGCGAATGCGCGAGCGGCCGCTCGGGTGATCGAAGAAAATTATTTCCTCCCAGTGGCCGGGATCCATCTTGCGATATTTGCCGAGCTTCAGATCAATCATCGCTTCGCCGTCCGGTTCGCGCGCAGTGTTCAGACCAAAGATGTCGGCCTCGCGTTCCTGCGTGCGGGTGATTGTGTTCAACACCGGGGTTCCCAGGAAGCCGAGGATGGTCAGAATGAGGACGAGCAGCGGCCAGCCGGCAGGGTCGCCGATGCCGCGCACGCCCCATTTCACGCCCCAACGTTTCACGGCGGCGTCGAAGAAAATTTTCGTGAGGCCGAAAGCGATCAAGACCAGAAGCGTAAGCTCAACGAAAAATTTCAGGATATGATTGAGCACGTAGTGTCCCATCTCGTGGCCCATGACCGTGCGAATTTCCGGGAGCGTGCATTGCTTGAGCAGATTGTCGTTTAGCGCGATGCGGGTGGTGCCCAGGAAGCCGGCGACGTTTGCGCTCACGCGTTTGGTTTG
>DAIOVO010000065.1:4008-4938 GCA_036758965.1 Chthoniobacterales bacterium
ACTTTGTTCACCGGGATTTGGTTGGCGCGCGCGAGCTGGAGAATGGGATCGCGAATTTTCGCGTCCGTCAGCTCGGTGTATTTGTTAAAGACCGGCTCGATATAAATCGGCGCAATGATCGCGCCGACGATGAAAAAAAACATCACCACGATTGTGCCGATAATCCACCAGCGCTGAGGCGCGCGGCGAAAAACAGCATAAAGCGCCATCAAAAAAAGCGGCGTCACGATCAGCTGAATCAGCAAAGCTTTTAGCTGTTCGGCAAACCAGGACGGGAAATTTTGGTTTGCCATCCCATATTGATGTTCGCGAAGGAAGTTTTCGTAATAGTGAAGAGGGAACCCCAGAACCGTCGTCGCAACGAGAAATAGAATTGCGTAGATCGCGATTTGGATCGCCTTGAAACGGGTGACGCGCTCTGCCCAATCGCGAATGCGCGCGGAAAATTTCGTCGCCAAAAGCAGCAGCATGATCACGGCGGTAACCAGCGCGTTCCAAAGAATGAGCCAGTAACCGCCTTCAAAATACGCGTCCGAGCGCGCTTTTTCCCTGGCGGGGATCGAATCGAGCCACTGTTGAGTGGCGGCGGCGGGATCGAAGGAGGCTGGCGAAGTGGAAGGACTCGCATTGCCGGCGGGGGCGCTGGGTTCTTGCGCAAGCAAAGAGCCGATTGAAATGAGGAATGCGGCGATGACTGAGAGAGTTCGAAATTGCATGTATGGATCTTTATGTCAGACGGCCTGCAAAAGAAAAGCGCGGCGATGTTTACTGCGTGCGGGTTAAAAAGCGCGAAGTCGTTGTTAAGCGCCGGGCTTTTTGAAGGGCACCTGCCTTTTGACAGCGAGGAAAAACTACGATTCTCTGCGAAAAAACCGGGGAGGCGAATAACGGTGTGTTGAAAAGGCAGCGTCACATCGATAACATCAGACA
>DAIOVO010000065.1:4948-10392 GCA_036758965.1 Chthoniobacterales bacterium
TCCCAAACGGGCGGTTTCTCTCATGTCGATAACATCAGACAATATATGTCATATAAAATCGAGCCGCTAAGGCAGAGGCCGCCAAAGCGCGAGAACCAAGCTTTTCTGGCCTGCTGGACCGCTTACTGGCGCGGTGGCTCGGACGCTAACCGCTCTTTCGCTTCTCTGGGCTGCCCCTATAGGTCTTCGGATTCCAGAAGCTCCTCGCCGCATACCGGCGCAGAGTCAGTCGCTTTCTCGACTTGTTTTAGTGCTTTCCGGTTGGCGTCCGTTTCTGGCATGTTAAGAATTACATCACCTTTAATGAACGTTCAAATAATCACGCTTTGCGATTCAGCCAACGCGGATCCGCTGGGAAAGCTTTATATCTTCGGCGCATTCGATCAGCTTTTCGCTCAAAAGGAACCGCTAATGCATCCGGCATGTGCATTAGTTGTAAAGATGCAATTCGATAAGATCGAAGAGGGTAGTAAGGCGCTCAGAATAATGTTCATGGATCACGACGGGAAAGAGGTATTTCCCGCAATCACCGGCCAAATCGAAGTCAAAATGTTGCCTGAAATCCGCACAACTAGCGTGCAGATCGTCGTTACAATACAACAGTTACAGTTGCCTCACTTTGGCGAGTACCAGATAGATGTTGCCCTTGATGGACTCGTTGTAGGGTCGGTCCCGCTGTTTGCCCGGCCAGCGAAGGGCACTTAATGAATTTCTCGTAGGCCGCTATCTCAGCCTCGGTGGAAGGATGAAAGCCGTGCTCAACCATGTACTCGTCCGAACCCACAGCAGCCGTCTCCGTCTTAGCGTTGCCGGTATTCTTTGTCATACTTTGCGTAGTTTTTCGAGATGTCTTTGATGGCATAATTCAAAACTTCGTTCAATGTCAAACTGTCGAATCTCTCTTTTTCCAAGGTACAAGCAGCTTTTCGGCCTATTATGTCTCTGTGCGCAAATCCATGAGCGTTGTCGTAGCGGGTGACGCATTCGCCATTTTTTATCAGGGCCACTGAAAATGAGACGAGCTGGCCCCGGTCCGTTTTCAAATAAACTTGCAGGGTAAAATCGTCCGCCAGGTGTTTGGTCCACCGTTTCTCCCGAAATAGTTCGGCCATCGATCACGGGAGGATGCTGGAAAGCGGCCTCAAATTCCATGCCTAAAATTTCCATACTAAAACCCTACCAACACCAATCGTGATCGGTGAAGAACCGGCCCCCTAGGCATGTCTTCCTCTGTCGTTGCACCTCGGGTTCCGCACTCTTCGGCGGAATGGGAAGCCTGTTTTGATCTGCGATGGCGAATTCTCCGCGCGCCTTGGGACCAACCGCGAGGCAGCGAGCGCGATGAATTGGACGAAGCGGCTTATCATCTCCTGATTACGGCTCCCGATGGCACCGCCCTGGCTTGCGGGCGCCTGCATTTAAATTCCAATGACGAGGCGCAAATCCGCTATATGGCCGTGGCTGAAACCGCCCGCGGCCGCGGCTACGGCCGAGCGATTCTGACGGCGCTGGAAAAAGAGGCCGCCCGCCGCGGAGCCTGCCGAATCCTCCTAAACGCGCGGGAAAATGGAGCGGAATTTTATCGCAGGAACGGCTACGCGATAATCGGAGATGGCCCGACGCTTTTCGGCCAAATCCGGCATTTTGTTATGTCGAAAATCATTCATTAAATCACCGTTTTAAGGGGTTTGCTTTCATTAATGCGTTAGAACTATAGCAACTTCTTTATCCACGATTCGCGCTTTTCATAAAGGGACGATCGGCCCACACGGACGCAGGTATCTCGGGAATTCAGGGAGTCTTTTTGTGTCGCCCTGGGACTTGGACGGGACAGCGCCCGTCCCTCCAATATTCATTAGCCGGCAGCGAGGTTGCTTAGCTCACAGCCGCCTCGGGCACAAGGCGCGTGAGCTTGAATTCTTCGTGCGCGAAGCGCGCCGCGTTATCGACGTCTTTTTCGTCGATCACGACCGCGATCTTAATTTCGGAGGTCGAGATCAGCTGAATGTTAATGTTTCCCCGCCCCAGACAGTGGAACAACTTGGCGGCAACGCCGGAATGAGAACGCATTCCGATGCCGACCACGCTGAGCTTGGCGACGCCGTTGCGCGCGATAATTTCGCTGGCGCCAAATTCACTTACCACCGGCGCAAGGACCCGGCGCGATTCTTCCAAATCGTTTTCGTGAACGGTGAACGAAAGATCGGTGGTATCGCCGGTCGAAACATTTTGCACGATCATATCGACGATGACGTTTGCGGCCGCGATCGCGCTAAAAATTGCGCCGGCGACTCCGGCCTGATCGCGCACGCCACAAATGGTGACCTTGGCTTGTTTGCGCTCGATGCTCACGCCCCGCACCACCACCTCTTCCATGCTGGCGGTCTCTTCCTTCGCAAGCGTGCCGGGCGCGTTGCTAAAACTTGAACGCACCTCGAAAGGAACGGCGAATTTTTTGGCGAACTCGACCGCGCGCGATTGCATCACCTTCGAACCGGCGCCGGCCATCTCTAACAATTCGTCGTAGGAAATTTCATCGATTTTTTTGGCATCGCCGATCAAGCGCGGGTCGCAGGTAAATACGCCATCGACGTCGGTAAAAATCTGGCAGGCATCAGCGTTGAGCGCGCCGGCGAGCGCGATGGCGGTCAGATCGGAGCCGCCACGGCCGAGGGTGGTGATTTCGCCTTCATTGGTTTGTCCCTGAAATCCGGCGACGAGCACGATGTAATCTTCGCTCAACAGATTGTGAATCTGGCGCGGACTGATGTTGGCGATCCGAGCCTTGGTGTGCACACGATCCGTTAGGATCCCGGCTTCCGGGCCGCTTAAGGAAAGCGCGCGCGCGCCGAGCGCGTTTACCGCCATTGCCACCAGCGCGGTCGCAGCCCGCTCGCCGGTGGAAAGCAAAAGATCGAGTTCGCGCGCGGTCGGCCGCGGCGAAACTTCGCCAGCAAGTTTGATCAGATTATCGGTCACGCCCGCCATGGCCGAAATCACCGCCACCACCCGGCACGAATCCCGTTGCGTCTCCACGATCCGCTGGGCGACGTTTTTGATTCGCGTCGCGTCGCCGACCGAGGTGCCGCCATATTTTTGAACGATCAGGCGCATGATAAATTCGCGCGGTCTTTTCGCCGTTATCGCACCGCTGTCAACTGCCGGAGATGGCGGCGCGCACCGCGGCGCTGCTGGCAGCAACGGGCGGCGCGGCGGAAAAACTAACGATTTCTGGATCTTTCAAACCGTGGCCGGTCACGGTCGCAACCAGGATGGAATCGGGCGACAGGAAATCGAAGCAATCCGCTCGTTCAGGTCGCAGGAGCGCCGCGATCGGCGCGGCACTGGCCGGTTCGACAAAAATTCCTTCGCGTTCCGCGAGCCACTTTTGGGCGGAACGAATTTCCTCATCGGTTACGATATCGACCGCGCCTTGCGAATCGTCGATCGCGCGCTGCGCCGGTTCCCAACTCGCTGGATTACCGATCCGAAT
This sequence comes from Chthoniobacterales bacterium, assembly GCA_036758965.1. Lineage (GTDB taxonomy): Bacteria > Verrucomicrobiota > Verrucomicrobiia > Chthoniobacterales > UBA10450 > AV69. Next base: position 8,442 of record DAIOVO010000065.1, read on the forward strand.
GGCGGAGGCAATCGTTTCCGGATCTTCGATCTTTCGCCGGTGGAAAATGGGGGCGGCGCCTGCGGCCTGAATGCCGACCATTCGCGGCAGCCGCTGGCTCAGACCTCGCTCGCGATATTCCCGATAGCCGTTCCAGTAGGCAGTTAGATTTCCCGCATTTCCCAACGGCAAGATATGGAGATGCGGTGCTTCCCCAAGTTGGTCGATGATTTCAAAAGCGGCAGTTTTTTGACCGGCAATCCGATTTGGATTGATCGAATTCACGATGCTAAATTCGTCGCCGCTCTCCCCGAGCTCGCGGACGATGCGGAGCGCATCATCGAAATTTCCATCGATCGAAACAATCTGCGCTCCGTGTGCAATCGCCTGCACCAATTTGCCGCGCGCGATTTTTCCCGCGGGTAAAATCACGATGCAACGAATGTTCGCGCGCGCAGCGTAGGCGGCGGCGGAAGCGGAAGTATTTCCAGTGGAAGCGCAGAGCAAAGTTCCAGCGCCGCCTGCAATCGCTTTCGATACTGCGACTGTCATGCCGCGGTCCTTGAATGAACCAGTGGGATTAAGGCCTTCGCATTTCACCCACACGCGACAACCGACTCGCTCGGAAAGTCGCGCCGCTTCGACCAGCGGGGTCGAGCCTTCGCCAAGCGAAATGACCGGCGTCGAATCAGAAACGGGCAGAAAGGCGCGATAACGATCGATGACTCCCCTGCTCCGCTCATTTTCCATCGTCGGTTAAAATGGCGAAAAGCGTTGCAAAACGCACGCTCTCGTTTTGGTTTCGCCATGGCCGACCTGACGAAGGACCAAAAGCTCCGCTTGCTTACGATTCTGCTGGAGAGCCGCCATGGTGATTTGCGCGAGCAAAGTTTGAATCGCCAAGGCAAAGGTCACTTTCACGTTTCAGGAATGGGTCACGAAGGTCTGGCGGCGATTTCGATTCAAATGCAGCCGGACGACTTCATCGTGCCGTATTATCGCGATCGCGCGCTCGTTCTCGGGCGCGGCGTCAGTTCGGCGCAACTCGCGATTGATTATTTCGCCAAAGCCAAAGGCGAAAGCCACGGCCGGCAGATGCCGTCGCATTATAGTTGTCGCGAAAAAAATATCTGGAGCGTGCCGACGCCGACCGGCTCGCAACTTTTGCCGGCGTGCGGAATGGCCTGGGGCATTCAGCTCGACAAAAAAACTGCGGCGGTCGTGACAACGGTCGGCGATGCGGCGACGCGCCAGGGCGATTTTTACGAAGCGATCTGTTTCGCCAAAGAACGCAAGCTGCCGATGCTTTTCGTCGTCGAAGACAACGCCTATGGCATCAGCAGTCCGACCCGCGAAATCAACCCGCGCGCGCTCGATGTGGTGCAGCCGAAAGATTGGCGCGAGCTCGATGGCGCCAACGTAGGCGATGTTTTTGCGGCGACGGAAAAGGCATTCGCCCACATTCGCGCCGGGAAAGGCCCGGTCTTTTTCTGGGTGATGATGGAAAGACTTTCCAGCCACACCAGCTCCGACGATCAAAAACTTTACCGCACAGCCGACGAGCTAACAAAAGGTGAGCAGTGCGATCCGCTGCGACGATGGAAGGAAAAATTGGTCGAGGAAAAATTGCTGAGCGAAGCGGATTACGACCGGCGCGATCAGGAAATCAAGGAGCGGATTCGGCGTGAATTTGCGGCCGCGGAAAAAGAACCGGACCCGAAAGCGGACGAATTATTTCTCGAGGTCACGGGCGAGTTTCCGCAGTTGGACGAGGAAGTTTTGCCGGCAGGGAAATATCGGATCGGCGATACGGTCAACAAAACACTGCGGCTCGGACTCGAGCGCGATAAGCGCCGGATTATTTTTGGCCAAGACATCGCCGATCCAAAAGGCGGCGTCTTTCGTTTGACCCAAAAACTTTCCACCGAATTTCCACAGCAGGTTTTTAATTCGCCACTGGCGGAATCGACCA
>DAIOVO010000065.1:10402-15756 GCA_036758965.1 Chthoniobacterales bacterium
TTCTCGGCGTGGCCTGCGGTCTTGCGTCCTATGGTAAGCGGCCAGTTTTTGAATTGCAGTTCATTGATTTTATCGGGCCGGGCTGGAACGAACTGGTGACGAATATTAGCTGTTTGCGCTGGCGTTCTTTCGGCCAATGGACATGTCCGATGGTGCTCTATGCTCCCTACGGCGCGTATTTGCCCGGAGGAAGTTTGTGGCACAGCCAGGCAAATGAGTCCGCCATCGCCCATTATCCCGGCCTTTCCGTGGTGATTCCTTCCACGCCCGAAGACGCCGCCGGACTTTTGTGGACGGCGATGCATTGTGAGGACCCGGTGATTTTTCTAATCCCGAAACACATGTTCTGGGCGGAGAAAGAAAGCGAGGGCGCCATTAAAGCGGTTCCGCTCGGAGTCGCGCGCAAACGCAAAAGCGGTTCCGATGTGACGCTCATCGCCTGGGGCAACACGGTCGAGAAATCGTTAGAAGCAATCGAACAGCTCGGCGATGACGTGAGTGTTGAGTTGATCGATCTGCGCTCAATCGTGCCGTGGGATCGCGAAATGATCGAGGAGTCGGTTCGCAAAACTGGTCGCGTCGTGGTTGTGCAGGAGGACACGGAAAATTGCAGCGTCGGGCAGATGATTATCACGCATCTAACTTCGACTTTGTGGAACGAAATGGTGAGCAGTCCAGTTCTCGTTAGCAAAGGCAACGTGATGATTGGATACAATCCGATCTATGAGTACGCCGCGCTCCCAGAGAAAGAGCGGATTATTGCTGCGATAAAGAAATCAGTTTCCACCCGCGCTCTGCGCAGCGACAACTTGCTCATCTGTGGCGAAGAGACGAGCGCGCCAGCTTCGTCGCCGGCGACCGACTTTGGGCAAACGCAAAAGATAACCGTCCCGATTATGGGCGAAGGCATTCGTGCCGCTAAAGTCGTCGCGCTCTTAAAAAACCCTGGAAACAAAATCGAATTGGATGATGCCCTTTGCGAAGTAGAAACCGATAAGGCGGTTTACCCGATCGAGTCTTCTTTCGCCGGCACAATGGGCGAATGGAAGACAAAAGTAGGCGACACGGTTGAGATCGGTCAGGAGCTGGGAACGATTCTAACTGGCGAAAACGCTCCGCTCACTTCCGAAAGCGATTTCAACGGCGAAGCGCCGAAAATTTCGCCCGCAAAAAAGCAGCGCGAGATCGCGCCCGCCCTTTCGCCCACCATCGTGCGCAAGCTTAGCCGGGTCATTCCGGCGAACCTGCAAATCGACGCGAGATGGGAAGCGGTGCGGGCAGCGCGGGAGGCGACGAAAAAACAGCAAAATGCCGCCTCGCCTTCGGTCATGATCGCTTGGGCGGTGGTGCGCGCGATGGAGAAACATGCGCCATTCCGCCGCCTGGCGCTGGAAGATGATTCCATCGTCGAGAACGAGGACTTCGATCTCGGCATCGCGGTTGCGATTGAAGGCGACCGATTGGCAACGGCCGTCATTACTTCAGCGAACAAGAAATCGTGGGAGGAATTCACGGAAGTTTATCGCACGACAGTGGGCGAAACACGCAGTGGCCGTGTCGATGCAATGAATGCGCCGGTCGTGATTAGCAGCCTCGGCGCGTTTGGGGTGCGCGCAGCTGCGCCGATTGTGGTGCCGCCTTCAGTCGGCACGCTTTTTGTTGGCACCGCGCATCAGGATTTGGTCGCGAATGGAAAAAAGAATGAAGCGGCAGAAGTAATTACCTTGTCGCTCACGTTCGATCATCGTGTGGTCAACGGCGCTGGAGCCGCGAATTTCGCGCACGAAATCAAGCAGCAGATCGAGAATTTCAAAATTCCGGGCAGCCTGGCGGTTTCACCATGAGCGGTGACATTCGCTGGCAACAGAGATTCGACAGCTTCTCGAAAGCGCTCCGGTTATTGAAAGAACCGTTTACGCGTGACCGTGATTCATTCTCCGATTTGGAGAAGGAAGGAATCGTTCAGCGTTTCGAGCTTTGTTTCGAACTGGGCTGAAAACTTTTAAGGACTATCTCGCACTTTCAAGTATTTAGCTCGACCTAATCACTCCGCGCGGCGTAATCAAAGAAGGCTTTGCCAGCAAGATGATCGAAGATGGACACGTCTGGATTGAAATGCTCGAGCGGAGAAACCTGCTCGCGCATACCTACGACGAATCGCTTCTGGATGAAACGGTGCGACTGATAAGCGATAGATATCTCGCAGGTCTTGCGCAACTCCACAATTTTTTGCAGGCGCGATGAGTCGGTTCGGCTTGAGCAGCAAAGAAGAGGAATTGATCTCAGGCGTTTTCAAAGGGCATCCCGAAATTCAAGAGGCGCGGATTTACGGGTCGCGTGCTAAAGGCAATCACGCGCCGAACTCAGATATCGATATTGTCTTTTGGGGAGAAATTGATTCTCGGTTGCTAGGTCGAATCGCGAGCGAGCTGGATGAATTGCCCCTGCCGTATCGCTTTGATGCGAGTATTTATTCGGAAATCTCTAACGAGAAATTACGTGCGCATATCGATCGCGTCGGCGCTGCGATTTATCGGAGGGAGCCTGCAAACGCAATCAGGATTAACGATTCTTAGAATTCATGATCGCGAGCGCCTGGCGCAGCGGCGCGTCGCTCACCCGGCTGGTGCCGGTAAACGGATGATCGAGCACATAGATGAGTAGCAGCACCAGGGAAAGCATCACCGTGAGCGCGGCCGTCATAATGTATTGCACTTTCGCGCGTTTCATTCCGAAGAAGTAGGTGTTGCAAATGGTGATCAGACTGCCGATCACCAGGAGAAACCAGATTAGCGAAGGGGCAGTATTATTCGCCGAAAAAATTCGCAGCCGCCGATATTGACGCAAACCATCGAGCTGGCGGAGCGAAGCGGAATAGAGATCGCGATTTCGCAGCATCGATTCGTCCGCGTTTGTAAAAATATCCGTGAGCGTGCGCAAGCTCTGCATCGAGTAGAGCGTGATCTCTCCGCTGGCCATTTGTTGCAGTTCGTCGCGATCGACCGATTTCAGATAAACGCTGGCAGCCGTGCGAATTTTGCTGGCGGCGTCCGGAGGAAAACCATCGGCGCCGTAGAAAACATCGAGCGCCTGGCTGACCTCGAGTTGAAAATTTTTGTTCGCATCGTCGTACCCGGTCCAGGTGACGAATACCACGAACGCGACGATCACGGCATAGAGCCAGCCGAAAGCCCCGAAAATAATCGCTGCTACTTCATGATTTTCTCGCAGCTCTTCTGGCGAATATTTTTTTCGCACCAAAGCAAGACCGCCGAGCGCGAGCGAAACGGCGACCGCCGCGACCAGCAGGAATGCGATCGCCGTCGGCAGGCGAAGAAGAAAATGCAAGCTCATCGGATGAGCCTTGGTTCCATCCTATTGCGCCCAATTCGGCGGACGTTTTTCGTTGAAAGCGGCAATCCCTTCGCGCGCTTCAGCGGATTCGCGCGCCTGCATGTGATGTTTCAGCGCCAGTTCCACATCCTCTTTTACGGAGGTGGACCAAAGTTCTTCGACCAAACGTTTTGTTTGCACGACCGCGCCCGGCGCGCCTTGCAAAACCAGCTCCGCAAATTTTTGCGCTTCGTTCATTACTTCCTCTCGTGCGACCACTCGGTTGACCAGGCCAATTTCGAGCGCGCGTGTTGCGTCGAACAATTCCGCGCCTAACAAGACTTCGCGCAGATGGCGCTCATGCAACTGGCGGCGCAAAAACGTCATGACCAAACCAGCCACCAGGCCGCGGCGCGTTTCCGGGTAACCAAATTTCGTTTTTTCTGCCGCCACCACGTAATCGCAGGCCGACATGATACCCGCGCCGCCGGCGACCGCCGCGCCATGCACGGCCGCGATCGTGACCGGCCGCGCCTGGCTGAGCGCGATCAGAGTTTGCGCCACCAGGTCCGCGGTTGCGTGCGCCCTGGTTTGGTCCTGCGCTTCCTTCAAATCCAGGCCCGTGCAAAAAGCTGCGCCTGCTCCGCGCAAAATCAGAATGCGCTCGCGCGATTCATCCGAAGCGACTTTGATGGCGGAGATCAGCTCGGTCAGCAGTTGAATCGACAAGGCGTTGCGGCGTTCCGGGCGATTGAGCGTAAGAATAGTGATCTGCGGTGTTTGTTTTTCGATGAGAAGGACAGGCATGGAAATAATTTTACGTTTTCGATGATGCGGCAAAGGTCGCGTTTTTGCATTATTCTATCAGTAACTTTTCATGAGTGAATCGGTCAAGCTTATCGAATGTCCACGTGACGCCTGGCAGGGATTGAAGCGGCAGATTCCAACCGAGCGAAAAGTGGAATATCTGCGCGCGTTGGTCGCGGCCGGTTTTCGTCACATCGACGCGGTCAGTTTCGTTTCACCGAAAGCGGTGCCGCAAATGGCCGATAGCGAAGCGGTGCTCGCGCAACTCGGACCGCACGAGGGCGTCGAAATCATCGGCATTGTCGTGAACGAAAAAGGCGCTGAGCGCGCAATCGCGACGGGAAGCGTGACCACGCTTGGCTTCCCCTGCTCCATCTCGGAAACGTTCCTGCGGCGAAATCAAAATCAGTCGTTGGAGGAAAATTTCGAAGTGCTGCGGCGAATCGCGGAGCGCGCGGAACAAGCCGGCCTGCAAGTCGTCGCCTACGTGTCGATGGCATTTGGAAATCCGTATGGCGATCCGTGGAGCGAAGAGAAAGTGAAGGAAGCCGCGGATAAAATCACCGGCCTCGGCATTTGTTCGATCTCGTTGGCGGACACAATCGGCGCGGCGTCGCCGGAACTGATCAGTCGGATCGTTTCGACCGTGCGTTGCGATTGCGACCGCTGCGATGTCGGAGTGCACATGCACAGCACACGAGAGGATACCGTCGCGAAGATCCTCGCTGCTTACGATGCCGGTTGTCGCCGCTTTGATTCCGCAATGGGCGGACTCGGTGGTTGCCCCTTTGCGCAAGACGAGCTCCTGGGAAATGTGCCGACCGAAGAAGTTATCCGCGCCTTGGAAAGGCGCAGAGAAAATTTGCCGGCACTAAAAAATCTCGAGGTAGTTACGTCGTTGAACGATTCCATCCGCACTACCTATTCAGCTAACGACACGTAGCTCAGCGTAACAGATGGAACCGGACGAGTCGCTGCCATCGACCTAGCTTGGATCGGGCGAGATTTGGAAAATGAGAAGCGCGGGTTATGTTTCAAATCTGCTGCGAAAGTATAGAAATCTGGAACCGACCCCTATTCCCCTCTGCAGACCCCTATTCCCCTCTGCAATTGCTTGGGCGAGTCTGCGTCCGGACAGACTGGCAGGTGCACGCCTATTGGAAATGGCGGAGCGGATCGTGGAGCGAGGGCTGCGTGAGTTTGGTCTTGGGGCG
>DAIOVO010000066.1:0-10137 GCA_036758965.1 Chthoniobacterales bacterium
GTTTTCTTTTCCGCCCACGAATTGCGAGCGGAGAAATCTCGGGCGCAATTTTTTGCCGAGCTTCGCCGTGTTTTAAAACAAAACGGCCGCCTGATGGTGCTTGAGCACCTGCGTGATTTGCCAAATTTTCTCGCCTTCGGCCCGGGCGCATTCCACTTTCACTCCCGCGCGAGCTGGTTACGTGCCGCGAAAGAATTCAAGCTCACGCACGAATTTTCCCTCACGCCGTTCGTCCGCGTTTTTGTTTTCGAAAATGTTTGAGTTCCTCCAAACTGATACGCGGACGAAAGCGCGATTGGGTCGTCTCACGACCGCGCATGGCGTGATCGAGACGCCGTCGTTCATGCCTGTCGGCACCCAGGGCGCCGTGAAGGCAGTCAGTCCGCGGGAGCTGCGCGAGCTAGGCGCCCAAATCATTTTGGGCAACACTTATCACTTGTTCGTGCGGCCGGGGATAAAGGTCATGCGTCACTTCGGCGGGTTGCACAGGTTCATGAATTGGGACGGACCGATCCTGACCGACAGCGGTGGGTATCAGATTTTCTCGCTCCCGAAGTTGCGCAAACTGACAGAAGAGGGCGTCCAGTTTCAGAATCACCTCGATGGCACTCCTACTTTTATCTCCCCGGAAAGCGCGATCGAAATCCAGATCTCGTTAGGTAGCGACATCGCGATGGTGCTTGACGAATGTCCGCCCTGGCCCTGTGAATATGACTACGCCGCGCGCAGTTTGGAATTGACCACCCGTTGGGCGAAAAGGTGCAAGCAAGCCCGCAATCCCGAGCGACAGTCGAGGGATCCTGTAGAAGCTGCCGTAAAGGTTGCGCAACGGGATCCCTCGACTGCGCTTCGCTCCGCTCGGGATGACGGGCTTCTCTTCGGCATCGTGCAAGGCGCAACCTTTCCCGAATTGCGCAGGCAAGCAGCGCTTTCCCTAGTTGACATCGGCTTCGACGGTTATGCCATTGGCGGCGTTAGCGTGGGCGAGCCGGAAGAAGAAATGATGCGCGCCGTGGAAAGGAGCGAGCCATTTTTGCCCGCGAACAAACCGCGCTACGCGATGGGGCTCGGCACCCCTCCGCAAATGATCGAAATGATCGCGCGCGGCATTGACATGTTTGATTGCGTGCTGCCAACGCGCCTGGCGCGTAACGGCACCGCTTTTACCGCCACTGGCACTTTGAACTTAAAGAATGCCGAGTTCGCACTCGACAAGAATCCGATTGAACAGGACTGCGCCTGCTACGCCTGCCAGGAATTCGCCCGCGGTTATATCCGGCACCTGGTTAAAGCGCAGGAGATACTTGGCCTACGCCTCATTACGTTGCACAATCTGCATTTCTACCTCGAACTAATGAGGCGAACTCGCAGCGCCATCGAAGAAGGAAAGTTCGCCGAGTTCCGGCGCAATTTTGTCACAAACTACCGAAAGCACGAACCGGCGGGCGATACTTAATTCGCTTCCGCAGCTTCGGCGCGCAGGCGGCTTACCGCTCCATCTATTTCTGCCGACGGCCGGATGCGAATAACTACGCTCTTACTTATCGGCGAATTACTTCCGGCGGCAGCGCGCGTAATCGGAACGACGACGTTCGCTTCTGGAAAATAGCTTGCGGTGCAACCGTGGGGGATGGTGAACGGCGCAACCATAAACTGCTTTCCTACTCGCTCCACGCCCTCGTAGTTACTCACCAGATCGACGAATTGTCCCTGCACCAGTCCCGCCTTGGTCATATCGTCGCCGTTCATGAAGACGACGCGGCGGCCATTGAAAACCCCACGATAGCGATCGTTTAAACCATAGATGGTAGTGTTAAACTGGTCATGACTGCGAATTGTCATCAGCAGATACTCATCCTCCGCCAGGTCCTTTCGTTTGAACTCCGAACAGGTGAACTTCGCTTTCCCTTCCTTGTTGTTGAACTTGCGTTTGTCGCGGGCATCGTTTGGCAGGTAGAAGATATCTTCGCGGATACGCTGGTTGAAGTTATCGAACCCAGGAATTACCTGCTCGATTCGATCGCGAATGCGGTCGTAATTAGCGACTAGCTCGTCCCAATCTGTCGCGCCGCGAGTACCCAGAGTCGCCTTGGCCAACCCCGCCACGATTGCCGGCTCACTCAGTAATTCATCGCTCGCCGGCCTAAGGTAGCCACGCGAAGGATTGATGATCCCCATTGAATCTTCCACCGTCACGAATTGCGGGCCGGACTGCTGCTGATCGATCTCCGACCGCCCAAGACACGGCAGAATGAGCCCAATCTCTCCTTTCACAAGATGTGAGCGATTCAGCTTGGTCGAAATATGCGCCGTCAGCCGGCATTGCCGCAGCGCGGCGGCAGTATATTCGGTGTCGGGCGCGGCGGCGAGAAAGTTGCCGCCTAACCCCAGAAAGAAGCTAATTTTGCCGGCGTGCATTTGACGGATCGCTTCCACTACATCGACACCATGTTCCCTCGGCGAGGTAAAGTGACATACTTGCTCAAGCCTGCTTAGAAACGATTCACCCATCCTCTCCCAGATGCCCATGGTGCGGTCGCCCTGCACATTGGAATGACCGCGCACCGGACAAGGCCCCGCCCCGGGTCGCCCAATGTGTCCACCAAGCAGGAGCAAGTTCATTACCTCCTGGATGGTTGCGACCGCGTCTTCGTGCTGAGTTAATCCCATCGCCCAGCAGCAAATCATGCGTTTGCTTCGTCCAGCGATTTTCGCCGCGGCCGCTATCTGCTCCCGGGTTAACCCAGAGCTTTGCAAAATACTTTCCCAACTGGTGGCGTTGAGGTGCAGGACGAAGCTATCGAAGCCAATCGAGTAGGTTTCGATGAATTCGCGGTCGATCACCGTGCCCGGCGCGCGCTCCTCCTCCATTAGCATTTCTTTCATGACCCCACGTAACGCTGCCATGTCACCATTAATCCGTACCGGTAGCCAAAGATCGCTCAACGGCGTCGCACGATTCAGGAGCATCTTTACCGGATAGCTGAGAAGATGATCGTAGGTTTGCGGATTGGGATTAACTACCTGCATCAACCCAGGTTCCGGCAGCGGGTTCAAAGCGACGATGGTCGCGCCATTCTTCTTCGCCCGTTCCAGGGTAGTTAACATCCGTGGGTGGTTCGTCCCAGGGTTCTGGCCGATAATCAAAATGGTGTCGGCCTTCTCGAAGTCTTCCAACTTCACGCAACCTTTACCTATCCCAATGCTCTCACTGAGCGCGCTCCCGCTCGATTCATGGCACATGTTGGAGCAATCCGGCAGATTGTTCGTTCCAAATTGGCGCGCGAACAGTTGGTAAAGAAAGGCAGCCTCGTTACTCGTTCGACCACTGGTGTAAAACGCAGCCGCGTTTGGAGTGGGAAGGGCATTGAGCTCACGCGCCATCAAAGCGAACGCCTCTTCCCAACTGATCGGCTCGTAATGGGTGCCCCGCGCAACCATCGGCGCCGTCAGCCGGCCTTGTTTCTCCAGCCAGAAATCCGTCCGGCTTTGCAGATCGACGATCGAATGTTTGCGGAAAAATTCTGCTGTGATGCGCTTTTTTGTTGTCTCGCTTGCCAGCGCCTTGGCGCCACTTTCACAAAACTCGAAAACGTTGCGCTCTTCATCCGGGCTGGGCCAGGCGCAGCTTTGGCAATCGAACCCATCTTTTTTGTTAACCCGCAACCAGGTGCCAATCCCGCGCACGAGACCAGATTCGCGGGCCGCAAACTTAAGACTCTCGGTCACCGCCGGAAGGCCGGCGGCAACGCGATGAGGCGCGCGTAAATCCGGCGTTTGTTCATCCGGCGGCGGCTGCTCCCCGCCAGCCTCGCCGTTGTTTCGATTCGGCTGCATCGCAACTTTCTTTCGAGAATTAACTGAGATTTTCGCCGCGCGCGAACCGGCTCCGCCATTTCCAGGCCTCTTACAAATTGGGAATCGGCTCGGTGGCGCGTCGGCTAAATCCAAAGTCTCCGCGAGTGCTCGATAATTCAGCAATTGTGCGGCCCAGATACTCGAGAGTGCGGCGCTGGCGCTCCAGTTCTTGTTCGAGATTTTGCTGAACGCGGGCGCGAATTGTTTCCGGCGCGGATCGGGCGGCGAAATTCCAGGCCTCGTTAGCCGCCGCCGCCCGTAAGCTTTGCCGGAGCGCGCGCCAGGTCTGCTGGAGCTCGCGCCGGACCGCGCCCATCTGGAAAAGGGAAGTGCGCGCGCCGAGCTCGCCCGCTTCGATCTCAGTAAAAGCCAGCAACGTTTCCATCCGCTCGAGATCGCGCGCGGCGTAAGCTTTTTGCACTTCATGCCAGAGGGCGCTCGCTCGCGCATCTCCCTCGCCACGTCGGTCCGGATGCAAACGGCGCACGAGAACGCGATACGTTTCCTTCATTTTTCGGCTGGGCGGTTCCGGAGCGGAGAAAACAAAAATGGTCTCATCGCTGGCCGCATCGCCAAAAAGATGGACCCGAAAATTTCCAAAGGTCGTCTTGTAAGCCGTCGCTTCCATTTGTTCTGGGTTAATCCCGAAATATTCCAGCAACCAATTCTTGAAGATCGCTTCTTTCTCCTCTGGGCTTAACTGAGCGTAATCGTCCGGTGGAGGCGGGCTTTGCGTGTGCGCTGGCGCCGGCTCGTCGCGCCAAAAGCGCAAACGCCGGTAAGCGGTCGGCGCGTCGCAACCAACGCGGCGCATTTCGTTTTCTACCTCCTGGAGCAACGTCTGTTTCGTCCGAATTTGTGCTTCAAGCTCGCGCGCCGCGGTCAACTGCGACCCAAACTCTCGCGCCAGCCACCTCGTAAAAGCCGGTTTATCTTCGCGCTCAAAAACACCCAGTTGCTGGCGCCGTTTTGCCAGCACCGCCAAGGCACTTTGGCAGCGCCGCCGGAGCGCGTTCCGCAGCGGTTCCTGATCGACGAGGACGATCGCGCGTCCGCTGCTCTCCTCAACCCTTGCCGTCGTCGTCATTTCAATTACAGAATCGCATCACTGATCGTACCGACAACTCTGAGAATGAAGTTGCCGGTCAAAACGGTTCCCAAGAATCAATCACGACCTGCTGGTTTCAAGCCGCCACGAACGACGCCATCCAAAAGGTTGGCTGCAGCAGATGGTTAGCAAATATAGCCCGCAGCCGCCACCAACGACTACGGTTCTCCAGTGGCCGACGCCCTTTACTGATCCTGGGCTTGCCCGGCCTTTCCTATCTAACGAGGCATAGATTTAAGCAGCTTGGGCCTCAAACGCCTGGATTCTCATCGGTTCGGGCATTGAACCTGAATCTTGTATTTGCAGAGCGGCCCCCAGCAAACGAAGCACTTCCCTCGCTCGGTGCTAGGGCGCAGCGTCACGGCTTTACCGCTTTTGCTTGCCGCGTGGAGAACACCGGGATGGCCGCCTTTTACCGGCAGGTAAATTCGCGTGCCTTCCTCGTCAGTATATAAAACGACATCCCCATCTTTCTTTTGCCGCAGAGCGTTTTCGAACTGCGGCCTGACGTCGGTCGGCGCCAGCTCCGACTGGCGCGGGATAAGACTCACGTCGCCCGAGCTTCCTTTAGTCGTGCCGCTAGGTTGCTTGGTGGTGTATTGCGCGCGGGAGGTATTTGCGAAGGTAAAGCAAGCAACAACGCTGGCTAAAACAAAAATGCTCTTTTTCATCGCCCCGACAGTAAGCAATGGCCGAACTCGTGGTCAACTCCATACTTCGGCAAAGCCGGGGACGGCGGGAGCGATGAAAGATGTGATCCTGGCGGCTCGATCCGTTCCGTCTAACGAGAAATAGATTGCGCAGCTTCGGCCTCAAGCGCCCCGGTGCTCACGGAGTCGGACATTGGACTTGAATTTTATATTTGCAGAGCGGTCCCCAGCAAACGAAGCACTGTCCTCGCTCGGTGCTAAACCGCAGCGTCACGTTTTTACCGCTTTTTCCGAGCGCGTGGATGGCACCGAGATGACCGCCTTTCATTGGCAGGTAAATTCGCGTCCCTTCCTCGCCGGTATATAAGAGAAAGTCGCCGTCGTTCTTTTGCCGCAGAGCCGCTTGGTACTTCGGCCTGAGGTCGGTCGGCGCCGGCTCCTGCTGGCGCGGGATAAGACTCGCATCGCCTGCTTGTTGATTCGTCCGCGTGGTTCGATTACGCGGCGGGCTATACTGATCGTGCATTTGAGCGCGCGACGTATTTATAAGGGCCCAGTTGACAAGAAAACCGATCAGGATCAACACGCGGCTATTCATAGGACAGAACTTAAGTGGCGCCCAAATGCGCGGTCAATCCTTATCCCTCAGGAACCTATTTCGTGGGCAAAGAAGTTTTGTAATTCGGAATGCGGAGTAGCCTGAGCGAATTGATCGAAACTACCACGCTCGGCTAATCCTTTCGCAGCGGCGATGAAGCCTCCCCAGGCCGCGCGCGCCATCGCGCCGCCGACACTTACCCGGCGAACGCCGAGAGCTTCCGTTTCCTTCATCGGCAAGCTACCGGCGCTTCCAATTAGAAGATTAACCGGCTTTGGCGCGACAGCTTGAACCATCGCTTTTATCTGCGCTGGCTCGCTCACTCCCGGCGCATACAAACAATCTGCCCCGGCTTCGGCGTAAGCTGTGAGCCGGCGAATTACTTCGTCGATCTCCTCGCGACCAACCAGAAAACATTCCGCGCGCGCAACCAAAAGGACGCTACTCTCATCGGCGGCCGAGCGCGCGGCCCGGATGCGTTCGGTGGCGACATCGAGTGAGTAAAGCGGGTTCTGTTTGTCACCGGAGTTGTCTTCGATAGAAAGACCGGCGACACCGGTATCGGCGCAAAGGCGTACGTTCTCGGCCACTTCTTCCGGCGAGTCGGCGTAGCCATTTTCGAAATCGGCGTTGAGCGGAAGATCGGTGGCGGCGGCCAGCTCGCGAATGTGCGCCAGCATGGCGTCGCGTCCGACCTTGCCATCGGGCAAACCGCGGGAGAAAGCGAAACCGGCGGAAGTAGTAGCGAGCGCCTTAAAGCCGAGGTGCTGAAGGTAGAGAGCGCTTCCGATGTCCCACGGGTTCGGGAGCGCGAAACAACCTGTTTCATGCAGTTGATGGAAACGACGGCGCTTTTCTTCGGCGGATTTCATTAGCGTCTATGTCTCGTTAGGTAAAATGCCAGCCTACAGCATCCGCCAATCGTGCCACACACCCATCGAGCAAAGGCGAATGTAAAGATCGGTGAATCCGACCCAGAACAAACTCATCCAGGCCCAAAGCATGTGGCGGCGGTTCAAACAACTGACACAGCGATAAGCCTGGTAACAATTCGGCGCGCGCGAAAGTTGATCGCGAAAGCCGCCGACCAAGTGCCGCAGCGAGTGGCAGCCGAAGGTGTAACCGCCGAGCAGGATGACGTTGACCGCCAAAACGAGCGTGCCGACGCCGATGCCGAAGCCGTTTGCGAAATGCGCCGCTTTCCAAACATCGTAGGCCAGGATGACGATGAAGATGAGGGCGAGGTAAAGAAAATAGCGGTGAACGTTTTGCATGATCAGCGGGAAGGAACGTTCGCCGAGATAGGTTTTGCGGGGCTCGCCCACGGTGCAGGCGGGTGGATCGGCCCAGAAGGCTTTGTAATATGCGCCTCTATAATAATAGCAGGTGAGCCGGAAGCCGCCGGGCGCCCAAAGAATCAATAGCGCCGGCGAAAATAAGAGCCAGCCCGGCCACCACGCTGGTTGGGGGCCGAACCAACTGTGCGGGGAAGCACCAAATAATTCCGGCGAATAAAAAGGCGAGATGTAGTTGCCGAAAAAATAATGTGCGCCCTGAAATGCCGCCCAGGTGGAATAAATAATGAATGTTCCGAGGCCAAGAAAAACAATGAGCGGCTGCGTCCACCAAACATCGGGGCGCATGGTTTGGCCGAAGGAACGGCGCGGAACTTCAGTCGCAATGGACACAACGCGAGCGTAACGCAGGCGTCTTCGCCTGCCAAGTCAAGCGGGCTTCCAGCCTGCAGTCCTCGACTTGCGGGCAGGGATGCCCAGCGTGACAAAACAGGCAATGATGCCTGTGTTACAAAGCGGATCGTGATTGAACGCGAAAATAAAAACGGTAAGCGTATTACTTCGTGGCAAATTTCTCCGCCTTTTATCGTTCATCCATCGGCCGAAAAATGATCGTCGCCCTCACCGGCGTGATTCTGCTCCTGTTCGTCATCGGCCATCTCCTGGGCAATTTGCAAATTTTCATCGGCCCGCGCTGGATCAACGATTACGCGCAACATCTGCGCGATCTCGGCCCGCTTCTCTGGCTGGTGCGAATCGGCCTGCTCGTCTCTGTCATCCTGCACATTTATTTCACCGTTTTGCTCGCAATCGAAAACCGCCGCGCGCGACCGCAAGGCTACGTGGAAAAGAAAAACATCAAAGCCAGCTACGCCTCACGTCACATGGTGGTGAGCGGGCTGGTTGTGCTCGCCTTTATTATTTTTCACCTGCTCCATTTTACTGGCCGCCGATTCAATCCGGAATTTCCGCTGCTAAAAAACGATCCGCTCAATCACTACGACGTTTATTCGATGATGGTTTACGGATTTCAGAACGTTTACGTCTCCGCTTTTTACATCATCGGCTTGTTCCTCCTCACCCTTCATCTTACCCACGGCGCTTCCAGTTTCTTTCAATCCCTCGGGCTCAATGACAAAAAATTGACACCGCGGCTCGCCCTGGGCGCGCGGATTTTAGCGTGGCTGCTTTTTATCGGCTACAGCGCTATTCCCGTGGCTGTTCTCCTAGGCATAATCAAGCCGGCGCAGCAACTATGATCGGAAAACTTGAGGGCAGAATTCCGCCTGGCCCGCTCGAACAGAAGTGGGAGAGTTACAAAAATAATTCACGTCTCGTTAGCCCGAACAACCGCCGCAAGTTCGAGATCATTGTCGTGGGCAGCGGTCTGGCTGGGGGCGCGGCCGCCGCCACCCTGGGCGAACTCGGTTACCGGGTAAAATGTTTTTGTTACCAGGATTCGGCCCGGCGCGCGCATTCCATCGCCGCGCAGGGCGGAATCAACGCCGCCAAAAATTATCAGAACGACGGCGACAGCGTCTTCCGTTTGTTTTACGACACGATCAAAGGCGGCGATTTCCGTTCGCGCGAAGCCAATGTTTATCGGCTGGCGGAAGTGAGCGTAAACATTATCGACCAATGTGTCGCGCAAGGCGTGCCCTTCGCGCGCGAATACAGCGGCTACCTCGCCAATCGTTCCTTCGGCGGCGCGCAAGTCTCGCGCACTTTTTACGCGCGCGGCCAGACGGGCCAGCAACTTCTGCTCGGCGCCTACCAGGCGCTTTGCCGGCAAGTCGCCGCCGGCACGGTGGAAATGTTTCCGCAAACCGAGATGCTCGACCTCGTTTTGGTGGATGGTCACGCCAAAGGAATCATCACGCGCGATTTGAAAACTGGCGAAATTCGCGCCTTTGCTGGCGACACCGTTGTTCTGGCGACCGGCGGTTATGGAAACGCTTTTTTTCTATCGACCAACGCGCGCGGCTGCAACGTCACCGCCACTTATCGCGCTTACAAACGGGGCGCGCTCTTCGCTAATCCTTGTTACACCCAGATTCATCCCACCTGCATTCCGGTCAGCGGTCATCATCAATCCAAGCTCACGTTGATGAGCGAATCGCTGCGCAACGACGGCCGCGTCTGGGTGCCGAAGCGGGCCGAGGATTGCGCCAAAGCCCCGAACGATGTTCCCCATGCCGAGCGCGATTATTATCTCGAGCGAAAATATCCGAGCTTCGGAAATCTTTCGCCGCGCGACATCGCTTCCCGCGCGGCCAAGGAAGTTTGCGACGAAGGACGTGGCGTCGGCCCGAGCGGGCGCGGCGTTTATCTCGATTTCGCCGACGCCATTTCGCGTTTGGGCGAGCCGCTCATTCGCGAGCGATACGGAAATTTATTCGATATCTACGACAAGATCACCGGCGAAAATGCCTACCAGGTGCCGATGCGAATTTATCCCGCGGTGCATTACACCATGGGCGGTTTGTGGGTGGATTATAACTTGATGAGCAACGTGCCCGGACTGCACGTCATCGGTGAAGCAAATTTTTCCGATCACGGCGCGAACCGGCTTGGCGCCAGCGCACTCATGCAAGGTCTGGCGGATGGCTATTTCGTTTTGCCCAACAC
>DAIOVO010000066.1:10163-15622 GCA_036758965.1 Chthoniobacterales bacterium
TCGCTCCTCAAATCGGCAAACGTCCCGCAATTGATCATCCGGAGTTCAAGCGCGTCGAAGCGGAAGTGCGCGCGCGCGTGAAACGTCTGCTGGAAACAAACGGCAGCCGCACCATCACTTCATTCCATCGCGAGCTAGGGCTGTTGCTGTGGAACAAATGCGGCATGGCCCGTAACGCGACCGGATTGCGCGAAGCTCTCGCGGAAATTCCAAAACTGCGCGAAGAATTCTGGAAAACGGTCCGCGTGCCCGGCGAAGGCGAGACTTACAATCAATCGCTCGAACGGGCCGGGCGCGTCGCTGATTTTCTCGAGTTCGCCGAGCTGCTGGTGACCGATGCGCTCGAACGCGATGAATCGTGTGGCGCACATTTCCGCGAAGAACATCAAACGGCGGAAGGCGAAGCGCAGCGCGATGACGAACATTTCGCCTTCGTTTCCGCCTGGGAATTTCAAGGTAACGGAAAAATTGAGCCGCCGAAATTGCATCGCGAGCCGTTGCACTTCGAGGCGGTGCATCTTTCGCAGAGGAGCTACAAGTGAAAATCCGTCATCCCGAGCGAAGCGCAGCGAAGTCTTCGGCTCCGCTCGGGATGACGAAGGCATGAACTTTCATCTCAAAATCTGGCGACAGGCCAATCGCGAAAGCGGCGGCGAACTCGTTGCCTACGAGGCGCGCAATATTTCGCCCGACACTTCCTTTCTCGAGATGCTCGACATTGTGAATGACGAGCTAACGGAACGTGGGCAGGACCCGATCGCCTTCGATTCGGATTGTCGCGAGGGGATTTGCGGCACTTGCGCGCTCACCATCAACGGCGAGGCGCACGGACCGAAACATCCGGCCGCCGCCTGCCAGGTTTACATGCGCAGTTTTCGCGACGGCGAAACGATCACGATTGAGCCGTTCCGCGCGAAATCGTTTCCGCTCGTGCGTGACCTGGTGGTCGATCGCAGCGCGCTCGATCGCATCGTGCAGGCGGGCGGATTTATCGCTGCGCGCACCGGTTCGGCGCCGGAAGCGAACTCGATCCCGATTGCGAAACACGATGCCGACATCGCGATGGAAGCGGCGGCCTGCATCGGTTGCGGCGCCTGCGCGGCGGCGTGTCCGAATGCTTCCGCCATGTTATTTACTTCGGCGAAAGTTTCGCATCTGGCGTTTTTGCCGCAGGGCGCGCCGGCCCGCGTCGAGCGCGTTCTAAAAATGGTGCGGCAGATGGATGAGGAAGGTTTCGGCAACTGCACCAATACCTACGAATGCGAAGCGGTCTGTCCGGCGGAAATCAGTGCCAGCTTCATCGCGAAATTAAATCGCGAATATGCGCTCGCCAGTCTGCGGCGAAACGCCGGTGAATAGCGATCTACATTAGCGATCGCGAATCAGGTTCCCGGGTAGGGTGGGCGTCCCGCCCGTCGGTGATTGCGTCTCGCGATCACGAACTTTTTTCTGCAGTAACGCGCGACGGGCGAAAAGTTCGTTTCCGCGAGACGCGTAAACCGGCGGGCGGGACGCTCACCCTACCCGGGCAAAATCGCCCTCGACTTCGCTCGGGGATGATGGCGTTGCGGATTTACTCGGCTTGGTTGCCGGTAACCATCGTCTCACAGGCGCACGACCAGAGTTTTTGATCGAGCTCCGACCCAGCGCGCGCGACAAGCGAATCGGCTGTGGCCGGTTCCCGCAGAATCGCGAACATGGTCGAACCCGAACCCGCCATGAGTCCGACGGCGAAGAATTGGCTGCGCCCGCAGCCAATTCTTCATAAACGCGAGAAAGATGAATTTTTCGAACACCGGCCGTTCCAGGCCGTTAACGAGAGTTAAGCCGGCAAATGATTGCGGCGAGTAGTCCACACCCGGCATTTCGCGCGCTTCTTTCCAGCGCGAATACGACCACGGCGTCGCGACGCCGAACGACGCTTTGAGCAGTAACAGTCGAAATTCTTGCGCTAACCGGGCTGGCTCAATCACTTCTCCGCGGCCGCGACAAATTGCCGGTTGGTCTTCAATGAAGAATGGAACGTCGGAACCAAGCCTGGCCGCCAACGCGAGCAATTTTTCATTCGTCAGCTTCGTCTCGAAAAATTTGTCTAATCCACGCAGCGTCGCAGCCGCATCGCTGCTTCCACCACCAAGACCCGCCGCGTGCGGAATTTTTTTAGTCAGCGCAATCGACACCGCAGCCGGAATTTTTGTTTCGTCAAAGAACAGATTTGCGGCGCGGACAACCAGATTCTCTTCGCCGGTCGGCAGGGTGGAATCGCTGCAGGAAAATGAAAATTCTTCGGCGGCAGAAAATTCTAACGAATCGTAGAGTGAGATCGGCGCAACCAGCGTTTCGATTTCATGAAAGCCATCCTCGCGCCGGCGCAGCACCCGCAGAAAAAAATTCACTTTCGCGTGAGCGCGTTCTTCCATTACTTGCAATCTGTCGATGAATTTGGGGAGGATGGCGAGATGAAGTTGCCGGCGAGCGAGCGGGTGATTGTCGCGCTGGACGTGCCCAGCGCGGCGGAGGCGCTGCGTCTGGCGCGTGATTTGGCGCCGATTGTCGCGACGGTGAAAATTGGCCTGCAACTTTTTACCGCCGAAGGGCCCGAGCTGGTGCAGCAAATTCGCGATCTCGGCCCGGAAGTTTTTCTCGATCTCAAATTCCACGATATTCCAAACACGGTGGCGCGGGCGGTGGAGGCGGCCGCTCGGCTCGATGTGCAAATGCTTTCGCTGCATCTCTCCGGTGGGCGCGAAATGATTTTGGCCGCGGTCGCGGCCGCGCCGCCGAATTTATTGCTGCTGGGCGTGACGGTTTTGACGAGCGCGACGCGCGATACTTTACGCGGAGTTGGAATTGAAAATGATGTCGCGCAACAAGTGAAACAACTGGCGCGGCTCGGAGTCGATTGCGGCGTGGGCGGAATCGTCGCCAGCGCGCACGAAGTCCCATTGCTGCGCGATGCGGTCGGACCGGATACGAAGCTGGTCGTCCCCGGCATCCGGCAAAAAGGCGCCGAAACGCACGACCAAAACCGGACGATGACACCGGCGGAAGCGATCGCGGCCGGCGCGGATTACCTGGTCATTGGCCGGCCGATCATTGGGCAAAGCGAACCGGTCGCGGCCGCCGAGAAAATTCTGCGCGAGCTGGAAAACTGAATCCGTTTTTCTCCGAGCTGCTCGTAATTGACGATCCGGCGCCGCGCGCAGCGACGCTGAACATGGCGATCGACGAAGCGCTGCTGGATAAAATCGGAATGCCGATCCTGCGTTTTTATCGGTGGGCGGAACCGTCGGTTTCGTTTGGTTACTTCGGAAAATTCGAGGAAGCGCGTGAGTTTGCAGGCGAACGCGCGCTCGTTCGGCGCTGGACCGGCGGCGGAATCGTCCCCCACGGCGAAGACCTCACCTATTCACTTTTGATCGGGGCGAACGATGCTGCTTTTCGATTTTCCAGCCGAAAAATTTATGAGCAAGTGCACCAGGCAATTGCAATCTGTCTGCAAAACCACGGTCGACGCCTGTTTCGCGAATCCGGTCATCGCCGACGTGATGGCAGACGAGCGAAAAATCGCCGGCGCCGCACAGCGCCGGACGCGCGCGAGTTTGCTCCAGCAGGGCAGCATTCAACTCCAAAACCTGGGAGAAGATTTCCGCGTGTGCCTTGCAACTGCGATGGCGGAAAAGATTTTTGCAGCAGAGATGCAACCCGTCGCGGTGCGTCGCGCGGAAGATTTGGCTGCGCAAAAATACGCGACACCAGGCTGGCTCCATCGGCGCTGAAGAGCTTGGAGCTTTGACATTAAAAACCGCTCTTCTATCCTGAACTTGTGGAGGTTTCCTTGCGCTCAACCGCGGCTCCCGCGTTTTCCCCCAACCCTTTGAACCGCGCAGCCGCGATGGTGCAATCGCCGTTGGAGGAAGTGAGCGCGCGCATTACTCAACAGGTGCGGGCGTTTGATCCGGCAATCGAGGGTTACGTCAGTTACGCGCTCGATAGTAACGGGAAACGTCTCCGGCCGCTCGTCACTTTGTTAAGCGCCGGCGCGAGCGGCGCAGTCACGCCCGAGCATGTAGATCTCGCGGTCATCGTCGAACTGATTCATCTCGCCACTCTCGTGCACGACGACATCATGGACGAAGCCGAGCGCCGGCGAAATCAACCGACGCTGAACGCGCGCTGGGGCAATGCGCTCAGCGTGCTGCTGGGCGATTCGCTTTTTGCCCACGCCCTCGATCTTTCGACTCAATTCGATGGCGCGACCGTGAGCCGCGCCATCGCACGTGCCACCCGCGATGTTTGCACCGGCGAAATCATTCAAACCCAGCGGCGATTCGATCTTCACCTCGCGATCGACGAATACATCCGGATCATTGAATTAAAAACCGCGACTCTTTTCGCGGTGGCAGCGGAATTGGCCGCGAAGCTCAATGGCGTAGGCGCGGAAGAAGTGTGCGCGCTAAAAAGTTTCGGCCAGCACCTCGGCGCGGCCTACCAGATTTATGATGATTGCCTGGACCTCTCCGGGCGCGAGATGGGCAAAACGCTCGGGAGCGATTTGCGCAAAGGCAAAATGACGCTGCCGATGCTGCATCTTTTGCGCAAGGCTTCGGCGATCGAAAAGGAACGCTATTGCCAGTTGATTCTGGAAGGAGATAGCGCGGCGGTGACCCGATTGCTGAAAACTTCCGCCGGCGCGGCCATGGAGGAATCGCTCGCCTTCGGACAGGGTCGCCTGCGCCAGGCGAAATTCGCGCTCGATCCGCTTGGCAAGTCGCACGCGGTCGAGTCGCTCCATTTTTTGGTCGATGCCATCGGTGGGATGATGCAATCGCTGCGCGCGCCGGAAGTTTAATGGCGGCAGTAAAAATTCGGGAGCTGCCGGAAGAAGATCGGCCGCGAGAAAAATTATTGAAGCGCGGGGCGGACGCGCTCAGCAACCGGGAGTTGATCGCGATTTTGCTGCGCACCGGCCTGCCGGGAAAAAACGCGATCGAGGTTGGTGGCGAGATTTTGGAAAAATATCGGAGCCTGAGCGAGCTTTCGCGCAGCACCGCGCCCGAGCTCGCCAAAATTCGCGGAGTCGGTTCGGCCAAAGCGGTGCAGTTGGCGGCTGCTTTTAAGTTGGCCGACCGGATGGCGAAGGAAAAAGTTTCGCGCCAAAAAATCGATACGCCGGAGCTGGTCAATGAATTTTTCGGTGCCGAGATGCGCGCGCTCGACAAGGAATCGCTCCGCGTTCTACTGCTCGACACTCGATTTCGTTTAATGGAAGCGAAAGAAATCGCGCTCGGGAGTTTGAACGAGAGCATCGCGCATCCCCGAGAAATTTTTCGGCCGGCTATTTCGCAGGCGGCTTACGCGGTCGTGGTGGTGCACAATCATCCCTCCGGCGATCCGGCACCGAGCACGGCCGATCATAATTTGACGCGACGCTTGGCGGAGGCGGCGGAGTTACTGCA